>MFFN01000002.1 GCA_001777915.1 Candidatus Edwardsbacteria bacterium RifOxyA12_full_54_48 | reverse complement strand
TCGCTCATGGTCAGGGTGATTCTTTCTTTGCTCATACCCTGACTTTATCACAAATCAGTTAACCCCTGACATAATCATTAGTCTACCACAATGTAATTTTCTTTGCTTGATTTTAAATTCATTTTATGCTATAATATCAAGTTATTTTAGTATAACCAATTGATAACTCTGTAGTTGGAGCAATAAGATGATACCCCAGCCCAGGGATAATATCGGTTCCATCAGCCCTTATATTCCCGGCAAGCCCATCGAAGAAGTACGCCGTGAGCTGGGGCTCAAGGGCAGGATAATAAAACTGGCCTCCAACGAGAATCCATTGGGCCCGTCAAAGCTGGCGGTCAAGGCCATCCGCCAGGCGTTAAAGGAGATCAATCTGTATCCCGATGACGGCTGTTATGCCCTGGGCCAGAGGCTGTCCGATCACCTGGGAGTAAGCGAAAACCAGCTGATATTCGGCAACGGCTCGGTGGATATCATCGAATTTATATTCAAATCCTTCGTGGCGCCTAAAGATCATGTGGTAATGGCCGAGCAATCTTTTGTGATGGGCAAGATAGCGGCCAAAATGACCGATGCCGACCTTACCGAGGTCCCTTTGAAGAATTATACCCCTGATCTGGAGGCCATGGCCCGGGCGGTCACTCCGCAGACCAAGGTGGTCTATATCGCCAATCCCAACAATCCCACCGGAACCATGATCAGCCACGACCAGCTCAAGGCTTTTATCAAAGCCGTTCCCGGGGGCTGTGTCATAATATTGGACGAGGCTTATTCCGAATATATAACCCGAAGCGATTTCCCCAGAAGCCTGGAACTGTTAAAGGATCACTCGAATATAATCATCCTGCACACCTTCTCCAAGATATACGGTCTGGCTGGCCTTCGGGTGGGCTATGGCATCGGCCATCCGGAATTGATCGCCTCGATAAGAAAGGTTCGGCTGCCGTTCAATATAAGCTTGTTGTCCCAGGCAGGCTGCCTGGCCGCCTTGGACGACGTCAAGCACCTGGAGCACAGCCGCCGGGTGAACGATGCCGGCAAGGAATTTTTATACCGCCAGTTCGAGAAGATGAAGCTGTTCTATGTCCCGTCGGAGGGTAATTTCATACTTGTCGACCCCCGGCTGGACTCGATGGAGATCTTCACCCGCCTGCAGAAGCTAAGCATCATCATCCGGCCGGTCAAGAACTACGGGCTGCCCACCGCCCTGAGGGTCACCATCGGCTCCGAGAAACAGAATAAAAAACTGGTGGTGGCTTTGAAAAAGGTCCTTAAAGAGGTCCGCCGATCCCAGTAGCGGGCAGGAGAATGGTCATAGCCATTGACGGTCCGGCGGCCTCTGGCAAAAGCACCACCGCCAAGCTGGTGGCTCGGGAGTTGGGATATCTCTATATTGATACCGGCGCCATGTACCGGGCCATGGCTTTGAAAGCTTTTCGGGAAAATGTGTCTCTGAACGACAGAGCTTCGGTGGCCAAAATAGTCGAATCCACCACCATAGAGCAAAAGCCCGGCCCGGACGGGATCCAGACAATATTGGACGGACGGGATGTCAGCCAGGATATCAGGACCCCGGAGATTTCACTGGCTGCCTCGGATATCTCGGCCATCTCGATGGTCCGCCAAAGGCTGGTCAAACTGCAGCAGGAGATGGGCCGTCAGGGGGGTGTGGTGATGGAGGGCCGGGACATCACCACCGTGGTGTTTCCCGATGCCGATGTCAAGGTGTTCATGAAGGCCGGCATCTCCCAGCGGGCCCGGCGCCGGATGGAGGAACTGACAGCCAGGGGCGCCCATTGCCGACTGGAGGATATAGAGAGGCAGATAGCCGAGCGCGACGCCCAGGACAGCCAGAGGGCCGACAGCCCGCTGCTCTGCACCCCCGATTCGCTGGTGATAGACACCTCGGCCCTGAGCATCGGACAGCAGGTGGAGCAGGTGCTGGCGGCCGTCAGGCAGAAAGCGGGGACAGCATGATATGGGACAGCCGGGCTTTTAATTCCCGCTTCTACCGGATGGTCTGGCACAGTCTGAATTTCGGGCTGAAGCATTTTTTGGGACGCCGGGTCACCGGCTGGGAGCAGGTTCCGCCTCAAGGGGGCTGCATAATCGCCTCCAATCACATAGCTTTGGTCGATCCCCCGTTCCTGGGCACCGCCGCCCCCCGGGAGGTGACCTTTGTGGCCAAGCAGGAGTTGTTCCGATTCTTCCTGCTCCGCTGGCTGATAACATCCCTGAACGCCATGCCGCTCCGGCGCCAGGGCGGCGATGCCGCGGCCATCAAGCTGATCCTGAAGAAACTGGGGCAGGGCTGGGCGGTGGTGATGTTTCCCGAGGGCACCCGCAGCCGCACCGAAAATTTCCTGCCGGCCAAATCCGGGGTGGGTCTGATAGCCAGGCGCAGCCTGGTTCCGGTGGTGCCGGCCTACATAGAAGGCACCAACCGCAAACTGTCCGAACTGCTGAAGGGGAGATATAAACTGCTGACCAGGTTCGGTCCGCCCATCACCGCCGCCGAGATAGCAAAGTATCCCGACAGCAGGGAGGGGCACCAGCAGATCAGCCAGCTGGTGATGGACCGGATAATCCGGCTGAAAGAGGGCCGATGAAGATAGAGGTTGCCAAAAGGGCCGGTTTCTGTTTCGGGGTAAAGCGGGCGGTCAAGCTGGCCTACGAGACCGCGGCCAAGAGCAGGCAGGCGGTCTGCACCCTGGGGCCCATCATCCATAATCCCCAGGTGGTGAAGGATCTGGAGGGCTGGGGGGTCAAGGCCATAGAAAAGCCGTCCCGGGTAAAAAATGGCGTCCTGATCATCCGCTCCCACGGGGTGCATCCCCGGGTGCTGCAGCAGCTGAAGGCCAAAAAGGGCCTGACCATCATCGATGCCACCTGCCCCTTCGTCACCAAGGCTCAGAATGCGGCGGCCTGCCTGCGGGACGAGAATCGACAGGTGATCATCATCGGCGAGAAGGAGCATCCCGAGGTGATAGCCCTCAAGGGCTACGCCGGGCGGGATTCGGTGGTCTTCAACCACAACTCGGTCAAGGTGGGGCCGCGGATAGGGGTGCTGGCCCAGACCACCCTGTCCACCGATGATTTCGTGAAGGCCCTGATGTACCTGGGATCCAAGACCAACGACATCCACCTGATCAACACCATCTGCCGGGCCACCCAAGTGCGCCAGCAGGATACCATGCAGCTGGCCAAGCGCTCGGATCTGATGATTGTGGTGGGCGGCCGGAACTCGGCCAACACCTCCCGGCTGGCCGAAATGTGCCGCAAGGTGGGAAAGCCCACCTACCATGTGGAGACCGAGGACGAGCTGAAAGCCCGGTGGTTCTCCAAAGCCAGGCTGGCGGGCGTCACCGCCGGGGCCTCCACCCCCGACGCCCTGGTTCGGAAAGTGGTCAAGAGGATAAGGGACATCACAAAAAAACAAAAATAAAAAACACAAAATCAAATAAGTAATATCTTCTTCGCATCACTTCGGCTAGCTCAGTGCAGGCTCTGCGGTCAAGTCGTTTTATCTTTAAGTGTATTTTCGTGTGTTTAGTGGGCGATATGAAATGAGATTTCAAGGCTGGCATTGGTCGGCCTATTCTATACCAAAAGGAGTAACACAAAACATGGCCAAAACCAAAAAACTTCGTCCGGAGGACGAGAAAGACGAGTTCCTGACGGAGGAGGAATCCCAGGATTCGGGTGAATTCAGGGCCCTGCTGGATGAGTACTTCCATCAGAAAACATTCGAGGAGGGCGAGATCATCACCGGCAAGGTCCTCCGCATCAGCGGGGACTCGGTGATGGTGGACGTGGGTCTTAAATCAGAGGGGATCGTTCCCCTGATGGAGCTGTCGGATCCGGAGTCCATCAAGCCGGGCGACGTGCTGGATCTTTACCTGGAGACAATGGAGAACGAGGAGGGCCAGATGGTGCTCTCCAAATCCAAGGCCGATTTCATCCGGGTGTGGGACAAAGCCAAGGAGTATCTGGACAACGAATCGCAGATCGAGGGCAAGGTGGTCAAGCGGATCAAGGGCGGCCTGATAGTGGACCTGATGGGGGTGGATGCCTTCCTGCCCGGCTCCCAGATAGGCCTGCGGCCGCTGGAGACCATGGACAGCCTGCTGGGCCAGTTCGTCCCCCTGAAGATCGTCAAGATCAACAAGAAACGCCGCAACATAGTGGTCTCCCGCCGGGCGGTGCTGGACGCCGAGCGCGACAAGCTGCGCACCGCCATCCTGGCCGAGATCGACAAGGGACAGCTGCGCGAGGGCATCGTCAAGAACATCACCGACTTCGGGGTGTTCATCGACCTGGGCGGGCTGGACGGGCTGCTGCACATCACCGACATGTCCTGGGGCCGCATCAACCACCCCTCGGAGCTGGTCAAGCTGGGCGAACGGCTCAAGGTCAAGATCCTGGAATACGACCGCGAAAAATCCCGGGTCTCGCTGGGCCTCAAGCAGCTAACCCCGCATCCCTGGGAGGATATCGAGACCAAGTTCCCGGTGGGGGCCACCATCAAGGGCAAGATCGTATCCATCGTGGATTACGGGGCCTTCATCGAGCTGGAGAAGGGGGTGGAGGGTTTGATCCACATCTCCGAGATGTCCTGGACCAAGCAGGTCAAGCATCCCTCCAAACTGGTCTCCATCGGGGCCGAGGTGGACGCGGTGGTGCTGAAGATAGACAAGAACGACCAGAAGATATCTTTGGGCCTGCGCCAGCTGGAGCCGGATCCCTGGGACACCATCGAGCAGAGATATCCCATCGGCTGCAAGGTCAGCGGCAAGGTCCGCAACATCACCAATTTCGGGGTGTTCGTGGAGCTGGACGAGGGCATCGACGGTCTGATCCACATCTCCGACATCTCCTGGACCAAGCGCATCAAGCATCCCAGCGAGGTGGTCAAGAAGGGCGACAGCATCGACATCATGGTAACCAACATAGACAAGGACAACCGCCGGATCTCCCTGGGCATCAAACAGCTGGAGGACGATCCCTGGGCCGACATCGGCAGCAAGTTCTCCATCGGGCAGGACCTCAAGTGCAAGGTCAACCGCCCGCTGGAGCGGGGCCTGCTGGTTGACATGGATCACGGCTTCGAGGGATTCGTGCCGGTCTCCGAGCTGGAGGGGATCACCGAGGACAAGCTGGCCGAGACCTTCAAGGGCGGCGAGGAGCTGGATCTCAAGATCATCGAGATCGATTCCTCCAACCGCCGGATAGCCCTGTCCCAGAAGATCCTCAAGGCCGAGCAGGAGTCCGGAGAGATAAAGCCTTACCTTAAGGCCGAACAGCCGTCGACGGGCACGGCCTTCGGCGATGCCTTGAACCAGGCCATCAAAGGCAAGAAGGAAACGGAGAAATTAGTGACTTCCGCACCGGAAGAAGCTGTCAGCGAAAAGAGCGGGGAGGAAAAACCCGAGGCCACCGCGTAAACAGACCTAATCCCAACCCCCTTCCCCATGAGGGAAGGGGGTTTTATTTTTGCCCTGTGTCATTGCCCGCATACCGTAGGGACACGATGCATCGTGTCCCTACCTGTATGCCCGGCAGGTTTGACCGTCCCCAACCCCCTCCGATGCGGAGGGGGAATTTTATTCCCCTCTTGCATTTTCCCTAACTATTTGCGATAATGCATTAAAAAGTAAATAAGGGCATCAATATGAATAAAAGGCTAATTGTAATTCTATTCCCAATGCTGCTTATGTACGGATGCGCTACCGTCATGCCGGAACGGGGAATGGGTAACTTTTCAAATGAACCTACAATGATTGATTCAATTGCTTTTGAAAATGTTCATTTGTCGGAATACCAATTTAAGGCCCTTGAGGTGCGCCACAAAAGTTCCTATAATTATTCCGTTTATAATGACCTGAGAGAAATCTATCTTAAAGCAGATAGCTTATATAATGCTGCGGGATCAGAAGCTAGACCGATAAAGAAAGGGGCTAAATACGGTTTTATCACTGGTGCTGTCATAGGATCTGCCTTTATGGTTTGGGCTTTCTCTTCCTCCTCTGGACCTGAAAGCATGGCGGGTTTATCGATTCTTGCAGCCGGGGAGGTAATTGCCATAACTACAGTTGCCGGTCTGGCAATAGGAAGCAGCATATTTGCGATAAATAAATTTAATGGCGGCAGAAGAATGTCAAAGAAAGAAATCACCTTATTAAATGATCTGATTAAGAAATATAATGAAATTGTTGTCAGCAGTAGATAAAACCCAGTTATTCTCAGTCCCTGCAAGTATGAATGCAGGGACATTTTAATGGTTGATTATCTCCTTTAAAAGAGTTATAATCCATCGTAATGAAATCTACAGGCCTTATAAATACCTATCCCCGCCGGAGATCCCAGCCGGTCAAGGTGGGGAATCTGGTCATCGGCGGCAGCGCCCCGGTGTCCATCCAGTCCATGACCAACACCGACCCCTGCGACATCAGGGCCACCCTGATCCAGATCAAAAAACTGGAGAAGGCCGGGTGCCAGATCGTCCGCCTGGCGGTGCCGGACAAAAAGTCTGCCACCGCCCTGGCCCGTACCCGGCAGGGGACAAAGATGCCATTGGTGGCCGATATTCATTTCGACCACCGCTTGGCCCTGATGGCCCTGGATGCCGGGGTGGACAAACTGCGGATCAACCCAGGAAATATCGGCTCCAAAGATAAGATCAGACAGGTGGTCAAGGCTGCGGCCGGCAAAAAGGTTCCCATCCGCATCGGGGTCAACGCCGGCTCGCTGGAGAAGGATATTCTGGCTCGGGACGGCCATCCCACCGCCCGGGGCATGGTGGACAGCGCCCTGCGCCATATTCAGATACTGGAGGACCTGGGATTCGACGATATCGTGATCTCCCTCAAAGGCTCGGATGTGCCCATGACCATCGAGGCTTATAGGAAAATATCCCCCATGGTTCCCTATCCTCTGCATCTTGGTATCACCGAGGCCGGGACCCCGGCCGCCGGGGCCATTCGTTCGGCGGTGGGCATCGGAACCCTTTTGGCCGAGGGCATCGGGGATACAGTGCGGGTGTCCCTTTCCGGCGATCCGGTCAAGGAGATCCCGGTGGCCCGGGAGATCGTTCAGTCATTGGGGCTGGGGACCTTCGGCCCGGTGGTCCACGCCTGTCCCACCTGCGGTCGCTGCAAAATAGACGTGGCCGGGATCGCCGCTCAGGTGGAGCAGAGAATAGCCGGGATAAAGAAACCGCTGAAGATAGCGGTGATGGGCTGTGCAGTCAACGGGCCGGGCGAGGCCCGGGAGGCCGACCTAGGGATCGCCGGCGGAGACGGTCTGGGCCTGCTGTTCCAAAAGGGAAGGATCATCTCCAAGGTCAAAGAGAAGGACATGGTGAGCCAGTTGGTGACGTTAGCCAAAAAAATGAAATGAATTATTTTGGACGCTGATAAACGCTGATTTCCGGGATCTTATTACAATAAATAAAACAGCGGTAATCTGCGAAAATCTGCGTCCTATGAACTCCGGTATATTCGGATTGTTAATCAGGAGTGTTCGATGAAGAAAAAAGGGCTGTTCATAACCCTGATCGCGGTTGCGGTGCTGATGTTCGCCGTCATCTTCGTAGGCGCCATCGTGATGGCGGTCTCCAATGAGGGATCAATGGAACTCTCCTACGGAAAATCGGTGGGACTGGTGGAGATCGTCGGGCCGATAGTCTCATCGGATAACACCGTCCGGCAGATAAAGAAATACCGCGACAACAGCTCCGTCAAGGCCATAGTGGTCAGGCTGGAGACGCCGGGCGGCGGGGTGGCCGCTTCCCAGGAGATATATGAGGCCCTCCGAAACGCCCGGACCAAAAAACCGGTGATCTGCTCCATGGGCGAGGTGGCGGCCTCCGGCGGGTATTATATCGCCTGCGGCTGCGACTCTATCGTGGCCAACCCCGGCACCCTCACCGGCTCCATCGGGGTAATTTTAAGCTACGCCGTGTTGGAGGAGCTGTTCCGCAAGATCGGCATCGGCTACGAGGTGATCAAAGCCGGGGCGGTCAAGGATCTGGCCTCGCCATTCCGCCAGATGACGCCCCAGGAGCGGGCCCTGTTGCAGTCGATGATCGACGATGTGCACCTGCAGTTCATGGAGGCGGTATCGGAAGGGCGCGGCATTCCGCTGGACTCGGTAAAGCTATTTGCCGACGGCCGGGTCTTCTCCGGCCGGCAGGCCTATAATCTTAAACTGGTTGACCGGCTGGGAACCCAGGACGATGCGGTGATAATGGCCGGCACCATGGCCGGGCTCAAGGATACCCCCAAGGTGATCAGGGAGAGGAAACGCCGGCCGTCGATATTGGACCTGCTGACCGAAAGCGCCGAGACCCTGTCCGATCTGAGCAGATCCTCCCGGACCAAGCTGGAGTACCGGCTGGGGAACTAGGCTGAAAAGGGATTTTCTTGACAGGCGGGGCCGAAAACTGGTAAAATTGGCTTATTGATATTTGAGGCGGCTTAGCCAAGTGGTAAGGCGACGGTCTGCAAAACCGTTATTCAGCGGTTCGAACCCGCTAGCCGCCTCCAGTTAAATGGATATAAATAAAGTGGGTCATTCCCGCGAAGGCGGGAATCCATGTTCCGACTGGATGCCTGCTTTCGCAGGTATGACAAAAAGCAAGTAGACGAGTACGAAACAAAATGCCGGGGTGGCGGAACTGGTAGACGCAAGGGACTTAAAATCCCTCGTTCCTCAAGAACGTGTCGGTTCGATTCCGACCCTCGGTACCAGTATAAGGCAGGACTGCTGAAAAGCATCCTGCCTTTTTGATTTAATTTTACTGCTAAAATTACTTTCCCGCTTTCTCTTATAACACCTCTCCCTTTATCCCTCCCCGGTTCGGGGAGGGTAGGGTGGGGTCTGAAGTTTTAGGGGCGGCAAACTAACGTGATCAATAATAATATGTCTTCACCCGCTGTTTTATTATCACCAAGACTATTATGCCAGTAACGCCGACCGTAGCCGTCCCACTTCATAAGTAAAGCAAGTTGCTCTTCTCAGTGCAGGCCCTAAGACCCGGCTTAACCTGTAAATACTTACAGGTTAAGTTAAGCGGACCAAGCGTCCCAATGGGGTCCGGGGGCACAGTGCGAATAACTGCGGAAAACAATACAAAAACGATCACTGCCTCGCAACGTGTGCTCTTTTCACCAAATAATGGTTGTTTATATAAGTGTCTCATGAATCGTTAAGCCCTGTGCCCCCGGCGGGTCTTTCGCCCTTTCTGCCCGGACAGAAAGGGCAGAGGGACAAAATAGTCCATCAAAATTGCCCCATTAGATAATTCGGGAAAACTGTCGATAGGCAATAAAAAGGACAGGCTTTTAAAGCCTGTCCTGATATTTACTGGAGCGGGCGATGGGATTCGAACCCACGACGTCTACCTTGGCAAGGTAGCACTCTAGCCACTGAGTTACGCCCGCAATCAATGGTAATTATATATAAATATCCGGCGGGTGTCAAGGGTTTTGTTATATGCCGCAAATGAGCAGAAAATAAATTTTAACTTGCCTTTTGGCGATATTAAGGTTAAACTTACGGCAATTATAGCGACTGATATCATATATGAATAAAACCAGCCAAAATAGCAAAGACCGCCTGTTGTGGCAGTTTCAGGAACGGGTCAAGGAGTTGACCGCTTTGCATAAAGCTTCGGCCATCCTGCAAAACGACCGGAAGGGTGTTGAGAAGATCCTCGGGGAATTCATCAAAATACTGCCGGCGGCCTGGCAATACCCCCGGGATGCCGCCGCCCGGATAGTGGCCGGTGATCTAAGCCTCGCCACTCCGAATTATGCGGCCACCAGATGGAAACAATCCAGCTTCTTCGGCATTGGTGGCGGGAAAAGGGGCCGGATAGAGGTTTCCTATCTGATCAAGCAAAAGGCCGCATTTGAGGGCCCATTCCTCAAAGAGGAACGGCAGTTGATTGATTCTCTGGCCAAAATGCTGCATGCTTTTTACCAGAAGAGATCGGCCCAGAAGGCTATCCACGATGCCCTGGATCATCTGGAAGAGAAGGTCGCCAAACGGACCTCTTTGCTGAACGATGCCAACCTCAAACTTAAAGCTGAAATTGCCGAGCGAAAGCGGTCGGAGCAGACGATCATAAGATACCAGCAAAAGTTGAAAAAACTTGCTTCGGAGTTGACGCTGACCGAAGAGAGGGAAAGGCGGGCCATTGCCTCCGACCTGCACGACCATATCGGCCAGGCCTTGGCTATGATCCGGGTCAAGCTTAAAAATCTGGAAGGCAATGCGGTCTTCAGCGGGGCGGAAAGGGATCTGGAAGAGATCCGGATGCTGCTGGAGCAGACCATTAGCTACACCAGGAACCTGACCTTTGAACTAAGTCCACCGGTGCTGTACGATCTGGGGTTTGAGGCCGGGCTGGAGTGGCTGGCCGAGCAGACCCGCCGAAAATACGGGAAGGCGGTCAAGCTGTTATGCCGTGGCCCAAAGCTGCAGCTATCCGAAGATCTGCGGGTCACCTTATTCCGGTCGGTGCGGGAGCTGATGGTCAACATCATCAAACATGCCGGAGCAGACAACATGTTCATCGTCTTGACAAACTCCGGCGGGAGGCTGACCATCGAAGTCTCCGACGACGGGATAGGGCTGGTTGAAAAAGGCGCCGGTGGAGCGGTGGAACCCGGAGGCTTCGGTCTGTTCAGCATCCGGGAACAATTGGGTTGTTTCGGAGGCCGGCTGAGCTTGGCGCCGCTTCCGGGTGGCGGCACCCAGGCGGTCATCATCTGCCGGACGGACGGAAAGGAGGCGGGATGACGCTGAAGATCATCATTGCCGACGACCACAAGATCGTGCGGGAGGGCTTGAAAACCCTGCTGGAAAAACAATCCGGGATAAAGGTGGTGGCGGAGACCAGCGACGGGCTGGCGGTGGTCAAACTGGCCCAGGAGCACCTGCCCGACCTGGTGATCATGGACATAACCATGCCGGGGCTGAACGGGATAGGGGCGACCCGGAGGGTTAAGGAAATCTGCCCGGCAGCAAAGATAATGATCTTATCCATGCATGCTGACCGCCGCTATGTGATGGAAGCCCTCAAGGCCGGGGCCATGGGCTATCTGCTAAAGGACTCGGCCTTTGAGGAACTCATTCAGGCGATAAAATCCATCGTTAAAGGAAAGATATATTTAAGTTCCGACATCACTGATGTCCTGGTCCGGGACTATCTCATCAATGAGCGCGATGCCGACCCCAGCGTTTATTCGCTATTATCGGCCAGGGAAAGAGAGGTGCTGCAGTTGCTGGCCGAGGGAAAGAGCACCAGGCAGACGGCCGATAAGCTGTCAATCAGCGTCAAGACGGTGGAGACCCACCGCCAGCAACTGATGCAGAAGCTCAATCTTCGCGGCATCGCCGAACTTACCAAATATGCCGTAAGGGAAGGCTTGACGACATTGTGATTGCGGATGACCGCAGGATCTCCCGGCCCTGCTGACAGGGGCCGGGATTTTTTATGCCGGTCATTATCAGGTTACGCGAAGGCCTTTTTCAGGGATATCCCTATGGCAGAAAGCCCCGGCATATTTTAAACTGTAGCCAGTGATCAACAAATCATCAAAACAATAAGGAGCAAAATATGTTCGATACTGGCAATACCGGGTTCATGCTGGTGGCCACCAGTCTGGTCATGTTGATGACCCCCGGACTGGCGTTCTTTTACGGCGGTCTGGTGGGCCGCAAGAACGTGCTGGCGATCATGCTTCAGAGTTTTGTGTCCATGGGGTGGACCTCGGTCCTGTGGTTCGCCTTCGGCTATTCCATGTGTTTTTCCGGCACCATGGCCGGAGGAACCGATATCGCGGGGATAATCGGCAATTTCGACATGGTCTTTTTCAAGGGGATCGACGTCATGACCCCTCTGGCCGGAAACAATATCCCATTGTTCGTGTTCATTGCCTACCAGATGATGTTTGCCATCATCACCCCGGCGCTGATAACCGGGGCTTTTACCAATCGCATCCGTTTCGTTCCGTACCTGATGTTTCTGACGGTCTGGCTGATTTTCGTTTATTTCCCGATGGTCCATATGATCTGGGGCGGCGGCCTTCTGCAAAGCTGGGGAGTACTGGATTTCGCCGGCGGAATAGTGGTGCATGCCATAGCCGGGATGGCGGCCCTGGCCTCGGTGTTCTACGTGGGACGCCGCAGGGTGGCCGAGCGGGGACCGCACAGCATTCCGCTGGTGGCCCTGGGAACCGGCCTGCTGTGGTTCGGATGGTACGGCTTCAACGCCGGAAGCGAATTGCGGGTGGATCAGATCACTTCCCTGGCTTTTTTGAACACCGATACCGCCGCGTCATTCGCCGCCATCACCTGGCTGATAATGGCCTGGATCTTTGAAAAGAAACCGAAGCTCTTGGGTCTGCTGACCGGATCGATCGCCGGGCTGGCCACCATAACCCCGGCCGCCGGCTATGTCACAGTCCAGACCGCAGCCATGATAGGCATTATTGCCGGGATGGTATGCTACGGCGCCATAAGCCTTAAAAACAAGCTGGGCTGGGACGATTCCCTGGATGTGTGGGGGGTTCACGGGGTCGGCGGGACCATCGGTGTCCTCCTGCTGGGCTTGTTCGCCACCACTACGGTCAATGCCAACGGGGCCAATGGATGGTTTTACGGCAATCCCGGGTTTTTTGTCAAGCAGACCGTGGCCGTGGCGGGCGCTTCGATATACGCCTTTCTGTTCTCCTATCTGGCATTGATCGTCATCAACAAGATCTCTCCGGTAAGAACCACCGAGGCCGAAGAGATGAACGGCCTTGATGCCAGTTTGCATGGAGAGGAAGCGTATATTCACGATTAACAAGGAATAGGCTGATTCTGTTAAAGAGGTTGTTAAGGCAACCTCTTTTTTATTTCTCTTGAAAATAATTCCCGATTCTGATACAATAAAAGGGCTTTATTTGCCGTCAATCAAAATCATTAATATATAATTTCAGGAGGTCCACTATGCCAGAAATCAGGGTCGATGAGACCCGCTGCAAAGGATGTGAACTATGCACCAAGGCCTGTCCTAAAAGCTGCATAGAGATGTCCGACACCTTCAGCGTTACCGGCTATTACCCGGCCAAGCTGGCCAAAGAGGATTGCTGCATAGGCTGCGGCCTGTGCGCCCAGATATGCCCCGATCTGGCCATCGCGGTGTGGAAGTAAAGTGTATCGACCCTTGTCCACGCCTTTTCTGTTTAAGCTAAACTTTTAGGAGAAAATAAATGGGTGAAAAGATCTTAATGAAGGGCAATGAAGCTCTGGCCGAGGGCGCGGTCCTGGCCGGATGCCGCTTCTTTTCCGGGTATCCCATCACTCCGCAGAACGAGGTGCCGGAGTACATGTCCTGGCGCCTTCCCGAAGCGGGCGGGACCTTTGTCCAGGCCGAATCAGAGGTGTCGGCCATCAATATGATCTACGGAGCTGCGGCTACCGGGATCCGCACCATGACCTCCTCCTCCAGTCCGGGCATCAGTCTCAAACAGGAGGGGATCTCCTATTGCGCCGGGGCCGACCTGCCGATATTCTTTGCCAATGTGGTCCGGGGCGGCCCGGGGCTGGGCAACATCGCCGCCTCCCAGGGCGACTACTATCAGTCGGTCAAGGGCGGTGGACACGGGGATTACCACACCATCGTGCTGGCCCCCAACTCGGTGGACGAGATGGGCAATTTCCCCAAGAAATGCTACGAACTGGCCGAAAAATACCGGATGCCGGCCATGATCCTGGCCGACGGCATCCTGGGGCAGATGATGGAGCCGGTGGAATTCAAATTTACGCCGGTGGATCCGGCCACCTTAAAGAAACCCGATTGGTCTCTGGGCAACGCCGCCGGAAGAAAGAAGAGGATCGTCCGTTCCTACGATCTCCGGGAGGGGGAATTGGAGAAGATGAACTGGGCCCGGGCCAAAAAATTCCAGGAGATCGAGGACCGCGAGGTCCAGTTCGAGGAAAAGAACATCCAGGATGCCCAGCTGGTGCTGGTGGCCTACGGCACCTCCTCCCGCATCGCCGCAGCCGCCATGAAGATGGCCCGCGACAAGGGGCTCAAGGTCGGGCTGTTCCGGCCCATCACCCTGTGGCCGTTCCCCAAGAAACAGCTGGCCAAATTGGCCCAACGGGTGGAGAATTTCCTGGTGGTGGAGATGAGCCAGGGACAGTTCGTGGACGACGTTCGTCTGGCCGTCAATGGCACTGCCCAGGTCGATCTCTACGCCCGGCCGGCCGGGATCCCCTCGGGCGAGGAAGTGTTCGCCGTGGTGGAAAAGCTTTACCAGAGCATCAAGCCGGCGCTGGCGGCTAAAAAAGTTGAAAAGATCAAACCGGCTAAAAAGGCCAAAACCCCCAAGAAAGCCCAGCCGACCAAGAAGTCCCAGCCGGTTAAAAAATCCCCGCCGATCAAAAAGAAAACGGTAAAAATAAAGACTGCCAAAAAATCGACCAAGAAAGGAGGGCGTAGATAATGGAGCTTGTCAATAAAAAGCCATCCAGCCTGGTCGACATTAAAATGCATTACTGTCCGGGCTGCGGCCACGGGATAGTGCATAGGCTGATCGCCGAAGTGATGGATGAACTGGATATCAGGCAAAGGACCGTGGGGGTGGCCCCGGTGGGGTGCGCGGTGTTCTCCGACGATTATTTCAACTGCGACATGATCCAGGGGCCGCATGGCCGCGGCCCGGCCATCGCCACCGGCATCAAACGCTCCCAGCCCGACTGCATCGTGTTCTCCTACCAGGGGGACGGCGATCTGGCCTCTATCGGAATGGCCGAGACGGTCCATTCGGCGGCCCGTTCCGAAAACATCACCATCATCTTCATCAACAATGCCATCTATGGCATGACCGGAGGACAGATGGCCCCCACCACTCTGGTGGGCCAGACGGCCACCACCTGTCCCAAGGGGCGCGATCCCAAGGTCAACGGCTATCCTATCAAGGTCTGCGAACTGCTGTCCCAGCTGGAGGGGGCCAGATATCTGGAGCGGACCGCGGTCAGCAGCGCCCAGGGAGTGATCAAGACCAAGCGGGCCATCAAAAAGGCCTTTCAGAATCAGGTCGAGGGAAAAGGCTTCTCGCTGGTGGAGATACTTTCCATGTGCCCCACCAACTGGGGGATGACCTCCCTGCAGGGCGCAAAATTTGTGGACGAGAAGATGATGCCGTTGTATCCGCTGGGCGTGTTCCGCTCCACGGAACAGGAAGGAGGGCAGAAATAATGTATCAAGGAATTAGAATCTCCGGTTTCGGCGGACAGGGGGTGATCTCGGCCGGCATCCTGCTGGCCCAGGCCGGACTGCTGGAGAACAAGAACGTCTCCTGGTTTCCGGCCTACGGCGCCGAGATGCGCGGCGGCACCGCCAATTGCTCGGTGGTCATCGCCTCCGAAGAGGTTTCCAGCCCGGTGGTCTCCCGCCCCGACACCGTGATAGTGATGAACGAACCGTCCCTGGCCAAGTTCGAGCCGTTGATAAAACCCGGCGGATTGCTGATCATCAACAGTTCGCTGGTCAATTCCAGGCCCAAGCGATCCGACATCAAGGTGGCCTACGTGCCCTGCAACAAGATCGCCGAGGAGATCGGCACCACCAAGATCGCCAACATGGTGGCCCTGGGGGCCTATGCCGGGCTGACCGGGGCATTATCGGTCGAATCCATCGCCAAGGCCCTGGGCAAGGTCTTCAAGCGGGCCAAACCGGAGATGCTGGAGCTTAATGTCAAGGCCCTTAAAAAGGGCGCGGAAACAAAGATATAAGGAAATTTCAAGAACAAGCGGGTTTTATTAACCCGCTTGTTCTGCATTACCCCTCAAAATGAAATTATCAAGATTCAAAGACAATATCATTCTTACCATTGCCGATGCTACAGCCGTCCGGCAGGGCTTCAGTTTTTATCCTTTTTCCATTCATAACCGGCGGACCGAGGTGCTGGCCAAGATCGGAGATTGGAATGAGGCAGAGTCCCAGTATTCAAAGATACTTGAGGTGGTGCGGAGAGCCGGCACCGGAGATATGATAGCCGAGATAACAAACCACCTGGGATTCCTGCTGATGCAGAGGGGCCGATTCCAGGAGGCTTTGCCTTTATATCAGGAGTCCCTGGATATAAGCGAGAAAGGAGGATACCGGCACCAGGTCTGTACTACCATGGGAAACCTGGGAAACCTCTACCGCAACACCGGAGATTACGAAAAGGCCGGCCGGTTTTTCGACCAAGCCCTGCAGCAAGCCAGGCAGCTTGGTGACCGGCAGTCGATGAGCATCATCCAGGGAAACATGGGCCTTATGTACTGGTATATGGGAGAGCATGACAGGGCCATGGAGTGCAACGAGCAGAAGATGAAGATCGATCTGGAGGATAACAATCTGCAGTTGATCGGCACCGATTATGCTAACCTGGGCGGCATCCATTTCTCCAGGGGCGATTATGATCTGGCGGAGGAATGCTACCAAAAACAGATAACCATTGCCAAACAGATCGGCGATAAATACTCGCTTAGGGTGGGCCTCAACAACCTGGCCGCCATATACGACCACAGGGAGGATTACGAAAAAGCCCTAGCCTGCTATTACCAAAGCCTGGATATCGCCAAGGAGATGGGGAACTTGGGCGGCGAGAGGGTGGTGAACAACAACATCGGAAAGGTCCTTTCGTACCGGGCGGATTTTGGCCAGGCCCTGTCCCTGGTCGGCAAGAGCCTGGATATAGCCCGCCAGATGGGCGACCGCAGGGGAGAGGCGATAGTCTGTTTTACCAGGGGAAATATTCTGGCAGATAAAGGGGAGTACCGGCTTGCAATGGATGATTACACCGCAGCCAGGAAGCTGTTCGAGGAACTTTTGGTCAAGGAATATCTGTGCGAATGTCTGGGGGATATGGCCAAGTCTACCCTGGCCCTGGCCGAGACAGCACTAGCCCTGGAATATGTCAGCCAGGCCCGCCAGCTGGCCGAATCTATGAACCGTCAGGAATACCTGGCCGGACTGTCCAAAACCGAAGCCGAGATACGCTTGGCTACGGGAGAAATGTCCCGGGAAGGTTATGAGTCGGCAATAGAGCCGCTGGTCAAGGCAGCTTCCATCAAGGTACAGGCCGAGATGCTTTACCGGCTGTACCGGGTGACAGGAAAAAACAGGTATGGAAAGGAAGCCAAGGACACCATTCTTTCCCGACCCGGCTGGCAATTTCGGAAGGATTACCGGGAGTGGGTGAAGGAACTGGAAAGCATTTCATTGGAATAATGTCGGAAAGGATCAAATGATGGCCGAAAACAAGTTGCAGAGGGAACAGATCATCAAGGCCGTGGTAAACGCCTTGGAACCATTCAGTTATGTCCACGCCCTGTGGCAGGGCGGGGCGGCGGCCTTTGGCCGGGTGGACCAGTGGAGCGACATAGACTTCATGGTCATCGCCGACTGGGAGTCCATCCCCCGGGTCTTCGAAACCGTTGAAACGGCCATTGAAAAGCTGGTCGGGTTCGACCTGATCTTCGATGTTCCCCAGCCTACCTCCCATGGTTTCTTCCAGAAATTCTACCGGTTGAGGCAGGCCAGCCCGTTCCTGCTGATAGATCTGGCGGTGGGCGATCTGGAAAAGCCGGATAAGTTCCTGGAGCCGGAGATCCACGGCAATCCGATAGTTCATTTCGACCGCAAGAATATCATCGCCTCCCAGCCGCTGGACAGGGAGAAATTCAAACAAAACATGTTAATGGCGTTGGAGCGGGCCAAGGTTCGGTTGGACATCTTTCAGCTGTTCTTCGACAAGGAATACAATCGGGGCAATTATCTGGATGCCTTCGATTTCTATTTCAACTTCGCCCTGAGCGGACTGCTGGCGGTCCTGCGGATGAAGCACTCTCCGTATCATTACACCTTCCGGTCAAAATATGCCAATTACGACCTGCCGCCGGAGGTGGTGAAAAGGCTGGAGGAGCTTTATTTTGTGAAAGGCCCGGAGGACCTGAAGGCCAAATACCGGCAGGTGAAGGAATGGTTCGCTAAGGCAGTGCTCGAAGTAGAATAAAATAAATTTATTTATTGACATTCAGATAGGGTGGGATTATACTTCAGACGTCCGGTATCGGACACCTGAAGGGTCCCATCCTTTAATTATTTGCGGAGGCGGATATGAAAAGATCATGGTTGGTTTCTTTTGCTTTGCTTATCGGCTGGACATGCCTTTTAGCCGCTCCGGTCAAAAAGGGTATACCCCGCGAAGGGCCTGCCGATCAAAACTTGCCCGTGAAATCACCGGCCGCCAAGAGGCCGGCGGGAATGATGGTTATCGGCCCCATGGGCTATGTAGATGCCTGGCGGACCATAACACCGGGCTGTGCTAAAAGCATTGTTTCCAGCAAAAGCGGAGATTCTCTGATGGTGTTGTATTCTCAGTATAGTGGCTCTGGCGGAGCACCATCTAACCTCACCCTTGCATATTCGGAGGACGTAGGCCAACACTGGTATAATCAAACGATTGTTGCCAACAGGAATTCGCGCACTTATTCCGCCTTGGCAGCGGATCATTTTTTCACGCCTTATTATATATGGCAGGATAGAACAAACATTGGAACTTGGCCAATAAATATAGCTTATGATTTAGGTGGCTTTGGGTCAGGGCTTTGGCTTATTCCTCCAGTCGCTCTCACAGATTCTGGCAATATGTATCTTCCAAACATGTCTATTGCAGATGATGGAGTAGATTTTCGATTGATTTGCAGTGCATTCCCACACGGTGCCTTTGGTGGTGATGCCTCACTTTTCGTGGCCCTTACTACCGACAAAACTTTAAGCGATTGGGAATATCCCTGGGATATTGATAATCCCTGGGGCTGGAGCATCTGGTACGATACACCAAATAACGACCAGGATAACGCAGATTGGATTTTCTCTCCCAGTGGGGATACTGTTTTCGCCTTCTGGGAGGAAACGGAGGATACTATTACCTGGAATTGCCGCCCCATGTACAGGATATCAACTGATGGTGGCATAAATTGGGGGACGGTAAATATTTTAACAGCTTCCGGCACCGATGCCAACGGGCACCCTTATCAATATACCTCTGGCGGCTGGTGGTACCGCTTCGATGGCTGCTGGGTGGGTGACAGGCCACACCTGCTTTATGCTCATTCCGACAGCGTATGGAACGGCGTGGCATTGTTTGAATATCATCCCACTACGGCAGGTGATCTTTCCCAATGGACCTGCTCCCGCATATCCGAGATACCGGGCAACCTGGCCGGGGTGACGCCGGGCGACCTGGTGGGTTCCTATGCCGATTACCCATCCATCAGTTATGATCAGTATGGCAATATCTTTGCCACTTATGTGGGCTATTCGGAGGACTCCAATACCACCACCGATATTATCGGGGTGGCTTCAACCGATGGCGGCAACACCTGGCTGCAGCCCGTTTACCTGACAAACGACGGAGCCAACTTTGACTATAGCTTTGTCGAAGCGGCCGAATACGCCGGAGGGGAAAAGTTACATATATTAGCCCCACCGGCCACAATGGACAGCTTGTATTACCTGAGTGTTCCTACTAGCGCATTGCTGTCTGTACCTACCAGACCCAGTGAAATATACATAGCACCTCTATTATGCGGTTCATATGAAAGTGGAGTGGGCGGCCCTATCGATGGGGTGATGGACACCGTCAACAACGACACACTGAACTTCATCTGGTCACCGGCCATCGGCGTCAACGGCCAGTATGAGGTGACTATATCCAAGGCAAATGACTGGTGGTTCGGCAATTGGTACTACCGTGATTTATTGGACATCAACTACTTGGGCGTGGCCGGCATGCCCGAGACCGGGGTGTGGTACTACAAGGTTCGCTCCCACTTCGGCGGGGAAGCATCTCCTTGGAGTGAAATCTATGATTTCTTTTATAACGGTACCATCATAAATCACAACGATTGGTCCGGCATCAGCGGCAAGCCGGTCAATGTGGTCCAGCCCTTCGTGCTGAACCAGAACCGGCCCAACCCGGTGAACGGCAATACCGTCATCTCCTTCAGCCTACCCAAGGCCGGGGACTACAGCCTCAAGGTCTACAACGTGGCCGGACAGGTTGTCAGCACCATCAACGGCCGCGGCAACGCGGGCAACAACACCATCAACTGGAACAGCCGGGCTGTCTCCAACGGCGTCTATTTCTATCAGCTGAACGCCGCCGGCAGCACCGCCGTCAAAAAGATGGTGGTCATAAAATAAATGATAATAAAAAGGGCGCTGAACTCAGCGCCCTTTTTGTGTTCTCTCCGGAAGTTACTTCCGGCCCTTGCCGGATTTCTTGTTATCTTTGTCTTTCTTGTCCTTGTCGTCCTGCTGGTTCTGCTTTTCCTCCTTGTTATCCTTCTTCATCTCTTTTTTGTCCTGCTTCTTCTCCCAGCGTTTCCCCTTTTCCCATTGTTTCCAGTTCTTCTTCACCTCCTGGTATTTGAAGCCGGAATGGTCTATGGTCATCTTGCGCCACTGGGGGGAGAGTTTAAAGAACGGGGCCGGGACATACTTGTCCTTTCGGTATTTCCACGGACCGTTGTAATGGTGGGCCCGGTACCAGCGGTTGTGGTGAAACCGCCACCAGTATCCGCCGTAGTAGAAGAAGTCATGCTCGTAGCCGTAGATGAAATAGATGTAGGTCCCGGGTATCACCGCCATCACCGGTTCGTCCTTGATCTGAACCAAAGGCAGGTTAATGTTGATCTTGACGTCGGTATCGGCCAGCAAGCCCGGTGTCCCAAGAGAGCCAAGCAACAATAAGGCAATAAGGGCCAATTTTGTTTTCATTTCCGTTCTCCTTTCATTTTACAATGATAACCAGCGAATATGCGTTTGTCAAGCTTTTGTTTAATAAATATTAGAGTGCCTGGCCGGGAATCAGGTTCCTGGGCTATCCTTAATAATTGGGCTAACTTTATTGTTTGACATAGCTTGCAAAATCTGTTAAATTTACGACATGACGATGAATCTGCCCAATATCCTCACTCTGAGCCGGCTGATTATCAGCCCGGTCTTCATGGCCCTGCTGCTGGTGGACAATGTCTATTCCCGGCTGGGGGCCCTGGCCCTTTTCATCCTGGCCTCGATCACCGATCTGCTGGACGGATATCTGGCCCGCAAGAACGGGCAGCAGACCGACTTCGGGAAGTTCATGGATCCGGTGGCCGACAAGTTCCTGATCGCCCTGGCCCTGATCTCGTTCGTGGCGCTGAAGTCGGCCAGCACCTGGATGGTGATGGTCATAATAGGGCGGGAGTTCCTGATAATGGGCCTGAGAACCCTGGTGGCCTACCGCCGGGAGGTGATGGAGTCCAGTTTTCTGGCCAAGATCAAGACCTTCAGCCAGATGACCGCGGTATTCGCGATCCTGCTGCACATCTGCCTCAACGATTGCGTGGATGCGGGACTTATCAGCATCTCCTGGCAGTTTCTGGCCGACTTGAAATTCTCTTTCGATGCCCTGCTGTTCCTGGCCATGCTTTTAACCCTGCTGTCCGGGGTGGATTATGTGATCAAGAACCGCTGGCTGATCCTGGGACTGTTCAAGGATAATATGTAAAAAATGAAAATTATAAAAAATAAAATAGCTTTGATATTGGCCTCAGGTTTCGGCTCGGGATATTCCCCAATCGCTCCGGGCACTGCCGGGAGCCTGCTGGCTCTTGTCATCTGGTGGCTGGCGCCGCCTTTTTTATGGGTAAGTGCATTATTGCTGGCTCTGTCATTATTCCTTGGGGTCTGGTCGGCGACCCAGGCCGAGAAAAAATGGGGGCACGACAACGGGAAGATCGTGATAGACGAAGTGGCCGGGATGTGGATATCTCTGTTGTTCCTGCCCAAAACGTGGGTTGTCTTTTTGATTGCGTTCTTTATGTTCCGGGCCATGGATATCATAAAACCGCTGGGCGCAAGGCAGATCCAAAAACTCCCCGGCGGGTGGGGGGTGGTGGCCGACGATGTGTTGGCCGGAATATATACCAATGTTCTAGGACAAATTGTGATAATGATATTTTGGCCGGCCAATAATGTTCCGTTGAAAGTATTGGTTGCGGCTATAATCAATGCCTTTAAATAAAGATCAGACCACCCCTTTGGTCCCCTCCTTGATCAAGGAGGGGATAAGGGGAGATGAAAATTATGATATTATGAAAGCCGCCATAATCACCATAGGAAACGAGATCCTTTCCGGGATGACGTTAGATACCAATGCCGCATACCTGTCACAGGAATTGGGAACGATAGGCATCCCGGTGGTTCTCAAGATCTCCGTTGGGGACAGGGCCATTGATATTCAAATGGCCTTCAAACAGGCCTTGTCGGATTCTGATATCGTCCTATGCACCGGCGGGCTGGGGCCGACCAGCGACGATATCACCAAGAAAGTTGCGGCTAGGTTTTTCAAATCAAAATTAAAACTGGATAAAGGGACTCTGGAACATATTCGGTCCCGTTTTGCCAAGCGGGGAATAGAGATGCCGGCCTGCAACCGGTGGCAGGCCATGGTGCCGGACAGGGCCGCAGTTCTGTTCAATCCCGAAGGCACCGCCCCGGGTCTGTTGTTCAAAAAAGGTAAAAAGATATTGATCCTTATGCCCGGCGTGCCCCGCGAGATGAGGGCCATCTTTGCCGGTTCGCTTAAGGAAAGGCTGGCGGGATTGAGTTGTGGGATGAAGATCAATATGCTGACCCTGAGGACCACCGGGATACCCGAATCCGTCATTGCCGAGAAGCTTGCCCCCTTTGAAAAATGCCTGGCCAAAGGCACCCTGGCCTATCTGCCGACCCGTCTGGGGGTCGACCTAAGACTGACCATGTCGGGTAAAGATGCCAGCCAGATCAGTGCAAAACTGCAGGAATTATCAGCGAAAATAAAACAATTGTTGGGGAATGTGATCTACGGGCAGGATGATGAGACCATGGAGCAGGCGGTCGGACGTCTGCTGAAGGAAAAGAAGCTGACCCTGACCACTGCCGAGTCCTGCACCGGCGGGTTGATCGCCGACCGGATCACCGATGTTCCCGGGTCATCCGTCAATTTCCTGGGTTCGGTCATCGCCTACAGCAATGTTCTCAAAGAAAAAATGCTGGGGGTCAAATCGCAGACACTGCGCCTGCACGGCGCGGTCAGCAAGGAGACGGCGATAGAGATGGCCAACGGAGTGCGGGGAAGGCTGGGCAGCGATTTAGGGCTGACCATAACCGGCATCGCCGGGCCGGCCGGAGGGACCGACAAAAAACCAGTGGGCTTGGTGTTTATGGCAGTGGCCGGGCCCAAAGGGACGATGGTTGAGGAACGAAGGTTCCTGGGCCAGCGCCGGCATATAAAGGAATCGGCTACCCAGGCGGCGCTGAATATGCTGAGGCTATATTTATTGAAATAAATATCCTTGCCAGCGTCATTCTGAGTCTGACTTCATGCCGTGCAACCGAAGAATCTACTGCCACACATTCGATTTGTGTAATAAAGGCAATCCTCAGTGTGACAAATCTGTCACTTAATATAAAATGAACACCCAGAAAATTATCCGCTGTTTTATTGCCCTGGAACTGCCGCTTGAGATTAAGATAAAACTGGGGGACATCATCGGGCAATTAAAAAAGACCGGGGCTGATGTCAAATGGGTGGACCCGGCCAATATCCATTTGACCCTTAAATTCCTGGGCGAGACCCCGGAGGCCGATGCCCTGCGGGCCGGGCTGGCGCTCAGTACGCTGAAGGGGAAATTTAAGGCGATTGATTCGGGCCTGGGCGGGCTGGGGGCCTTCCCCTCGGTGGACAGGCCGAAGGTGATCTGGGCCGGGCTGTCGCAGGGCGCGGAAGAGATAAAAGAAATTTATCGCCAAGTGGAAAAACTGACGGCCGATATCTCCCAGGAGGATAAGGCCCGGGAGTTCAGCCCGCATCTGACCCTGGGGCGGGTGCGGTCGAACAAGAACCTCATGCAATTGAGGGATGCGATAAACCAGGCCGTTATTCTCCAAAAGGGTTTTGAATTCAATCGCCTGGTATTACTGAAAAGCACCCTGACCAGCGAAGGGGCGATATATTCTGAGTTGAACGGGGTGGAGTTGGTTTGAACCACAAAGACACTAAGACACAAAGAAAAAATCTAAGAGAGAACAAGATGGATAATAATCAAGATTTCATAAATGCCCTTATTTTGGATATGCTTGAGATTGATGATGAAACTGTGGATACGATTATAAAGGAAACCCCGATTGAAGAATCATATAAGGACCGGTTGGTGAAAGAATATAGAGAATGTAAATTGACAAATGTTGACATTATAAATTCTTTAATTTATTTATTGCATAATGAATATATTATGGCAGTAAATGCGAATTCAGGGAAACCGGAAAAAGGCATTGATATAAATAATATATTTGCCGATAAGGCAAATATATGGCTACGTGTCACGGATAGTGGGCGTATGTATTACAATAATATATATGATAAGTTTTGGATTGATTGAAGTCCTCAATTTTACCTCTCTTGCTAAACCCCAAGTTTAATGTTAAAATTACAAGTCATCATTGCGCAATATCAAGCTAAACATAGAGTACGACGGGACTGATTTTGCCGGGTGGCAGGTCCAGCCCGGCCAGAGGACGGTCCAGGGCCTGTTGGAGGAAAAGCTTTCCTCCATGCTGGAGGAGAAGATCTCCGTCCTGGGCTCCGGACGGACCGATGCCGGGGTCCATGCCGCCGGGCAGGTGGCCAATTTCAAGACCTCCCGTGACATTCCCTTAAAGGCCTTTGACGAAGGTCTGAACTCCCGGCTTCCCCGCGATGTGGCCATCCTCCAGGCCGAGGAGGCGGCGGAGGATTTTCACTCCCGGTTCGACGCCCAGAGCCGGCGCTACCGGTACCAGATGATCTTCCGGCGCTCACCGCTGCGGGAGCGCTGCGCCTGGCGGATGACATATAGGGCCGATCCGGCTGTTCTGCAAGATCTGGCGGGGCAGATACTGGGGCAGCACGATTTCACCGCCTTTGCCTCGGCCCAGGCCGAGGTCAACAACTTCATCTGCCGGGTGGAGAAGGCCGAGTGGAGCTTTGCCGACGACAGGTGGACCTTCGAGATCAGGGCCAATCGTTTTCTGCACAACATGGTCCGCATCCTGGTCGGAACGATGATAGACATGGCCCGCGGGCAGATGGATCACAAAGATCTCCCCAATATCCTGGCTGCCAAGGACCGGACCCTGGCCGGCAAGACCGCCCCGGCTTGCGGCCTGTGCCTGATGGAGGTATATTACTGATGCAGGTGTTCATCAATGAAGCGGCATTTTGGGGCCTGCTGGTCTCGGCCATCGAGGTCTACAAGAAGGAATCCTACGGGCTGCTGCTGGGCCATCGGGACGGCGACATGTTCATGGTGGTCAACGCCATCGCCTGCCAGAAGGCCGAGCGGCACGCCACCTGGGTCAAGGCCAGGGACAAATCGTACGCCCGGATAGTGAATTTTTTCGAGAATCTGCCAAATCTGTACATCGTGGGCGATTTCCATTCCCATCCCCGGCACAACACCGCGCTGAGCGAGGACGACCTTTACGGCATGAGCCCGGGACACGTCTACATCGTGATGGAGATCAAGGACAAGGCCAAGGATAAATACTGGAGCTACAACGAGGACGGCACCCTGTCCGGCACCACCGACAATTGGTTCATCAAGATAGCCGCCTATTACATCGACCCCGATTCCTACAAACACCGGATGGCCGACGTATTGTGCCCCTTCGCCATCGGGTTCAACATCAAACCCAGGACATTATCGAGATGATAGAAAAGAAACTTATAAAGATCGAAGAACGCTACCGGGAACTGGAGAAGCTGATCAGCGATCCGGCGATCATATCCGATCAGCAGAAATACCGTGATCTGTCCCGGGAGTACCGCCAGACCTCCCCCATAATTGCCAAATATGCCGAGTATTGGGATACCGCCAAACAACTGGAGGACAATAAGGCATTGGCGGCCGAGAGGGGTGACAAGGAACTGACGGAGATGGCCCAGGCCGAGATCCCGGAACTGGAGGCCAGATATCAGACCCTTACCGAGGAGCTTAAAAAACTGCTGGTGCCCAAGGATCCCAGCGATTTTAAGAACGCCATTGTGGAGATCCGGGCCGGGACCGGCGGCGAGGAGGCGGCCATATTCGCCGGTGACCTTTACCGGATGTACGTCCGGTATGCCGAGCGCAAGGGATTCAAGATAGAAATCATGAATTCCAATCCCACCCAGCTGGGCGGCTTCAAGGAAGTGATCTTCACCGTGCAGGGCGAGGGAACCTACGGGCATTATAAATACGAAAGCGGGGTGCACCGGGTCCAAAGGGTGCCGCGCACCGAAGCCTCGGGCCGGCTGCACACCTCGGCGGCCACCGTGGCGGTCCTGCCCGAGGCCGAGGAGGTTGATCTGCAGATAAATGCCAGCGACCTGAGGGTGGACACCTTCTGCTCCTCCGGGGCCGGCGGGCAGTGCGTCAACACCACCTACTCGGCGGTGCGGATCACCCACCTCCCCAGCGGACTGGTGGTCTCCTGCCAGGATGAGCGTTCCCAAATCAAGAACCGGGCCAAGGCCATGACCGTGCTGCGTTCCCGCCTGCTGGAAAAAATGGAAGAAGAGCGGAATGCCAAGCTGGCCAAAGAGAGAAAATCGCAGGTGAAGTCCGGCGATCGCAGCGAAAAGATCCGGACCTACAACTTTCCCCAGAACCGGGTGACCGACCACCGCATCGGGCTGACCCTCTACAACCTGGACGGGGTGATGGACGGCCAGATAGACGAGATCATCAACGGCCTGACCAATGCCGAACAGGCCGAGGGCCTGGAAGTGGCGGAGGAGGAATAAAGGTTAATATGAAATACAAACCGATTTTTATTCTTCTTATAATGATTATTTTTGCCAACAGGGGTGCAGCCGATGAAGGAAGATACATTTCACCGGGCATAAAGTTCGGATATACATTCGGTGAAGGCGGGGGCGTAACGGTTGGTGCAGAAGTTAGTTATATCGTATGGTACAATAATCTAGCTCATGCTGCAGTGCTTAATTTGGACATATGCGGCAACGAAGATAAATTGAAATTTAATAAAATACATTTGGGATATCAAATAAGCCGTGGTGTGGGTATTGAGGCTGGTCCGACAATGTTCTGGACTGATAAAGGTATGCATTTTGGTGCATCTGTAACACCATTCGCCGGTATTATAATACCCTATGCTTATTATTCCATTACTGTAGCATTTAATAAAAAAAATATGCTGAACGAAGCTGGCATACTATTAAAGCTACCAATACCCGTTCCTGGTCATGAATTTAGCATAGGGTTGAATTAAAAAAAGATCATGACCATCGGCGAGCTTTTAAACTACGGCTTCGACCACCTTACCCGGGCCGGCATTCCCGATGCGGTGCTGGAGGCCGAGTTGCTGTTGGAATACGTCATGGGCAGGGAGCGGGTTTATCTTCATTTGAACCGCAATCTGACTGTATCCGAGGCCGTTCGGGAAAAATATCAATCATACCTTGCCGATCGCTCCCGGCACCGGCCGTTGCAGCATATCGTCGGGCAGACGGAATTCTACGGCCTGAAATTCCAGTCCGATAAACGGGCCCTTATCCCCCGGCCCGAGACCGAGATCCTGGTGGAGGAGGTTTTGGAGAATTGGCAGCCGGGGTTTCTTTCCATTCTGGATATCGGAACAGGCAGTGGCATCATCGCCATTGCTTTGGCAAAGCATCTGGCTTCGGCCATGGTAACAGCCACCGATTATAGCCCGGAGGCTCTGGACCTGGCCCAAGAGAATATCAAGCTTCACGGTCTGGAAAGCAGGGTGTCTTTGGTGCAGGCCGATCTTTTCCCCGAGGGAAACGAAAAGTTTGACTGCATAGTGTCCAACCCGCCATATATCCCATCCGGCCAGGTAGCCGGACTCCAGCCCGAGGTCAGTCTTTGTGAACCGGTCATGGCGCTGGACGGCGGGGCCGACGGGCTGGAATTCTACCGCAGGATAGCCGGAGATGTGGCCGACCGTCTCAATCACCCGGGGTTTGTCGCTCTGGAGGTCGGGATGGGGCAGGCGGAGATGGTGTCCAAGATGATGAGACGGGCGCTTCCAGCCTCCGAAATATTCATCAAAAAGGATCTGGCCGGGATAGATAGGGTGGTGCTGTTGAAAATGCATTAACCCCAAGGGATAAAATGTCTTGACAACAGTAATATTTTACAGTATCATTACTTTTTATCGTCAATAATCCATAAATAACAACCAATTTCGGTCAGATGAGAATAGACAAGCATCCCATCCTGGAATTCAAAAAAGGGGCCAAGATAAAATTTTATTTCGAAGGGCAGCCGGTGGAAGGGTACCAGGGAGAACCCATTGCCGCTGCTCTGCATGCCGCCGGGATCAAGGTGCTGCGCCACAGCGTAAAACTGGACAGACCCCGGGGCTTTTTTTGTGCGGTGGGCAAGTGCTCATCCTGCCTGATGGAGGTGGACGGGGTGCCCAATGTCTTCTCCTGCGTCACCCCCATCCGCGAGGGAATGCAGGTAAGGCGGCAAAAGGGGCGGGGCCGGATCGCAATAAACTGAATCAATACTACTCTACGGCTTTTAAGGACCCATGACAAATACAGACTTCCTTATCATCGGGGGCGGCCCGGCCGGGCTGATGGCGGCGCTGTCGGCCTCGGAGTTCGGCCTGGAGCCGCTGATAGTTGACGAGAACCAGGCCATTGGGGGCCAGCTGATCAAGCAGACCCACATGTTCTTCGGTTCCAAGGCCGAGCGGGCCGGAACCCGGGGTTTTGAGATAGGCCTGGAGCTGGAGCAGGAGATGGGGAAGCGTGGCATCCAAATAGAGCGCCAGGCCTCGGCGGTGGGATATTATTCCGACGGGACGGTGGCGGTGCTGCAGAACGAGAAGGTCACACCGCTCAAGCCCAGGGCCGTTCTGGTGGCCACCGGAGCTTCGGAGAATTTCGTATCCTTTCCCGGCAGCGACCTGCCCGGTGTCTACGGAGCCGGGGCGGTGCAGACCCTGATGAACGTCTACGGCATCAAGCCGGGTAACAGCGTGCTGATGGTGGGCTCCGGCAACATCGGGCTTATCGTTTCCTACCAGTTGATGCAGGCCGGGGTGCAGGTCAAGGCCATCATCGAGGGCCTGCCCAAGATCGGAGGCTATCTGGTGCACGCCTCCAAGATCGCCCGGGCGGGGGTGCCCATTTTAACCCGCCACACCATCCTAAATGCTTTGGGAGGGGATATGGTCAGCGGGGCGGTCATATCCAGAATTGACGATAAATGGCAGACCCTAGGGGACACCCAGCAGACCCTGGAGGTGGACACCATCTGCCTGGCGGTGGGGCTTTCCCCCTTGACCGAACTTTTATGGCAGGCCGGCTGTCAGCTGAACTACATTCCGGAACTGGGGGGCCAGGTGGCCTGGCACGACGATCTGATGATGACCACCGTCCCGGGGATATTCACCGCCGGCGATGTCAGCGGGATCGAAGAGGCATCCACCGCCATGCTGGAGGGCGAACTGGCGGGGCTGGGGGCGGTAAAATACCTGAAGGGCGACTCAAAGGAACTGCAATGCCGGATTGACGACACCGCCTGCCGGCTGGCCGGATTGAGGGCCGGGCCGTTCGGACAGAAGGCCCGGGAAGGGAAGTGCAAACTGAAAGAGTGCAGGATCAAAACTGTTTGAAATGTTTGCCACCACCGCTGGCGGGGTGCCGCCAACAGCGACAAAAGGTTTGAAACGTTTATGATATCCGATGAACAAAAACCAACCGGATAGGCCTTTCGGGGGATGATTTAGCCGGCAATATGTTTAACTACGGAATAACGATGGGTTCATAATGGGAAGAGAAACAATAAAAACCAGGGGCAGGAAGCCAGTGGTTATGACCAAACTAGAGCGTTTGGGTCCGTCAAACCGGGAATTTGATCGTTCTTTTTGGCAAAGGGTTGGTTCAACCGGACGCCTGAAAGCTATGTGGGATATGTTGAAAATATATTATTTATTGAAAGGGCGGAATGGAGATATACCAAGATTACGAAGATCTATTACGCATTTTCAACACCGGTAAGGTCAAATATCTTTTGATTGGAGCCTTTGCTGTTTCCTATTATGCTCAACCCCGGTATACCAAAGACATGGATATATGGATAGAACCGACGGCTGAAAATGCAGGTAAGGTATATAAATGTTTGTCCGATTTCGGCGCCCCGCTAAATAAAATCAGTATAAACGATCTGGCGATAAAAGGCACAATTTTCCAGATAGGGGTTGAACCGGTCCGGATTGATATTCTTACCGACATTGCAGGATTGACTTTTAAAAAGGCATGGCCCAACAGAAAGAAAAGTAAATTCGGCAAAACCAATACCTATTTTATTGGTCTTAAGGACTTGATCAGTGCCAAACGCGCTGCCAACCGGTTACAAGATAAAGTTGATCTTGAAAATCTGATGCCGCTTATAAAAGATAAATGAAAACAGTAAACTTAAGTGGGCCCAGAACCAAAACGGCTTAAACTGTTTGAATGCTGGAAACTTTAATGATATCCGATAAACTGAAAACGACCGGCCTGGCCGACGCCTCGGACATCCAGACCGCTTGGCCTTCCGAGGAACGGCTGAAGAAAGGCCCGGTGGCGGTGCTGGAATGCTTCCAGGAGATCCCCTGCAACCCCTGCGAGACCAGCTGCCCCCGCAACGCCATATCGGTGGGCGATAATATCAACGCCCTGCCACAGGCAGATCATAACAAATGCAACGGCTGTACCGTCTGCGTCTCCCGCTGCCCGGGCCTGGCCATCTTCGTGATCGACGCGGCATATTCGGATGCCGAAAGCGCCGTCACCATGCCCTACGAGTTCCTGCCCCTGCCGGAGAAGGGGGATCTGGTCGCTGCCCTGGACCGGGCAGGAAAGGAATGCTGCCAGGCCAAAGTTATCAAAGTGTTGAATACCAAGGCCCAGGGGAAGACCCCGCTGGTGACCCTGACCATCCCCAAGGGCAAGGAAAAGGATGTAAGGTTCTTTAAACTGCTATCTTGATTTCTTTAACCACAAAGACACCAAGGCACAAAGAGAATCATGGGGTTTAAACCTCTTTCAGTATCTGAAGAGAAAATAGCGAAGGGTATCGTGGATGCTGCATATCAGGTCCACAGGAAATTAGGATCAGGATTGCTGGAAAAGGTTTATGAAGTATGCTTTTGCCATGAATTGTCTAAAATGGGTTTTCAATCAAAACGGCAAATAGATATCCCGGTAAAATATGACGGAATAATATTTGAAGAAGGATTGCGGCTTGATGTACTAGTGGATGATCTAGTTGTCTGCGAGCTGAAGGCTGTTGATCAAGTAAATCCCGTCTGGGAAGCACAGTTGCTCAGTCATCTAAAGATGACCGGAAAACGCCTTGAATTCCTTATTAATGTCAACGTACCCATTATCAAAAATGGGATTAAACGGCTAATTTTGTAATATACTTAGTGTCTTAGTGCCTTTGTGGCAGATTTAGTAAAAAATATTAATATAAACCCACAAATATAAAAGGGACATTATGGGCAAACTGAAAATGGTACTGATGGCCTGCCTGCTGCTGCCCGTTCTGGCTTTGGGGCTGGAGCCGCCGATCGATGTCAAGCTGACTGACGCTCCCAATGATGACGGTTCCATCGTCATCATGGAATGGCAATCATCCCCCTCGGAAAATGAGCCGGGGTTCATGGGCTACAATATCGAGCGGTCCATGCTGCCAAACGATTCCTTCCGGATGATCGCCTGGGTCCCCAAGGGGGCCGTTGAGCACGAGGACAATTCCGTCGAGCTCATCGGTCGGGATTATTATTATAAGGTGGTGGCCATCAACGAAAACGGGGACAGTGCGGTAAGCGCTACAGCCGGGCCGATAGCCACCACCCAGAGCTGGTTCAACACCGGCAAGCTGAACACCCTGTTCGGCACCTTTCTTTTCATCGCCATCACCCTTTTGTATATCTACTGGGCCCGCAAGGGCAAGCTGTTCATCCGGCGTATTGCCGGCCTGGATGCGGTGGAGGAGGCCATAGGCCGGGCCACCGAGATGGGGCGGCCGATACTTTACTGCAACGGCATCGGATGGATAGATTCCATATCCACCGTGGCTTCCCTGAACATCCTGGGGCAGGTGGCCAAGAAGACCGCCGAGTATGATACCCCGCTGACCGTTCCCACCGCCGACCCGGTGGTTCATGCGGTGGCCCGGGAGATGGTCAAGGAGGGCTACAAGAGCGCGGGCCGCCCGGATCTGTTCAAGGAGGACTCGGTATACTTCATCACCCAGGACCAGATGGGATACGCCGCGGCCCTGGCCGGGATAATGGTCCGCGAGAAGCCGGCCACCAACTTCTTCATGGGTTACTATGCGGCCGAATCCCTGGTGCTGGCCGAATCGGGCGCCGCCACCGGGGCCATCCAGATAGCCGGGACCGACCAGATCTCCCAGCTGCCGTTCTTCATCACCGCCTGCGATTACACCCTGATCGGCGAGGAGCTGTACGCCGCCTCGGCCTACCTATCCAAGGAACCGCTGCTGGTGGGAAGCCTGAAGGGGCAGGATGCCTGCAAACTGGTGATCATCCTGTTCGTCCTGCTGGGCACCCTGACGGCCCTGATCTTTCGTTCCGATCTTATCTACAACCTATTCAGAATTCACTAAAGGTAAATGAATATGAAAAAAAATATTCCCCTGGGCATAGTCTTCGTGTTGGGAGTGGCCTTCATCATCCAGTTCTTCATCCCCAGCCGGCCGTCGCAGATAGCCTTCAATACCATGATCGAATGGGATCTGATCCTTTTTGTCTTCGCCTCGGTGATCGCGGTGGACAGCTTGGTGCGCCACCATATCCTGAAGATCTCCCGCAAGACCAAGGGCTGGGGCTACAGCCTGGTCTATCTGGGAGCGGCGTTGTTCATGATCCTGGCGGCGGTGTTCAGCGGCACCCGGGAGGGCAGTTTTTACATGAAGGTGTTCAATTACGCCCTGGCCCCCATGCAGGCCACCATGTTCGCCATCCTGGCCTTTTACATGGCCTCGGCCAGCTACCGGGCCTTCCGGGCCAAATCCACCGAGGCCACCATGCTGCTGATCTCGGCTTTCATCGTGATGCTGGGCCTGATCCCGCAGGGGGCCGCCATCTGGAGCGGCCTGCCCAAGTTTTCGGAATGGCTGATGCTGATCCCCAATATGGCCGCCAAACGGGGCATCACCTTCGGCATCGGGCTGGGCATCACCGCCACCTCCCTGAAGATCATTCTGGGAATTGAACGCAACTGGATGGGGGGGCACTGATATGCTTAAGTTTTTAGCCAAGTTCGGAAAGCTTGATCGCCGGATCGTATTCGCCCTGCTGCTGTTGTCTATTTTGGTGCCGCTGCTGTTCAACATAAAACCCCGGTTCTATGTTGATTCCGCCACCAAGGGTATTTATGATTATGTAGATCAAATCGAACCCAATGGGCGTTCCTTGCTGGTATCCTTCGATTACGATCCCCAGGTGGCCGCCGAGCTGGATCCCATGGCCCGGGCGGTGCTGCGGCATTGTTTTGCCCGGGGGGTAAAGGTTGTGGGGATGTCCCTGGCTCCTCAGGGCGACGCCATAGGCGAAGGGATCATTACCCAGGTGGCCAGGGAGTACGATAAAAAATTGGGCCAGGATTACTGCTATTTTGGTTTCAGGCCCGGGGGCACCATCATCATGCTGCAGATGGGGGTCAATGTCAAAAAGGCCCTGCCGCTGGATTATTACCAGACACCCTACGACAGCCTTCCCATGATGAAAAACATTCACAACTACGATGACATCGCCATGGTGCTGTCCCTGGCCGGCTCCACCTATCCGGTAAGCTGGATGATTTTTGCCGGTACTAAATTCGGCGTTAAGATCGGGGCCGGGCAGACCGCGGTGATGGCTCCGGATAATTATCCCTTCCTGCAGACCAAGCAGTTTATCGGACAGCTGGGCGGCATGAAGGGCGGGGCGGAATACGAACAAATGATCGTTGATGCGGGGTATTACCACAAACCGGATGTAGCCAGCAAGGCCATGGGGGCCATTGCCTATTCGCACCTGCTGATCATCCTGCTGATCATCCTGGGGAATATCGGATATTTCATCTCCAAAAAGATCGAGCAGAAAAAATAACCCCGTCATTTTCAGAACTTTCAAAACTAAGGATATAAAGATGAGCACAAATATCTGGATATGGATAGCGGCCCTTTTAAGCCTGGCCATTTTCTCCTATCTTTACAAGGATAACCCGGCCTTCAGATTCGCCGAACACCTTTTCACCGGCCTTTCGGTGGGCTATTTCATCGTTCTGTACTGGAACAATTACACCCTGCCCTACATCGTCACCCCCTTGGCCAACCATCGTTGGATAACCCTGATCCCCATGGCCATCGGGATGATGTACTTTTTCAGGTTCATTCCCAAACTTAACCACCTGATCCTGATACCCATCGCGGTCAGCCTGGGCTTCTGGAACGGGATGTCCATCCCGGTCACCTTTGAGGCCGACGTTTTAAAACAGATCCAGGGCACCATGATCAACACCTCCATGCTAAGCAACATCTGGGACCCCCAGAAGGGCCTGATGGTGGGCCTGCTGGTGATGGCGGGGGTGATCAGCACCATCACCTATTTCTACTTCTCCCGGGAGCATAAGGGACCGATCAAGGTGACCGCCAACGTCGGCATCTGGTTCGTGATGATCGGCTTCGGGGCCACCTTCGGCTATACCGTGATGGCCCGGGTATCCCTGCTGATCGCCCGGATGCAGTTCCTGTTCACCGATTGGATACATCTGATAAAATAAGCCGGGCCAAGAGCAGTTTTAAATGTTCGAAGGATATAAAGGATATAATTGTTTAAAATCAGCTAAAACTATTAAACGGAGAAGATTGATGAGGCTTAAAATCACCGGCCTGCTGTTGGTGATGTTCTGGGCAGCTGTGGTTTGCGCAGCTCCAGCGGCACCGGCCGAACCGACAGTTACCGTGCCGGCCATTGCCCCGCCGTCCGACATCAAGGCTGCCGATACCCCCAATGATGCCGGACATGCCATCACTGTTAGCTGGCAGGCGTCGCCGGACGAGGTCAAAAAAATGATCGAGGGCTATGAGGTCCTGCGGTCGGAAACACCGGAGGGGGAATTTATCAAAGTGGGTTATGTGCCCTACGGTTTCACCAGTTTTGACGACCAGGATGTCCCGGACAACGGGAAGGATTATTTCTACCAGGTCAAGGCGGTGGGCCGGGAGAGCCAGGCCTACAGCCTGGTGTCTGTCTCGGCCAGGTCTGCGGAGCAGTGGTTCAACACCATGCGCATCAACGCTCTGATCGGCTGCATCCTATTCACCCTTATCGTGGTGATATTCATCGGCCGGGCCAAGAGCGGCCAGAGCCTGTTCATCCGCCGCATCGCCGGGCTGGCGGCGGTGGAGGAGGCGGTGGGACGGGCCACCGAGATGGGCCGCCCCATTCTTTACGTTCCGGGTCTTTCTAGCATCTCGGATGTGGCCACCATCGCCGCCCTGAACATCCTGGGACAGGTGGCCAAGAAGACCGCCGAATACGACACCCCGCTGCTGGTGCCCAACCGCGATCCGGTGGTGTTCACCGTGGCCCAGGAGATCGTCAAGGAGGCCTACAACGAGATCGGCCGCCCCGACGCCTATAACCACGATTCGGTGTTCTACCTGACCGACAGCCAGATGGGCTTCGCCTCGGGGGTGGACGGCATCATGGCCCGGGAAAAACCGGCCACCAATTTTTTCATGGGCATGTTCTGGGCGGAATCCCTGATCCTGGCCGAGACCGGGGCCGAGACCGGGGCCATCCAGATAGCCGGCACAGACGCCATTCACCAGCTGCCGTTCTTCATCACCGCCTGCGATTACACCCTGATCGGAGAGGAGTTGTATGCCGCCTCGGCCTACCTGTCCAAGGAGCCGATGCTGCTGGGCACCCTCAAGGGCCAGGATTGGAGCAAGGCCGTCATTGTGCTGCTGCTGATAATCGGCCTGGCCGTATCGCTGGTCGCCCCCGGGATCAGGGAAATCATCCTGCAAATGCTTAAGGTAGGTTAAGGAGAAAAAATGAAAAGACAGATACCTTTGATAATCGTACTGACCCTGGGGATATTCTTCTTCTTCCAATTCTTCATCCCCAGCCAGATATCAACCAACATCTACCAGACCACCCTGCAGTGGACCCTGGTCATCAGCGCCTTTGCCATTGTGCTGGCCGTCGGCAGCCTGTTCAACCATCACCTGCTTAAGGTCAGAAGGCGCAAGCCGCATTGGTGGAACAGCATCGTGACCCTGATGGCCCTGGTGGTGATGGCCCTGCTGGGCATCTTCGGGAGGGTAAAGGGACTGGAGTCGCTGGGCGAGCTGTACCACACCCTGTTCCTCTATGTCCAGGCCCCCATGGATTCGGCCATGTTCGCCATTCTGGCTTTCTATATGGCCTCGGCCGCCTACCGGGCCTTCCGGGCCCGTTCCCAGGAGGCGGCCCTGCTGCTGATCTCAGGCTTTATAGTGATGCTGGGAGTGATCCCCTTCGGCTCCATGATCTGGTCCAAGATACCGGACATCGCCGAATGGATCATGATGGTCCCCAACATGGCAGCCAAGCGGGGGATCCTTTTCGGGATCGGCCTGGGGATGACGGCTACCTCGCTGAAGATAATCCTGGGCATTGAGCGCAGCTGGCTGGGAGGAGGCGGCAAATGAAGATATTAGAGAACCTGACCAAGATAAACCGCCGGTACATCTTCCTGCTGGTGGCCCTGGCGGTGATCTTTCCCCTGGTGATACCCATGAAACTGCCCACTCTGCCGGGGAAATATACCATCAAACTGTACGACTTCATAGATAAGATACCTCCCCAGAACCAGCCGATATTGATAGCGGCCGATTACAGCCCCTCCATGATGCCCGAGCTGCAGCCCATGCTGGAGGCGGTCATCCGTCACTGTTTTGCCAAGAAGATCCGGATAGCCATCCTGACCCTGGACCCCAACGGCGCTGCTCTTTCGGAAACGGCCCTGCAGAAGATCGCCCCGGAGTACGGGGCCCAGAACGGCCGGGATTACGTTTTCCTGGGCTTCAAGCCGGGCTATTCCATCGTGATGATGTCCATCGGAGAAAACTTCCGCCAGGCCTTTCCCACCGATTTCTACGGCACCCCGCTGGACAGCCTGCCGATGATGGCCGGCGTCCGCAACTATGCCGATGTGCCCCTGGTGGTCTCCATTGCCGGCAGTGCCGTCACCCAGAGCTGGATTCTCTATGCCCATACCCGCTATCATGCCAACGTGGGCGCCGGCTGCACCGCGGTCAGCACCGCCGACTACTATCCCTTCCTGCAGGCCGGCCAGCTGGTGGGACTGCTTAACGGCATGAAGGGGGCCAGCGAGTATGAATACCTGAACCAGAAGAACGGCTATTCCAGCGCCGCTCCGGTGGCCACCAAGGGGATGAACGCCGTTTCCATCGTCCACCTGCTGTTGATGCTGTTCATCATCCTGGGCAATATCGGCTACCTGGTGACCCGGCACAACCAGAGCAAGAAGTAAGGAGAGCCAAATGACATTTTCAAACAATCTCTGGGTATGGATCGCGGCCATACTGACCCTGTGTATCTTCTCCTTTTTATACAAGGAGAATCCCTTCTACCGTTTTGCCGAGCACCTTTTCGTGGGGATCTCGGCCGGATACGGCGTGGCCATTTACTGGAACAACGCCATCGTTCCCAACCTCTACGTGCCGATTTTCCATCAGCACAATTTCTGGTTCATCATCCCCGGCCTTCTGGGAATGATGTTCTTCTTCCGGTTCAGCGCCAAAACCGGCTGGCTGATCCTGATCCCCCTGGCGGTGCTGCTGGGGACCGGGAGTGGAATGGCATTGGCCCCCACCATCCAGGCCGATGTCCTCAAGCAGATGCAGAGCGCTATCGCCGATGCCACCAACCTTAAACTGGGGGGCTGGAGTCTGGTTTGGGGACTGATCACTTTTATTGGGGTATTGACCACCTTGAGTTATTTTTTCTTCTCCCGGGAGCAGAAGGGGGCCCTCAAAGTATCGGCCAACATCGGCATCTGGTTCATCATGATCGGCTTCGGGGCCAGTTTTGGCAACACCGTCATGGCCCGGGTATCATTGCTGATCGGTAGGGTGCAGTTCCTGCTGACCGATTGGATAAATTTGATAAAATAAAACTTGCCTGAGCGGGTTTAAGATTCCTAAGTTAAAGAGGTTGAGATCGCTGTTATGGTGGACAACAACGACAAAATAATCTGCCGCTGCGAGGATATCACCGAGTCCCAGGTCATGGAAGCGATTGAAAAAGGCGCGACCACAGCCGACGAGGTCAAACGGCTGACCAGGGCCGGCATGGGCCATTGCCAGGGGCGGACCTGCCGCCGGCTGGTAAATCAGATCCTGGCCCGCCAGCTGGGGCAGACCCCGGAGGATCAAAAGGCCGTTACCCAGCGCTCGCCGCTGCAGCCCATCTCGCTGAAAATTCTGGCGGATTCATAAAAATGCCCAAGAGCGCCGACATCATAATCATCGGTGGCGGTATCGTCGGAGCGGCCACCGGGTACTACCTGGCCCGGGCAGGATATGGGGTCCGGCTGATCGAGAAGGGCTTCCTGTGCGCCGGATCCACCGGACGCTGCATAGGCGGCATCCGCCAGCAGTTCACCTCCCAGGGGTCCATCAAGCTGATGCAGGAGAGCGTAAGACATTTCAGCAGCATGAAAGAGGAACTGGGGATGGATGTCCATTGGCATCCCGGCGGGTATCTGTTCCTGGCCCACAGCCCGGAGAAGAAAGAAGCTTTTCTGGCTAATATCGCCGTTCAACAGAGTTTCGGCCTGAAGGATGTCCGCTGGGTGGATGCCTACCAGGCCGGGCAGGTTGCCCCGGGACTGAACATCGACGGCCTGCTGGGCGGCTCCTACTGCCCGTCCGACGGACAGGCCTACCCCTTTGCGGTGGTCAATGGCTACGCTGAAAAGATCAGATCATGCGGCGGGCTGGTAAACACTTTCACCGAGGTGACCGCCATAATGCAGGGCGGAGGCCGGGTCAAGGGGGTCAAAACCGCCCAGGGGACCGAATACCATGCCGATATCGTCATCAACGCCGCCGGGCCCTGGTCCAGGGAGATCGGTCAAATGGCCGGAATAGATGTGCCGGTGGAGCCGGAGCGGCATGAGGCCCTGATAACCGAAGGGGTGGAATATCTGAACATCCCCATGCTGGTGGATTACCGGGCCGATGGCGGCTATTTCCAGCAGTTCCGGCACAACGGGCAGTTCATCGGCTGCTACTCGCCGGTTCCCAACGTTCCGGGACATTCCACCGATTCCAGCTATGAATTTTTGTCGGAGATGCCCAAAAGGATGCTCAAGCTGATTCCCGCCCTGGGCCCGGTCAAGGTCATCCGCCAATGGTCGGGAAGCTATGAGAACACCCCTGACGGCAACCCCATCCTGGACCGCTCGCCCCTGGATGGCTTCTATGTCATCGCCGGAATGTGCGGGCATGGCTTCATGCTGGGTCCGGCCATCGGGCGAAAGGCGGCCGACTTCATAAAGAGCGGGGCAAAAGAGCCGCCCATCGCCGAATTCGCCCTGGAACGCGAGTTTTCCCGCCAGGAGGCAATGAAGTAATTTTAACCGGTTTGAATTTTAAAGGAGAAAAAAATGGACGCTCTCATTAAATTGATAGGGGCCAATGCCCGCCGGATCCGCAAGGCCAAGGGCATCTCCCAGCAGAAGCTGGGGGAGAAGGCTGGGTTCGATTACCGCTATATCGGCTTTATCGAACAGGCCCGGGTGAATCCCACCATCAAGACCCTGGAGAAGGTGGCCTCCGCCCTGAATGTCACGGTTCGCGACCTCTTTCCGGCAAATTCGGAAGTTGAAGCCAATAAAAAAGGGGTGCCGGCCAAGATCAGCGACCGCGAAAGGATCATCTCCATAATAATGCGGGATCTGAACAAGGCGGACAATATAAAATTGAAGCAGCTGCGCCGCATCATCAAGATCACGGTCGGCCCCAAAGTTTAGGCGGCCCCCGGGCGGCAGACGGTAAATTTTTAAGTGGTGAAAAATGATACTGGCCGAGGCCCTGGAAAAATTTAAAACCTTGGAACTGAAGATGTCCGAGGTATACCTGTGGTGTTCCATAAGCTTTGAGGACCTGGAACTCCGGCAATTCTTTGCCGACATGTCCGATGAGGAGCTGTCGCATGCCAGGGCCCTGGAAAACATCAGCCGGATCCCGGCGATCAAGGATGTCAATTTCGACATCCCGGATCTCCTTCCGGAAAGGATCGGACAAAAGATGGCCCAGACCTTCGCCCGGCTGAAACGCGAAAAAGGGCTGGATGGGATATTTCTGCTGTTGGCGGAGCTGGAGAGCAGCGAGATCAACCAGGCCTTCGACAGCATACTGCAGGGCGTCAACGATGCCAGGATCCAGCAGATGGACCATCTGAACACCAATACCAGGCGCCACATCCTGATGCTGGCCCGGCAGGCGGAAAAGCTGGGCCTGGCGGAGGATGTCCGCAACAAGATAGGCCAGATCTCCGCAACCGACCGGGATTATTTCAAGCTTTTCATTCCCTAAGGAATCGAGGAAGGAGAGAATTATGCCAAATCAACCGGTAAAAGTAATGCGGGTGTACCGCCGGGACCTGAGCGGGCTGCTGAACGACATGACCGACCAGACCCAGCCCTTTTATCTGGTGGAGGAGGAGACCCTGTGGCATCCCAACTGCGATGTATACGAGACCGACCAGGAACTGGTCATCAAGCTGGATCTGGCCGGCATCTCCAAGGATGACATCAATATCACCTTCGTCCCCGGGGCGATAGCCATCAGGGGCTCCCGGATGGACAATGCCGGGCAGGACCAGAAACGCTTCTACCACAAGATAGAGATAACCCAAGGCTGGTTCGAGAAGATAATTCACCTGCCGGAGACGGTCAGCGACAAGGTCAAGAGCTCGGTCTACAAGGACGGGATGCTGGATATCAGGATCTCCAAGGAAAAAGCCAGGACCGTGGAGATAACGATTGAATGAGCCCCGGGGGACGATCGTCCGCCATTCGTCAGGGGAAGGATCCCAAACCACAACCCAACCATTGAATAGGTATTGAATGCCCGAAGAATCCAAAGAAATAAAAATACCGGGAGAGCTTCCCATCCTGCCGCTCAAGGGGCAGGTGATCTTTCCCTATCTGATAGTCCCACTGGTCATCTCCAACGAGAAGATGATCAAGCTCACCGACGAGGCCCTGCTGGGAAACAAGATCATCGGCCTGTGCACCCAGCTGAGGCAGGATACCGACGAGCCCAAGGAGGACGAGATCTACCCGGTCGGCACCGCGGCCCTGATAATCAAGATGCTCCGGTTCCCGGATGGCAGCATCCGGATACTGGTGCAGGGGCTTAACCGGATCAAGATAACCAAATTCGTCCAGAGTGAGCCCTACCTCATGGCCAAGGTGGAGGTGCTCAAGGAGAAGGGCCGCAAGAGCATCGAGGCCGAGGCCCTGATGCGGAACGTGGTGTCCCTGTTCCAGAAGATCATCTCCCTGGCGCCCTACCTGCCGGACGAACTGCAGGCGGTCTCCCTGAACATCGAGGACAGCGGCAAGATGGCCGACCTGATCGCCTCCAACCTCAACCTGACCATCGCCGAGCGCCAGCAGATACTGGAGACCATCGATCCCAAGGATCGGCTGCAGAAGCTGATCCCGCTGCTGTCCAAGGAGCTCTCCATCCTGGAACTGGGGGACAAGATCCGGAACCAGGTCAAGACCGAGATGGACAAGGACCAGCGCGATTATTTTTTGCGGGAGCAGATGAAGGCCATTCAGCGGGAACTGGGCGAGGGCGACGAGCATTCGCTGGAGGTGGGAAATCTGCGCAAGAAAGTGGAGAAGGCGAACTTAAGCCCCGAGGCCCTGAAGGCGGCCCAGGAGGAGCTGGACCGGCTGGCCCGGATGCCACCACACGCCGCCGAGTACACCGTGTCCCGCACCTATATCGACTGGCTGGTGAAGCTTCCCTGGAGCGTCTCCACCACCGACAGCCTGGACGTGGCGGCCGCCCGTAAGATACTGGACGAGGATCATTACGACCTGGAGAAGGTCAAGGACCGGATCATCGAATATCTGGCGGTCCGCAAGCTAAAGGGGGACGCCAAGGGCCCCATCCTGTGCTTCGTGGGCCCTCCGGGGGTGGGCAAGACCTCCTTGGGCCGATCCATCGCCCGGGCCCTGGGCCGCAAATTCTACCGCATCTCGCTGGGGGGGATCCGGGACGAGGCCGAGATCCGGGGCTTCCGCCGCACCTATATCGGCTCGATGCCGGGCCGCATAATCCAGGGGCTGAAGCACACCGAGACCAACAATCCGGTGTTCATGCTGGACGAGGTGGACAAGATAGGGTTGGATTTCCGGGGCGACCCGTCAGCCGCCCTGTTGGAGGTGCTGGACCCCGAACAGAATTTCTCCTTTGCCGACCATTACCTGGATGTGCCGTTCGATCTTTCCAAGGTGATGTTCATCACCACCGCCAATGTGATGGATCCCATACCCTCGGCTCTCAAGGACCGGATGGAGGTGCTGGAATTGCCGGGCTACATCGAGGAGGAGAAACTGCACATCGCCCTGAAATATCTGGTTCCCAGGCAGATCAAGGAGAACGGCCTGACCGAGGGTCACATCAAATTCAGCGATCAATCCATCAGCCAGATAATCTCCCAGTACACCCGCGAGGCCGGGGTCAGAAACCTGGAGCGGGAGATCGCCACCATCTGCCGCAAAGTGGCCAAAGACGTGGCCTCCGGAGATAAAACCAAAAAGACCGTCACCCCCCAGAGCCTGCACAAATATCTGGGACCCCAGAAGGTGTTCCCCGAGGTGGCCGAGCGGACCGGGGAGGTGGGCATGGCCACCGGGCTGGCCTGGACCCCGGTGGGAGGGGAGATACTTTTTATCGAAGCCACCAAGATGCTTGGCAAGAAGGGCCTCAGCCTGACCGGCTCCCTGGGTGAGGTGATGAAGGAATCCGCCCAAGCCGCCCTGTCCTACATTCGGTCCAAATCCAAGATCTATAAGATAGATCCCCGTTTTTTTGAAAAATTCGATATCCACATCCACGTGCCGTCCGGAGCCATCCCCAAGGACGGGCCCTCGGCCGGGGTGACCATGGCCACCGCCCTGATCTCCCTGCTGACCGACCGGCCGGTGAAGGCCAACCTGGCCATGACCGGCGAGATCACCCTGAGAGGAAAGGTGATGCCGGTGGGCGGCATCAAGGAGAAGGTGATCGCCGCCAAAAGAGCCGGCATCAGGGAGATCATCATGCCGGAGCAGAACCGGAAGGACCTGGAGGAGGTGCCGGATCATGTGCGGAAGAATCTGAAATTCCATTTTGTCAGTAACATCGAAAGCGTGGCCCAAATAGCCTTCGGGCCGAAGATCCGGAAAGGCAGATGAATTGACTCTGTTCACCGCCCTGGCCATAAGCCTGTCCCGGCGCTACGGCCGCCAAAAGCCGGTGGATTTCACCGGGGTTCTTAAAAAGCCCGGCAGGATCCTGTGCTTTCCGGCCCAGGACGACGGCGAACTGCTGTGCGCCGTTCCGGCCATCCGGGCCCTGCGCAAGCATTACCGGGACAGTCTGATCGCTCTGCTGATCGACGAGGACAAGCGCGGGCTGTGGCATTTTGACAACGAGGTGGACGAGGTGATAGATTTCCGCCCCCGGCTGATCGACGGCCTGGCCTCCAGGGAATTCCGCCGGCTGAAGAAGATATTCCGCCAGCGCCGGTTCGACCTGCTGCTGGACCTGAACTACCGCCCCAGTGAGCAGTTGTCATACCTTTTCTTCCGCTCCGGGATAACGGTGCGGTGCGGCCAGGAGACCGGACGGGATTATCCCCTTAAAAATTTCATCATCAAAGCCGGGACCCTTTCGGCTGACGAGGTGGTCCGCAGTCTGGACATAATAAAACCCTTGGGGGCCCAGGTGTCGGGGCATCATCCAGCCTGGCCCAAGCTGGTGGGGCTGGAGGGTAAAAGGGAGTTCCGGGAAAGGCTCAAGGAGGAGGGCCTGAAAAAAGGCCAGGCGGTGCTGGCCCTGGACGGAAGCCATTGGAGGAGGAGCAACTTTGAAAAGATTTTAAGGACCCTGGCTAAAGATCCCCTGCTCAAACTGATCGTGATAAACCCCGATGGTAAAATGCCCCAGCAGGTCCTGAAAGGGCAGACGGTGATGAACTCGCCATCATCGGCCGAAACGGCCGAGGCCCTGTCGCAGGCCCGGGGCTTTATCGGCTCCAAGAACGACGTCTTTTCCATAGCCTATATGCTCAAGGTGCCCAGCCTGATCACCGCCCGGCCCCGCAGCCGCGGACTTCCCCTGGCGGGGGAATTGCTGCAGATCCGGCACGATAAGATGCCCTTCGAGATCAGCGACCAGGAGCTGGCTATTTTCCTGCAAAAAATATTTTAAAATTCCTATTGACAAACACCGCTCCGAAATTGTATCATAATGCTATGCCAATCTTTGAGTTTGAATGCAGCAGGTGTAATCATAAATTTGAACAGCTGATGCGCCTCTCGGAAAGCAGACCCGCCTGCCCGGATTGCGGCAGCGCCCAGACAGAAAAGATGTTTTCCACCTTCGGCTGCAAAACCGAGAGGGGTTTCGTTTCGGCCGGAAAATCCGGAGGATGCGGCGGATGTTCATCTCATAATTGTTCCAGTTGTAACTAAGGAGGGTTCACAAATGACTAAGGCTGATCTGGTGAAGTTGGTTTGCGATAAAACCGGGGTTACCCAGCGGGATGCCAAGATCGTGGTCGATTCCTTTCTGGACGTCATCACCCTGACATTGAGCGAGGGCAAGAACATCGAGATCAGGGGATTCGGACGTTTCAAGGTCAAGGAGCGCAAACCCCGGCTGGCCCGCAATCCCAGGCGCCCCACCGAGACGGTCCAGATACCTGCCAGGTTGGTCCCCATATTCCAGCCTTCCAACGAGCTGAAGGCCCAGGTTTCCAAGAAGTAAAAAATAATTAAATATGATAAATCAGAAGGAGGTTTGCAATTTAAATGCCTTGCGGTAAGAAAAAGAAGAAACACAAGATAGCGACCCATAAGCGCAAAAAACGACTGAGAGCCAACCGGCACAAGAAGAAATTGCGTTAGAGCTTTATGGCTATTCCCTTTGGGAATAGCCATTTTTATTTTTACCGTTGCCGTCATGAAAATTAAACGAACAGATCAATACCGCTGGCGGATACCCCGGGCCGGCTGGTGCAGCAGACCTGGGGCTTAACCGGCATTTCGCAATGAGGTGGCGGGTGCGTCATAGATAGGAAGACAAAACATATGGCCGGCGAGGCGAAGCGACCCAATAAACGAAATCGCATAGTGTCTTGGTGACCTGGTGAGAGGAAAAATTGATTGATTTCAATCTATATATAATACTTGACTTTTTAGTCCGGTTGCGATAATATATTGCCATTGAAATCAACAACCGAACAATAACAACCAAACAACATTAAGGAGTTCCGTCATGAAGAAAATGGCTCTGGTTCTGGTGGCCCTGGTTGCCTTGGGTTCCCTGTCATTCGCCCAGAAGGGCGCAATGTCCATCGGGGGCGATGTGGGTCTGTTCATGCCCACCGGCGATATGGGTGATCTTCTATCCATGGGCTTCGGCATCTGCCCGACCTTCCAATATGGGATGAACGAAAAACTGGCCATCACCGGAACAGTCGGTTATGTGATGTGGGGCGCCAAGGAGGAGATATTGGGCCTGGAGACCAGCTTTACCGACATGCCGATCAAGGCCGGGGCCAAATATTATTTCGGCGAGGGTAAGATGAAGCCCTACGGGTTGGGTGAGTTTGGTTTCCACATGTTGAAAGCCAACGTTAAAGGCACAATTGATATGGGATGGCTGGGGACTTACGAAGTTGACGAGTCCGTCAGTTCCACAGAGATAGGCATCTCCTTCGGCGCCGGTTTCGAAATGCCGATGAACGAGAAGATGGCCCTGAACGTCCTGGCCCAGTACGAGTCGATAATGGATGAAGAGTCATTCGGCAACATCGTCATCAAGGCCGGGATCAAATACGATCTCAAGTAGAACAAAAGGTTTAAGCCCCGCCAAGGCGGGGCTTTTTTGTTTTAAACCATACCGTATAAGCACAAGTCTAATCTATTGAATATCAACCATGCCTGAATCCTTAATGAATGCCATACAAGAAGTTAAAGCCGGAAATACCAGCTCTTTCAATGAGATCATTCGGGCTCATCAGCAGGGCATCTATCGGCTATGCTACCGTCTTACCGGCAACATCGAGGATGCCAAGGACCTCACCCAGGAGGTGTTCATCAAGGCCTTAAAGGGCATTGGATCGTTCAGGGGGGAGAGCGACATCAGAACCTGGCTCTACCGGATAGCCATCAACACCGGCTCCACCTGGCGCAAGAAGAACCTCAATCAGCCCCTTTCTTTTGAAGTGACCGGAGAGATAGCCGACAGCAGGTCCCGTGACGTTCTTTTACAAAGAAAGATTTCCGAGGCGGTGGATGCACTGCCTTACAAGCAAAGATCGGTTTTCGTGATGCATCACTACCAGGGATACAAGCACGATGAGATCGCCAGGATCACCGACCGGTCCCTGGGAAGCGTCAAGGCCAATTATTTTCAGGCGGTCCAGAAGCTGAAGGGTAAGCTGAAAGATTTTGTGGAGTACGGAAATGAATGACCAATTGAGATCATCTCACAAAGGCACAGAGACACCAAGGGACTTTTCTGAAAATGAGATTGGGCAAATCATTGTTGATACGGCAGTAAAGTTGCATAAAAAGCTGGGGCCGGGATTGTTGGAAACGGTATATGAAGTCATATTGGCCTACGAACTTGAGCAACAAAACTTAACGGTCAAACGACAGGTTATAGTACCGATAGAATACAACGGCCTTAAGTTTGATGAAGGGTTTTGTGCCGACATGGTAATAAACGACAAAGTCATCATAGAATTAAAATATGTTGAAATGTTAAACAACGCCCATAAGAAGCAAGTGTTGACCTATTTGCGGTTAACCGGGAAAAAGTTGGGATACCTTTTAAATTTCGGCGAGGCATTGATGAAAAACGGAATAGTCCGGGTGATAAACGGAAACCTGAAATAACCTTTGCGCCTTGGTGGCTTAGTGAGAGGAAATTATGGAACAAATAAATAAAATACCAACCGATCTGGAATTGTCCGCAGTTCTGGACAAGTGGCAGGTGGAGATGCCCGATCCGCAGTTCTTTATCAACCTGCCGGCCGTGATCCAGCAGACCGCCCTGAAACCGGCCAAGCCTTGGTGGAGTGCCGTCCTTGCCCCCATGCCGGTAACATCCTTTGTTATGGCTGCCGCCCTGGCGTTCGGAATAGCAATGATCAGTTCCCGGATATCGTCCGACAACAGGATCTCTTTGACGGCGGCCCACTGGGCTTCGGAGAATTACGGCTGGTCAAATATAGATGAAGCCTTGGAAGCGGTGGCCGAGGATATCCCGGTCTCTCAGAACAACTCCCACGAGAAATATCTTTCCACCCTGCAGAAGGGGACCTATCTCTACGGGACGGATAATGCCGCCCAGCTGCTGGATGAACTGTCCGAAACCGAAATGGAGTATATCCTTTCGGAACTGCAGAATACAAGGAGCTGAAAATGATAAAAACAATGTTGATGCTGTTCCTGCTGTTTACATCCCTGCCGGCCATGGGCCAGACCAGGATGACGGTCATGCTCCAGGAGTACGACAGCCTGTGCCCCCCGGAATGCCCGCCGCCGCCCGAGCATCGGGAACGCAGGATGCTGGAGGCGGTGAGGGTGACCCGGATGACCGAAATGCTGAAGCTTTCCAACCAGCAGATATCCAAGTTCTTCCCCAAACTCAAACAGATGGAGGAGGATCAGCGGGAGGTGCGCCGGAAACACCGGGCGCTGGTGGCCCAGCTTGAAGACCTGATGATCAGGAAAGCCAAGGATCAAGAGCTGAAAGTCAAGCTGGATTCCCTTGACAAGCTCCAGAAGGAGACCATAAAGAACATGGAGAAGGTCCACCAGGAGCTGGATGCCATGCTTACCGTTCAGCAGCGGGCCATGTGGAGGATCTTCGACCAGAACTTTGACGAGGAGATCCGCCAGATGGTGATCCAGGTCAAGGAGAAAAGATACCGCCGGGTGAGGCAGCAATAAACCCCACCCAAGCGCCAACTCCCGGAGAAAGATTAAACCTTTGGACCGCCGGTGCGGTCCAATCAGCAAACAACAGCAGAAAACAATAACCATAAAACCAAAGGAGAACCAATGAAAAAAGTAATCCTGTTGATGGTGCCGGCCCTGATGCTGGCGGCCAGCGCCATGGCCCAGTGCCCCGGCGGCGGGGAGAAGAACATCCGGATCGAGAAGCGCATCGAAAGGGATGGGCATGGTATGATGAATGAAGGCCGGGGGATGGGCCGGGGGCAATGGTGGGAGAATCCCGTGATCGCCAAGGAGATCGGTTTGACCGAAGCCCAGGCAAAAAAGATCGACGACATGGCCACCGCTCAACGCAAAGAGACCATCAAAATGAACGCCGACCTGAAGATCGCCAAAATAGAGCTGCAGGATCTGTTTGACGAAGTGGGAAACGAGGGGGCCATCAGAAAAAAGGCGGCCGAGGTCTCCAAACTGCAGGAGAAGATCTATAACGCCCGCATCGAGCATCGCCTGGCCATGAACAAAGTGCTGACCGCCGAACAGCAGAAGAAGATGAAATCCATCAAACCGGGGATGATGAAGAGGGCCATGGTCAAAGATGATTGCGACGGCTGCGACAAGAAATAAAAATAACCGGTTTATAAATGGGATGCCTTCAGGGCATCCCATTTTTTTATTGACAGCCGCTATGGGTTGTGATATTCTGTTATGCTATGAAGCGCAAATGGTTAAAATACGAGAGGGAGACCCGCCTGGCCGGTTTTCTGCTGGTAATGATCTTGGCGGTGGTGAACCTGGCTTCGATTTTAATGCTCAACCACTCGGTCAGACAATACCGCCGGCAGATGGAGGGGCATTTGGCGGCCACCGCCCGGCTGGCAGCGGAAAGCTATCGGGGAAACCCGGATATTTCAGGGGACAGCATCGAGGCCAAGTGGTCGGCCCTGGCCAGCATCTCCGGCGTCAGCGCCATCGGCCTGGCCGACAGCAACGGCCGGTGGGTGGCGGCCAGCAACCGGTATTTATTGGAAGCCTACCTTTTCCCGGCCGTGACCGACACCGAACCGGCGGCCAGTTGGGGGAAATTGACCCCCGGCAGAATGGCCTACCACCCCAGCCAGGACTACGGATTTGTCAACTATTCCCTCAGGGAGGGCCTGGCGGGAAACATCCTGATCATGCTGGCCCCGGCCGGTTTGCTGCCTTCGCTGGAATCCGGCGCCCGGATGCAAAATATCTGGTCGGCCGTGATCTTTCCGGCCGTATTGATAGGACTGTTTCTGTATCTGCGGCTGATATTCAATCCCTTCCGGAGCATGGCCCGGCTGGCCCGGGATAACTCCGGGGGGCAGATCCCTTCCGGCTCCGATGTGGAGCTGGTGATGGATAGCTATCAGGGGATGATCTCTGAACTGAGGCGGAAGGGGCGGGACCTGAACGAGCTGTATGTCCAGGAGCGGGAACGGGCCGACGACCTGGAACAGTTCAGCCGGCAGATATTGGCCAGCGTGGACAAGGGCATCATCAGCATTGACAATGCCGGGAAAATGCTGGCCTGCAATCCTGCGGCCCGGGACATCTTCGGTATCGCGGCTATTGAATCCTGCTCCGAAATATTCAGCTGCCAGGAACTGGAATCCATCGGCCGGGGCGCCCGGCTGATGATCAAGGAACTGGAAAGCCCCGCCGGCCGGGCCAGAACCATTCAGGTGGAGATCAGCGAGCTGAAAAATTCCAGCGGACAAAAGATGGGGAAGAACCTGGTGGTGACGGACATTACCGATGTCCAGAGGATGGAGGAATTGGAGGATATTTCCGAGAAGTCGGCCCTGTTGGAAAGCGCCTCCCAGAACCTTCTGGCCAAGATACAACCGGGCCTGCAGGAGATAAAACAATCGTTGGAGAATTCCTCCAACAAAACCGTCGGTCTGCAATTGGAAAAACTGGAGAGGTTGATCTCCGATTACGGCCAGTATTTCAGTTATCGGGACCAAATAAGCGATCGGCCGAAATCGCCGGATATCGTCTTTGCCTCGGCGGCCATGCAGGAAGCATTGAACCTGGCGGCCAAAGTGGCGCCGGCCGACAGCACGGTGATGATAACCGGGGACAGCGGCACCGGAAAGGAGCTGATCGCCAGGGAGGTTCACCGCCTGAGCCCCCGATCGGGGAAACCTTTTATCACCATCAACTGCGCGGCCCTGCCGGAAAATCTTTTAGAATCTGAGCTGTTCGGCTATGTCAAGGGCGCCTTTACCGGGGCCGGACGCGATAAGCCCGGCCTGCTGAGAGTGGCCGAGGGCGGCAGTTTCTTTCTGGACGAGATCGGGGAACTCCCCCTGGGCCTGCAGCCCAAGATCCTGCGGGCCATCCAGGAGAAGGAGATCACGCCGGTGGGCGGCGCCAAAAGCATGAAGATCGACCTCCGGCTGATAGCCGCCAGCAACCAGGACCTGGCCAGGATGGTGGCCGATGGGAAATTCAGGCAGGACCTGTTCTACCGGCTGAATGTTTTTCCCATCAACCTGGCGCCGCTGGCCCGGCGTCCTGATGATATCGAGCCATTGGCCTACCATTTTCTGAAAAAATACAACCTTAAAAACAAAAAGAAGATCGAAGACATCGATAGCGGGGCTCTGGCCGCCTTAAAGAAATACCGCTGGCCGGGCAACGTCAGGGAACTGGAGAACGCCATCGAGAGGGCCCTGCTGGTGGCCCGGGGCCGGAGAATAAGCCTGGAGGACCTGAACATCGTGCTGCCGGCCGATGACGAAATCGAAACAAACGATGGAAGCGCCGGTTTAATGTCGGTTTCGGCCAGGGCGGCGGCCAGGGCCGAGGCCGAACTGATCGAAAAGGTGCTGGCCCAGACCGGCGGCAATAAAAGCCAGGCCGCCCGCCGGCTGCAGATAAGCTACCGGGTGATGCTGAAAAAGATTAAGGATTACGGCCTGGACAAGGCCTAGGATTGTTACCGGCCGGGCAAGACTGTTACCTCAGGGTAACAATATTTCCGGGGGATGGCAGGTTGTCTAAAAAACTACCTGATCTGCATTATCTTGTCATGCAACAGGTTAAATGGCTGACAGCGGGAATGGCATTAATATTGCTTATAAATATATGGTGGAGGTAGAAAAATGAAAAGGAATGGTTTTACCCTGATCGAGCTGATGGTGGTTATCGTGGTCATCGGCATTCTGGCCGGCCTGACTGTGCCGGGCCTGGTGCGCAACCTGCCCTTCAGAAGGATCAAGGACGCCAGGGCCCAGCTGGTGGGGGATCTCAACCTTATCCGGCAGATGGCCATGAGCCGTGACATCCATTACGGGTTGGGGGTGATCAACAGCCGGCAGTACCGGATCTTCATCGATACCAGCACCCCCAGGAACGGCGCCTACGATTCCGGGGAGGCCATCATCAAGACCAACACCCTGCCAACTTCCGTCAGCTTCAACAGCACCTCTTTCACCATCGGCTTCAACCCCTCGGGGATGGTGAACAACAGCTCCATCAACCCGCTGATAGTGAGCATCGCCAACGGGACGGTGGACACCATCCTGATCATGCAATCGGGCAGCATCTTTTAATTTTCTATATATAAAGGAACGACGATCATGAACCAAAAAGGACTGAGCATCACCGAGCTGATGGTGTCCATCACCATATTGGCCATAATCCTGCTGGGGATAGCCCAGCTGTTTCCCCGGGGGCTGGGATATACCACCCAGGCCAGACTGATGTCCAAGGCCACCAGTTTGGCCCAGGCCAAGGCCGAGGAGATGGAGCGGCTGCCCAAAACCGATCCCGACCTGACAGCCGGCACCCACAGCGAGAACATAGAGGTCTTCACCCGCACCTGGGTAATAACCGACAGTCTTCCCATGCGGAGGGTAAAAAGGGCCCGGATAGGGGTCACCTGGAACACCGCTCCCGGGGTCCTGGACAGCGTAGGGGTCACGGTCTACTTATACAAACCCTGAAAATACATTTATAATAGAGGTGCAATAATGAATAAAAAAGGGTTCTCCCTGGCCGAGCTGATGGTGGCCATCACCATCCTGGGCATCATCATGGCCGGAGTGGTGATGGTGATGATCAACAGCGACCGGGCCAAGCGCAAGAACGACATGATCATCGAGGCCCAGCAGCAGGGCGGGGCGGCCCTGGAGATGCTGGTGCGGGACATCAGGACCTCCGGCTACGGCATCCCCATGGAGAGCGACCAGCCGGTGATAGCCTATGCCACGCCCTTCGAGATCATATTCAACAGCAACCTCAACCCCTGGCCCGACAGCCTGGGCCAGAAACAGCCCCGGGCCTACGACCCCAATGTCAATCCCACCTGCCCCAATTACAGCGTGGGCATTCAGTACGGCGCCGGGGTGGAGACCTACCGCTATACCTTCGATTCCGACAACAGCGGAACCTTTGCCGCGGCCGACCGGGCGGACGACGTCTTTGAACGCAAGACGATAAACCCCAACGATGTGGTCCTTCTGCGACAAGCTTACGGCAAGATGGATGACAACACCAATAATGTCTATCCCACCCGCAACTTCAACATCGCCCTGGTGCGGGGCCCGGCCAGCGCCACCGACACCTCTGTGATCCCCATGTTCCAGTACTGGTACCGCAATACCTCCGGCGTCCTGCAGCTGGTAGGGGACAGCAACGGGGATACGGTGCTGACCGGTAACGAGCGGCTGTTCGCCAATCCCAGCACCGCCATCATTTCCAGCATTGAACTGATCACCATCACCGTCACCACCGAGACCCGGTCGCCGGTGGATGGCAACCGGTACCGCCGGGTGACGGTCTCCACCACCACCAACCTGGCCAACGTGCCCAACACCACGGCTAAATATAGCATAACCGGCAAACTAGTGGTGGACGGCAGCGGCACCTTCATACAAGGAGGCAAGGTATATTTGAACACCGGCGCACTGCAGACCTCCGTTTCTGACGGGACTTATAATTTTGCGGTGGAGGCCGGCTCCTATACGGTGATGCCGGAAAAACTTTTTCAGTATTCCGGAACCTACTATGTGCTGAAGAATCCCCAGGATTCAGGGGTGACCGTCACCACCAGCGACATCACCGATGTCGATTTCCGCTATGTGTCCATAGCCAGCGGGGCCATGGGGGCCATTGGCGGCAAGGTCTATAACGATACCCTGGACACCATTGGCGGACTCACCGTCGGGGAGCGCGGCATAACCGGGGTGATCGTTTCGGCCAGCGGCAAGGCGGCGGTGGCTGATTCCACCACCATTGCTTTGAGCACCACCACCGACGCCCTGGGTGATTATAGCTTCGCCCTGCCCCGCGGCATATTTACCATTACCGAGACCGATTCGGTGGGCTATTTTTCCACCACCCCCAACACGGTGGTGGATACCATCTCGGCGGACGGCGAGAACGACCTGAGCGTCAATTTCGGGGACTCCAAGGCGGCCGCCGGGGCCATCAATATCATCGTATGGAAGGATGCCGACAAGGATACCCTCCGGGATTCCACCGAAGCGTTATTGCCCAACGTGTTCTGTGCGGTTTTCAATTCCAACAGCGGCAATATTGTGGCCAGCGGCCGGACCGACGGCACCGGAAAGTTCTTCGCCTATGTGCCGGGAGACTCGATCTATACTGTCATGGAGATCGACCCCGATTCCATGGTCTCCACCTGCGCCCTGTCCAGGACCATGGGCGATTCCACCAGCTGGGTGCGCTCCGCTGATTTCAACAAAATATCCAACCTGTCCGTCCCCAAGGACAGCACCAGGTATGTCATGTTCGGAGACGTGCCGGGCTTCGTGGCCATAGCCCTGGGGCAGACCGAAAAAGTGCTGTCGCTGGCCACCCCCAACTGCGAGGAATACAAGAACCCGCCGGGGGCCAAGGCCAATCCCCAATCGGCCTACGCCGACAATGACATCGTGCTGGGCACGGTCAACAGCGCCGGACTGATCTCCAACCTGCTGGTGTGGTATAACCGTTTCGGCAGCCCGGATACTACGCCCAACGCGTTGTTCCCGGCCAATTATGACAGATCATATAACCTCAGCTATGACATCACCGCCCTGGCCACCGGCGATCTGGACAATCCCAGCATAACGGATGATGTCATCTGCGGGCTGGTCAAGAATACCAGCGGTTATAATATCTCGGTGGGATTGACCCACGATGGCGGCGGATCCGGAGTTAACAAGGATACTTTGAAGGGCCTTCTCAGGTATTCGGTAAGAAACTATTCTACTTTTGGAGGGAGCGCTAACGAAACCGTATTGGCGCTGGCCACCGGCGGTCTGACCAACTCCAACGAGGTGGATTTCGTGGTGGGCACCAAGGATGATGAGAACCTGGGGCATATTGAGATCTGGAGGAACCGGACCGGGGACACCACCGGGATATTCGACCGGGATACGGTGATGTACCACGCCGGCACCGGGGTCAATATCGGTGAGGTCCATTCGATCTATCTGGCCGACGTGGTGGACAGCACCGGGAGCGTAGGAAACGACGTGCCGAAATTTTACCAGGACCTGATAATAGGCACCAAGACCGGGAGCTATCCCAGCTACAGCGGGCAGTTGATCATATTTCGGCGCAAGGGATTCAACCGAAGGTTCGAACTACAACGGTGCTACAACATCACCGACGGCTACATAAATTCCGTGGCGGCCTACCTGTCGGGCCATTCAGGACTGCTGGATATCGTCTGCGGGTTGAGGGTCCTGGGAAGCGCCGAGGACGATTATCGCGGCCGGATAGACCTGTGGTTCAACAACGGCAACGGCACGTTCGGGGCATCAAACGCTCCGAACCAGACCCTGGACGTTTACGGCGAGGTGCTGGCCCTGGCCACCGGCCAGTTCAACGGCGACAACATCAACGATATCGCCTTCGGGGTCAAGATCGAGGAATTTATGGGCGGCACCCGCCTGGCGCAATGCTCGGCCGGCCAGCTGCCCAGTAGCTACAGCGACCTGTTCGGGGGGCAGTACACCGGAGAGGTGGTCACGGTCAATGCCGCTCCCTTGCGGCCGACTCACACCAAACCCGATATCATAGTGGGCGAGAGGTTCGAAGATGGCGGTGTGGGCTATGGACGGGTGATCATATATTTCAACACTAATTAACAGGGGTGAATATCATGAAAAATCTTAATAATCAAAAAGGCATCGCCTTGGTGCTGGCCCTGATGGTGATATTGGTGCTCTCGGTTATGGCCAGCGGGTTGATGTACAACATCGTCAACGAGAAGACCATCACCGCCAACCGGATGCGCAGCTCCCAGGCCCTGGCCCTGGCCAAGGCCGGGGAGGCCGAGGCCATCGCCCGGCTGTCCCTGCCATATGCTTCGGGCAACGATACGGTGATCGTCGAGGACATCAACGGTGGCAGTTTGAACCCCAACCGTCGGGTATATATCACCCTTAACCAACCCGGTACCGCTGTATCGGGCAATAATTATTATAGGAAGACCGTCCAGACCAGCACTAACACCCTGAACTATTCCGAGAACTACGGTGACTTCGGCGACAGCTCGTCCGTGCTGCAGATAAGGTACAAGAGCCATGATACCAACGGGGATGGCATTCTGGCGTCCGGTGAGATCTATTTTTATGATTACAAACGGGACATGATAACCCTGGGCCGGGTCTCGCCCACGCCTCAGGACGCATACCCGGTTTGGGAGATCATCTCCACCGGCCAGGTGGGGTCGGCCCGGCGGACCCTGGTCACCGAGGTGGTGGTGCCGCGCTTTACCGCCCGGACCAGGGCGGGTTTAAGCTCCAAGGCCCCGGTGACCGGCAACGGCAACGCCGATGTCTGCGGCCATGACCATCCCGCCAATACTCCGTATAATTTGAGCCCGCCCAACTGCTTTATTCCGGTATCCGGACAGCCATTCGGCTGGCATGTGGAGGCCGACGAACCGCATGGTTTAGCGGCCAATGGGTATCTTAATCCTGTGGTAGCCAGAAACAGCTGCACCATGGCGGGATGCGTGCCGGGGATCGAGACCGACAGCTTGTTTTTCAACACCGGCGCCAACCAAAAGGCCTGGGGCAATCCCGATGTGGTTGAGAAATCCACCCGGCCGATCTACAAGATATGGGATATCATGGGCATGGATTCGGCTACCTGCACCAATCTGGACTGGGGCAATGACATGTACCCAGTAAGAGGCCTGGTGCGGCTGGATGGCAATACCATGTACGCCGGGCATGGCTCCGGCCTGGAACACGATGGGATACTGTGGATCAGGGGCGGAGACCTGCACTCCTCCTCCAACCTGGCTATCAAGGGATTGATATACGTCGATGGCAATTACCAGTCCACCGGCACCACCTGGGTGTTGGGGGGCATAGTGGTGCTGGGCGAGACGGAAACCTCTATCACTGGCAGCATCGACGTGCTCTATTCCAGCCAGACGCTGGCCCGGGTGGTACAGAACGCCACCGGCGTAGGGATGAAGGTGATATCCCAGCGGGAGGTGGACCAGAAGTACTAAACCGCTTTCCTAAAAAAGGTGATTTCCATTCATATGGAAGTCGCCTTTTTTATTTGACTTTTTATGGATACTGTCTTATACTTAACGAGTTAGTTTTATTGCAACTTACAAAAATAAATTTCAACAAATTAAATGGCCAGATCCATCAGCGGCGGCTGGCATTGGCCGGCCAAGATGTTCTGTTATAAAAAGCCCATAGAAAATCCCGACCGGCCGGATTTTCTGACCATCCCCCTGTGGCACGGGGGCAAGGCCTCGGTCTTTCCCGGGGACTGGGTCCATGCCTACGACGCCATCGGCTATGATTCGAAGGGCCTTCCGGTATATGCGCCGCTGGCCGGGCAGGTGGAGAGGATCGAGGACTTTCCCGACCTGGTGGCCCGGCCCAGGAATTTTGATTTCCCCCGGCTGACCGTCTATCTTCAGGTGTCCCAGGCCCAGCACCAGCCGAAAGTTGTGCTGGAGGCCTTTCCCCGATTCTGGGAGAGGACCAGGGGCGACCTGGGCCATCGGATATGGGAAGCCGGGATCAGGGACCTGCAGGAGCCGCCGGATATAGGCCTGCTGATATTCAACGGCCTGAGTCTGGAGCCGCCGGTATCCGGCAACATCCGCCTGCTGAAAGAGGCCCCGGAGAAGCTGATAGAGGGGATGCGGATCATGATGCAGGTCCACCGCTCGGTGCGGGGGCGGGTGGTCATTTCATCCGACATGCCGGACCTGATAGAACGGATGAAGGTGCTGTTGACCAGCGCGGTGAACCTTTCGGTGGAAATAGTGGAGCCCAAATATCCCCAGGGCCATGCCGGCCTGCTGCAGGATAATTTCCCGGGATCCCAGAGCTCCATGGTCTACGGTCTGGAGGAGGTGTGGAACATCCGGCAGGCGGTGATCGAGGGATGGCCGATGATCACCAAGCTGTGCACCGTCTGGGACCAGACCTCCGGGCAGTCGGCCAATGTCCGGCTGCCGCTGGGAATGACCCTGGAGCAGGTATTCAAGCGCGACCTGTCGCGCTACCGCAAGATCAAGCTGATCCTGGGCGGGCTGATGACCGGCCAGAGCTACTACAGCCCGAAGATGCCGGTGACCCCGGACACCGACGGGGTGATCATGATGAAGGACGACATTTCCTGGGAGGACAGCCTGTGCATCAACTGCGGGGAATGCTCCAACATCTGCCCCCGGGGCCTGAGCCCCCACTGCCTGTACGCCGCGGTGGGCGAGGGCCGGGCGGACAAATATTCCGCCCTGGGCCTGGAAAAATGCCTGGAGTGCGGACTGTGCAGCTTCGTCTGCCCGTCGCGCCTTCATCTGCTGCATCAGATCAAGGTTGGCAAGACGATGGGGAAGGGCAAACTTTGAGCCTTTTTCTTGACAGAGAGGCAAAGCCCGTGCTTGCGCGCCAAAGTTAGCTTCAGCACGCAGGCGTGAACGGTCTAAGCTCTGGGTTAAGAAGCTCATCGAAAGTGGTTAATATTTTAACTTTAAGGTTCGCTGCGTAAATGTTCAACGTATCGTTGTGGCCCCATATCCGCACCCGCTTTGACTGGAAGCAGCTGGGCTTTCGCAGTTTCATTGCCCTGCTGCCGCTGGCCGGGTTCGGCCTCTATCTTTGGGGCTGGGGCCTGGCATCAAAGCTGTTGTTGTCCCTGTTCCTGGGGGTGGTCTGGCACATCTATGCTTTGAAAAAAGGCCGCCGGAAAAGATCGGACCTTTGGTTCGTCAACGACGCCATCCTGATCAGCCTGCTGATGCCGGCCGGCATCAATGTAATGATTCCGGCCGGGCTGACGGTGGTCTGCGGCATGCTGCGAACCTACGTCAGGGACCGGGAGTACGCCTATCCCCTGAACTTCCCCCTGGTGCTGGCGCTGCTGGTCCTGGCGGGGGGCGATTATTTCGGCGGGGGGGCAAGCCTGGCCAATCTCTCCGGGCGGGGGGCGGTTTTCAGCGGCCGGCTGTATTTCATCTCCGGCTGGCTGCCGGTGGGACTGACCATTATGTTCTCGTTTTTATTCCTCCACCGGCTTTACAAATGGAGGATATTGCTGGCCGGTCTGCTGATGCCCCTGGCTTTCCTCTATCTGCAATACCGGGCTTACGGGGGGCTGGATATAGTTCAATTGTCCTGGACGGCCAACCTGTTCCTGTTCTCGCTGGGGGTGCTGGGAGCCGACCAGATCTCAACCCCGGCCCGGCACTGGGGACAGTATTGGTACGGAATGCTCTGCGGCATTCTGATATTCCTGTTCTCCTTAAAGGGGCTGATGCTGGAGGGGATCCTTTTCGCTCCCGTCATCGCCGGGCTGGCCACGCCCCTGCTGGACAAGCTGGGCGGGGTGGCTATGCGGGCGGCTGAAACATTCAACCTGCCCGTCGACCCCGGGGTTTGACGCCTTTAAGTTGAACGGTAGACTATGCGTAACCATTCAACCACAAAAGGCACCGATGGCACAAAATTGATGGGAAAGAAATATTGAAGGGTTGTTGTATTATAGGGATGTGTTGATAAAGATGCAGCACAAGAAAATTATTTTGTGCTTTATATGGCTAATACCGGCCCCGTGTTCAATGGTTTAAAATAAACTTAGTAATTATATTCAACGTATTATTTTGAGAGGAGCATGAAAATGGCGGAGGGCGAAAAAGCAAAAGCCTTGGATCTGGCGGTTTCGCAGATCGAAAAACAATTTGGCAAGGGGGCCATCATGAAATGGGGCAGCCGCGATGCCGGGGTCAACGTGGAGGTGATACCCACCGGCTCCCTTTCGCTGGACTATGCACTGGGGGTGGGCGGGGTGCCCCGCGGCAGGGTGGTGGAGATCTATGGTCCCGAGGCTTCGGGCAAGACCACCCTGGCCCTGTCGATAGTGGCCCAGGCCCAGAAGAAGGGCGGCACCGCCGCTTATATTGACGCCGAGCATGCCCTGGATTCCAAATACGCCCGGGCCCTGGGGGTGGACGTGGACAACCTGCTGATCTCCCAGCCCGACACCGGCGAGGACGCCTTGGAGATCACCGAGACCCTGGTCCGCAGCAACGCCATGGACGTGATCGTGATCGACTCGGTGGCGGCCCTGGTGCCCAAGGCCGAGATCGAGGGCGACATGGGCGATTCCCACATGGGCCTGCAGGCCCGGCTGATGTCCCAGGCCCTGCGCAAGCTGACGGCGGTGGCCAACCGCTCCAAGACCTGCATCGTGTTCATCAACCAGATCCGGATGAAGATCGGGGTGATGTTCGGCAACCCCGAGACCACCCCGGGCGGCCTGGCTTTAAAATTTCACGCCTCGGTGCGGATGGACATCCGCCGGATAGAGACCATCAAGCAGGGCGAGCAGATGATCGGCAACCGGGTGCGGGTCAAGGTGGTCAAGAACAAGATGGCCCCGCCCTTCCGGACCACCGAGTTCGAGATCATCTTCGGCGAGGGCATCTCCTATGTCGGCGACCTGATGGATCTGGCGGTGGAGAACAACGTCATCGAGAAGGCCGGGGCTTGGTTCTCCTACCAGGGCGAGCGGCTGGGCCAGGGCCGGGACAACATCAAGACCATGCTCAAACAGAATCCCGACCTGCTGGAGAAGATAGAGATCGAACTAAAGGCCAAGCTCAATCCGCCGGCCGGGCAGAAGACAGAAGATAAGGAACCGGAGAAAGAGGAGAAGGAAGAGCCCAGGAAGCGGGGGCGGAAATAGATTATACATTATCTGAGATAGACCACCCCAAAATCCCCTCCTTGATCAAGGAGGGGACCAGGGGAGGTAAGGCCTTCGGGAACAAACTATGGATATAAATAAAGCCAGGAACTATGCCCTGCGGCTGTTGGAGATGCGCGGACGCTCGGTCAAGGATGTCAGGGACAAGCTTAAGGTAAAAGGCGTCTCCCCGGGGGATATCGATCTGGTGATAGACGACTTGCTGTCGCTGGGGCTGTTGGACGATGAGAAGTTCGCCCGGGACTGGATCGAGAACCGACAGCACTTTCGGCCCACCGGCGTGGTCCGTTTGCGGCAGGAGCTTTTTGCCAAGGGGATAGACCGGGAGATAGTGGACCAGGCCATCAGGGAGTATAAAAGTAATTCTGATGAGTTCCCAGCAGCGCTGGATCTGGCCCGGAGAAAACTGAAACTTTACCGGAAGCTTGACGTCGCTGCCGCCAAGCGCCGCTTGGTGGGGTTTCTGGCCCGGAGGGGGTACGAAACCTCGATAGTCTCGAAAGTGCTGAAGGAACTGCTGAAGGAAAATATTTCAGAATGATCCAAACTACCTTCCGGCGCTGGCTAAAGCTAATGACTACAGCGCGGGACGCCGACGCTGATTCTGTCGAACGCTACACTCCGGGCGAGGAGATCACCAACGCCATCCTGCACGGGGTGGGGCTGGGCCTGGCCCTGGCGGCCCTGGCGGTGCTGGTGGTGATGGCCAGCCTGTCCGGGAACGCCTGGCACATAGTCAGTTTCAGTATTTACGGCGCCACCCTGGTGCTGCTGTATTTGTCTTCCACTCTGTATCACAGCTTTTACGCCGGCAGGGCCAAGCGGCTGTTCCGGGTCTTCGACCACTCGTCCATCTTCCTGCTGATAGCCGGGACCTACACCCCGATCGCGCTGATCACCCTGCACGGCCGGCTGGGCTGGTTGGTGTTCGGCGTGGTGTGGGGCATCGCCGCAGCGGGCATAGTGGGCAAGGCTTTTTGGGCGAACCGCTTTGCGGTGCTGTCCACGGCGCTGTACCTGGCGATGGGGTGGATCGTGGTGATCGTGGCCAAACCCCTGCTGGCGCACCTCAACACCGCCAGCCTGGTGTTCCTGGGGGTGGGAGGGCTGTTTTACACGCTGGGGACGGTTTTCTACCTGTGGCACAAATTGAAATATCATCATGCCATCTGGCACCTGTTCGTGCTGGCCGGGAGCATCTGTCACTTTTTTACCATATTGTTTTTGCTGCCGAAAATATAATAGCAAATAGAAAAAGTATGAGAAAAACTTTTAAAATAACCAAAAAGAAACCAGATAATATTTTAAAAACAAAACCGACACTAAAATCGAAAGTGGAGTTTACTTTTATAATTATTACCGCTGTAGCAGCTTTAGGGTCTTGTTGGTTAGCATATAAAAGCTTAATGTCCTCAGATAAAACTACCCAAGTCATAAAAAATATTGAAGCAGAAGTATTAAAGAAACCTTCTTTGTTTCTTGAAGAACAAAACACAAATACAGATTCATTTGGTAATGTGAAATTATCTTTCAATATAATAAATACAGGCCTTTCAGAAGCATCCCATGTAAATATAAAATTTTACTTACCAGATACTTTAAAACCCATGATCTATTTGCCTGGTCGTAATGGGGAAAAGGAAGTGAATGAAAGGACAATGAGATTTAAAAACGATAGTATAAATACTGGTTTAAAATATTCATTTTATGAAGACGAGATAATTAATCAAAGGTATAAAAACGGACAACCCTATAGCACAAAGCTACCTTTTATTGTTGAATTTAAAGTAAATAAACAGTTTGTATTGCGGCGTGATAGCCTATCTATCACATTTTTAATTCAACATTCTAAAGGTGATACTAGTGGCTTAATCTTATACGGTAACCATTAGGTTAACAAATAAATATCAAGCCTTAACATCATGCAATCATCAAACCAAATACGCCAATCGTTCCTGGATTTCTTCAGATCCAAAGGCCACACCATCGTGCCGTCGGATTCGGTGGTGCCCCAGGACGATCCCACCCTGCTGTTCACCAACGCCGGGATGAACCAGTTCAAGAAGATATTTCTGGGGCTGGAGGACCGGGGCTACAAGCGGGCGGCCAACAGCCAGAAGGTTTTAAGGGTCTCCGGCAAGCACAACGACCTGGAGGAGGTGGGACGGGATCACACCCATCACACCTTCTTCGAGATGCTGGGCAACTGGTCCTTCGGCGACTATTACAAGAAGGAGGCCATCGCCTGGGCCTGGGAACTGCTGACCGCTGTCTGGAAACTGCCCCAGGACAAGCTTTATGCCACGGTCTATGTCAACGACGAAGAGGCTTTTGGTTTCTGGAAGGATCTGACCGATATCGACCCTTCGCATATAAGCCGCCACGGCGAGAAGGACAATTTCTGGGAGATGGGCGAGACCGGCCCCTGCGGCCCCTGCTCCGAGATCCACATGGACATGGGGGAAGGCACCTGTACCAAGGCCGGGAAGGACGGCCATGTCTGCGGGGTCAACGTGGACGGCTGCGGGCGGTTCGTGGAGATCTGGAACCTGGTGTTCATCCAGTACGACCGGGGGCCGGATGGAAAGCTGACCGAACTGCCCAGCAAGCACGTGGACACCGGAATGGGCTTCGAGCGCATCGTCCGGGTGCTGCAGAAAAAAGATTCCAACTATGACACCGACCTTTTTTATCCGGTCATCAAGGCGGTGGAGAAGATATCCGGGATAACCTACGGCCAGGAAAAGACCGATGTTTCATTCCGGGTGGTCGCAGACCACATCCGGGCCCTGACCTTCACCATCGGGGACGGAGTGCTGCCGTCCAACGAGGGGCGGGGCTACGTCATCCGGCGGATCCTGCGGCGGGCGGCCCGGCACGGGCGCCTGCTGGGACTGACGGAGCCTTTCCTGCACCATCTGGTGCCGGGGGTAATAGAGATCATGGGCCAGGCCTATCCCGACCTTAAACCACGGACCGAGCACATTGCCATGGTCATCAAAAACGAGGAGGAAAATTTCGTCTCCACCGTGGCGCTGGGGCTTACCAAACTGCTGGAATCGGCCGCGGCCATCACCCCGCCCAATAAAAAAGCCATCCCCGGCGAGGTACTGTTCAAGCTCTACGACACCTTCGGCTTTCCCATTGATATGGCCCAGGAGATCGCAACGGAACAAGGCCTGACCCTTGATCTGGACGGTTTCAATATAGCCCTGGAACAGCAGAAGGAGCGGGCCCGGACGGCCCGGGGCGAGGTGTCCTTCTCGGTTCAGAAGAGCTTGGATTACCCCTCCTGCATCTTTGTGGGATATGATAGCCTTCAGAGAAAGACCAAGATCAGCGGCATCTATCGCAAGGAACTCAAACTGGAGTCCGCTGAAAAGGGAGAACAGGTGGACATCACCCTGGAGAATACCCCCTTCTATGCCGAGGGCGGCGGGCAGACCGGCGATGTGGGCGTCATCGAAAACAAAAAATCCAGATTGAAGGTCCTGAGAACCACCAAGGCCTTCAACGGCTCCACGGTGCATCATGTAGCGGTGGTCTCGGGCAAGATCAAACAGGGCGATACGGTCGATGCGGCGGTTGACCAGGCAGCCAGGCTTAGCACCGCCCGGCATCACACCGCCACCCATCTTCTGCAGGCGGCCCTGCAGCAGGTGGTGGGTAAGCACGTCCAGCAGCAGGGCTCGATGGTCAGCCCGGAGCACCTGCGCTTCGACTTCACTAATTTTGCCGCCCTGGACCCGATGCAGCTGGACGAGGTGGAACACCTGGTCAACCGCAAGATAATGGACAACATTCCAGTGACCGACCAGCACATGAAACTGGCCGAGGCCCAGAAGACCGGGGCCATGGCCCTGTTCGGGGAGAAATACGGAGAGGAGGTCCGGGTGATCTCCTGTGGCGATTTCTCCAAGGAACTGTGCGGCGGCACCCACGTCAAGCACAGCGGCGAACTGGGGCTGTTTAAGATAGTCAGGGAGGAGGCCATCGCCTCCGGGGTGCGGCGGATCGAGGCCGTGACCGGCGAGGCCGCCTACCGCCTAGCCAAACAGGACCAGCTGTTGGTGTCCGAGATCCAGGACCGTCTTAAGGCCAACCGCGAGGACATCGTCAAAAAGCTCAATGCCCAGATGGAGGAGCTGAAAGCACTGGAGAAGGCAAAGAAAGATGCGGCGAAACTTCAACAGGGCGGAATGATAGAAGCCTTGGTTCAAGAGGTTAAAAAGGTTCAAGAGGTTCAATTGCTGGTCAAATTGCTGGATGGTCTTTCCCAGGAAGACATGCGGGAGATGGCCGACAAGCTGCGGATCAAACTGCCGGGCGGGGTCATCATCCTGGCCAGTACCGACCAAGGCAAGTTCGGATTCACCATCGCGGTGGGCGACGAGCTGGTCAAAACCAAAAAGTTCCTGGCCGGGGACATCGCCAAGCAGATCGCCGCGGCCACCGGTGGCAAGGGCGGCGGACGGCCCCAGCTGGCCCAGGTGGGCGGCAGGGACGACGGCAAACTGAAGGAATATATGGGGAAGATCGAGCAGATCATCTTCACATAGCCTGGGAATCGTCATTCAGGATGACGTCAGAAACTAATAGAGTGAAAATGATAAAGATACAAAACAGCCTCTGCGGGAATTGCGGCCTTTGTTCCGGGGTCTGCCCGGCGCTGGCCATTATCCTGCACGGTTGGGGACTGGAGATCGATCAGAATAAATGCATCTCCTGCGGAAAATGCGTTACAGTGTGCCCCACCGGAGCGCTGACCACCCCTTAGTCCCCTCCTTAGATCAAGGAGGGGATTTGAAGGGCGGTTAATACACTTAAAATTATAAATATGCGGGAAATTTCATGTTCTACGAATATCTTTTAAAGGCCGCCAAGGCCAAGGGCTCGGCTTTTGTGGTGCTGGTGGATCCCGACAAGGTCAAGCCGGCCCAGGCCGCCAAACTGGGGGCGGTCCTCCAGAAGGAAGGGGTGGACGCCGTATTCCTGGGCACCAGCCTGCTGCTGTCTGATCAGATCAGCCTGGTTGCCAGGGCCTTGAAAAGGAATTTCAAACGGCCGATAGTGATCTTCCCCGGCAGCGCCTACCAGGTGACCAAAGAGGCCGATGCCCTGCTGTATCTGTCCCTTATCAGCGGGCGCAACGCCAATCTGCTGATCGAGGAGCAGGTCAAGGCCGCGCCGATGGTCAAACGCTCCGGGCTGGAGGTGGTCCCCACCGGCTACATGCTGATTGAATCCGGCCGTCTGACCTCGGCCAACTATATGAGCCATTCCATTCCCATCCCGCACGACAAGCCGGACATCGCCATGGCCCATGCCCTGGCGGCAAAGTTTCTGGGCATGAAGCTCATCTACATGGACGCCGGCAGCGGCGCCCTGTCGCCGGTATCGGAGAAGATGATCAGCGGAGTGGCCAGGTATGCCGGCCTGCCGGTGGTGGTGGGCGGGGGTATAAAAGATCCCGAGACCGCCGGATCAAAGGCCCGGGCCGGGGCCACGGCAGTGGTCATAGGGAACGTGCTGGAAGGGAAAATGCAGAAAGATATCATTGGCAGTTTTGCCAGAGCCATTCATTACAAGGACCAACCACGGAAACACTAAATACCGAAAAACACTGAAATCGAATTAGAATTTAAAGAGCTTACAAGTGAGATAATAGCTTGTGGGATAGAGGTTCATAAAAAATTGGGACCAGGGTCTTTGGAATCAATATATCACAATGCTTTATTTTTGGAATTGAAGAAACAAGGGTTAAAGACCGAAAGCCGGAAAGAAGTAGAAATATGTTATGACGGTGAGATAATTGGAGTACATAGACTGGATGTTGTCGTTGAGAACGCCGTAATTATTGAGCTAAAGGCTGTAACGACCTTTGATTCATGTCATAAGGCGCAATTGCTTTCTTATCTTAAAGCTACCAGGATCAAAGTGGGGTTATTGTTGAATTTTGCGCAAACTGTTCTGCAAGTCAAAAGGATGGTTTATTAGTTTTCTAAAATTCAGTGATTCTGTGGTAAAGAATATTTAAAATAGAAAGGTCATTTATATGAAAGGCGTAATTTTGGCCGGCGGGTTGGGAACCCGCCTGCGCCCGCTGACCAGCATCACCAATAAGCACCTGCTGCCGGTGTACGACCGTCCCATGATCTATTATCCCATCCAGACCCTGGTGCAGGCCGGGATCAACGACATCATGCTGGTGACCGGGGGAAATGCGGCCGGGGATTTCCTGCGCCTGCTGGGGAACGGCGAGGAGTTCGGCCTCAAGCACATCAACTACACCTACCAGAAGCGCGAGGGCGGGATCGCCGAGGCTTTGGGGCTGTGCCGCCATTTCGTGGGCCATGACAAGGTGGTGGTGATGCTGGGGGACAACATCCTGGACGGATCCATCAAAAAGGCGGTGGGCGATTTTCAGAAGCAGGAATCCGGTGCCAAGATATTCCTGAAGACGGTGGCCAACCCCAGGGAATACGGAGTGGCCGAGGTCAAGGGCCGGCTGGTGAAGAACATCGTGGAGAAACCCAGGAACCCCAAGAGCAATTACGCCGTGATCGGCATCTACATGTATGATCCCCAGGTGTGGGACATCCTGAAGACCCTGAAGCCGTCGGGCCGGGGCGAGCTGGAGATCACCGATGTCAACAACGCCTTCATCAAAAAAGGCCAGATGACCTACGAGATCATCAAGGGCTGGTGGGGCGACGCCGGATCGTCCATCGAGGACCTGTGGGTGGTCAACCAGTTCATAGGACAAAAGGCCAAGAATAAAAAATGAAGATTTTAGTCACCGGGGCCAAAGGGATGCTGGGCGCCGACCTGTGCCGCGAGCTGGCTGGCGGCCACCAGGTGACCGGCATCGATGTCCAGGAGGTTGATCTGGTCAGCGCGGATGCGATCGAAAGGCTTGTCGGGTACGACCCCGAAATCATTCTGCACTGCGCCGCCATGACCAACGTGGACGGCTGCGAAAAGGACCCCGATGCCGCCTATGCCGTCAACGGGCGGGGCACCAGAAATGTAGCGTTGGCAGCCCGGCAGCTTGATATCCCAATGCTGTACATCAGCACCGACTTCGTGTTCGACGGCAAAAAAGGCGAACCCTATTGCGAATGGGACCAGCCCAGCCCGTTGGGGCATTACGGAAGATCCAAACTGGACGGCGAGAATTCCGTCAGGGAGCTGTTGAAAAAATTCTACATCGTCCGCACCTCCTGGCTGTATGGTAAGCAGGGCCGCAATTTCATCAGCACCATCCTGGCTAAGGCAAAAGAGGCCGGAACGATAAAGGTGGTCAATGACCAGGTGGGATCGCCCACCTATGCCCGGGACCTGTGCCGGGCCCTTGCCCGCCTGATCGCCAGCGACAAATACGGCACCTACCACCTGTCAAACTCGGGAGCCTGCAGCTGGTACGATTTTGCCAGGAAGGCGGTGGAAATGTCCGGGATCAAGTCCGCGGTGTCGCCAATTGCTTCCTCTGAATATCCCACCCCGACCACCCGGCCTTCGTATTCTGTGTTGCGGAATTTTTGCTGGGAAAGGACCTTCGGGGAAACATTGAGGCCCTGGGAGGAAGGTTTAAGGGACTATCTCAAGGAAACCGGGGATATCAAATAATACTTAAGGATACATGAAAAATATGAATATCACCTCGGCTCAATTGCGGCGGGAAATGCTGAAAAGCGCCCAGGCCCTCATCGATACGGCGGAAAACTCAGCGGGCGATATAATAAAAGCGGCCGATATAATCGCCGGGGCATTTAAAAAAGGCGGAAAACTTTTGATCTGCGGGAACGGGGGCAGCGCCGCCGACAGCCAGCATATTGCGGCCGAGTTGGTGGTCCGCTTTCTAAGGGAGAGAAAGGCCCTGCCGGCCATGGCCCTGACCGCCGACAGCTCCATCATCACCTCGGAGGCCAACGACCACGGATTCGACACCGTCTTCTCCCGACAGGTGGAGGCATTGGGCAAAAAAGGGGACGTGCTGCTGGCCATCACCACCAGCGGCCGGTCGCCCAATGTTATCGAAGCGGCCAAAGCCGCTAAGAAAACGGGGCTGGCCGTTATCGGGCTGACCGGACCGGATTCCGGTGCATTGGGGAAATATTGCCGGGTATGCATAAAGGCTGCGGGAGATAAAACATTCCGGATCCAGGAATCCATGCTGATGGCCGAGCACGCCATCTGCGATCTGGTGGAGAAGGGTTTTGCAAAATAAATGAAGATCACCGGAAATAAACATAAAATATTCAGAAACCTGGATATCAGGATAGTATCCCTGGTGCTGGCTGTCACCCTGTGGCTGTACGCCTCCACCGAAAGATATTATAAACTTACCTTCCATTGCCCGGTGGAGGTCAGAAATATCCCCCCGGGGTATTCCCTGGCCCGGTGCCTGCCCCCGGTGATCTGCGATATCGAAGCCAGGGGTAAGGACCTGGTCGCTTTTCAGTTCAAAAATCCGGCGGTGGTGATCGATGCCGAGAACCGCCAGATCAAAAAATTCAAGGTCAAACTCACCCCGGATCACCTGGTCCTGCCTTTCCGGCTTAAGGCCCGGGCGGTCCAGTTCCTGGACCAAGAAATGGAGATCAATCTGGATCGCCAAACCGAGAAAGCAGTAAACATCCTGCTCGACCTGGTGGGCGACCCGGCGGACGGATTGGTGCTCTCCGACAGCATCCGGTATGAACCGGCTTCGGCTCTGTTAAAGGGACCGGCCCGGCAGCTGGAGATGCTGGATGCCGTTTATTCGGCCCCCATAAGAGTCGATGGCTTCTCGGTGGGGACATTGGTGCGCTCGGCTTTGATGCTGCCGGATTCCTGCCTGTTCGCAGTCAGCCCCGGATCCATCGATGTGTTCCTTCGGTTTGAGAAGAGCGGGGAGCGGGTGTTCAAAAACATACCGCTATCGGTGATCAACCGGAGCAGAGATTACCTGGTCAGCTTCGCCCCCGGCACCATAGATCTGGTGGTGTCCGGCCCCCGGAACGTTCTGGAAGTCGCAAAACAATCCGACCTGAAAATTGTGCTTGACCTGAAGGACCTTCCGCCGGGCAAGCACCAGCTGCAGGCCACCATCGAGCTGCCGGACAAGCTGGTGCTGATCGCCGCCAGTCCCCGGGATTTCGAGGTCAACATCCGATGATGGTGCTGGGGATCGAGAGTTCCTGCGATGAGACCTCGGCCAGCCTGGTGCAGGACGGGGAGATCGTGTTAAGCAATGTGATCTATTCCCAGCTGATCCACCAGCAATACGGCGGGGTGGTGCCGGAGCTGGCGGCCCGGGACCATCTGAACCGGGTGTCCCAGGTGGCGGAGGAAGCTTTGACCAAAGCCGGGGCTGACCACGGCCGGCTCGACCTGATAGCGGTGACCAACAAGCCCGGCCTGGCCGGGGCCCTGCTGGTGGGATATAGCTACGCCCAGGGACTGGCCCTGAGCCTGGGGAAACCATTGGTTCCGGTGAATCACGTGGCCGGCCATATCTATTCCGCTTTTTTGAGCCGGCCGGACCTGAAGCTGCCGCTGCTGGCGCTGGCGGTCTCCGGCGGACACACCTCGCTGTTTTTCATGGACCGCGATCACAAGATATCGCTGCTGGGCCAGACCCTGGATGACGCCGCCGGCGAGGCCTTTGACAAGTCCGCCAAGATGATGGGGCTGGGCTATCCCGGCGGACCGCTGATCGAACGGCTGGCGGCGGCCAATAAGACCAAGCCGGTGAAATTTCCCCGGGCCCTGCTGGGGCAGGACAGCCTGGATTTCTCCTTCTCCGGCCTCAAGACAGCGGTGCTCAATCATCTGCAGAGCCGGGAGAAGGGTGGTGTTTCTGATGAGGAACTCTCCTCCATCTGCGCCGGCTTTCAGGAGGCGGTGTTCGAGGTGCTGGTGGAAAAGCTGCGAAGGGCGGCCCTCCTGACGAACTGCCATACCATGGCGGTAGTGGGCGGAGTGGCCTCCAACCAGGCCCTCCGTGAAAAAATGGTTTGGTTCGGCAGGCAGGAGGGGCAGGAGATGATCATTCCCGATCCCGAGCTTTGCACCGACAATGCCGCCATGATCGCCTGCTGCGGTTACCATCTTTACCGGAATTCGCCTGATAAACAGTTCGAATATAAAGTGAGCGCCAGGGCGGTTTGGCCAAGATATCAAACTTCATAAACTGGCCGCCTTTGCTGCTGGCCTCGGCCTCGCCCCGCCGCAAAGCATTGCTGGAGGGGCTGGGGGCGGATATCATCATCAAACCGGCCGAGGTGGACGAGGAGAACTGCGTTTTATCGGACCCCCAAAAGATATCGGAATACCTGGCCGGACAAAAGGCCCGGTCTCTGGGAAAGAAATGGCGGGCATCATTCGGCTCCCGCCTGATACTGGCGGCGGATACGGTGGTGGCCTACCGCCACCATGTTCTGGGAAAACCGGTCGATGAAAAAGATGCCCGGCGGATGATCAAAATATTGTCCGGCCGGTGGCACCAGGTATATACCGGCCTCTGTCTGTACGATCCCCTCAGCCAGATCGAGCTCACCGGCCATGAGATGACCAGGGTAAAGTTCCGCCAGCTGTCCCTTCCGGAGATAAAAAGATACGCTGCCACCGGCGAACCGATGGACAAGGCCGGGGCCTACGGGATCCAGGGCCTGGGGTCGCTGCTGGTGGAGAGGATAGACGGCTGCTACTTCAATGTGATGGGGCTGCCCCTGGTCAAACTGAATGCCATGATACAGAGAATGGAAAATTTGAGATGCAAAAAGTCATCGCCTGGCGGAACGGCACGATAAAATTACTGGACCAACGGTGGCTTCCGCAGAGGACCGAATACCTGGTCTGCCAAAAGGTGGAGGATCTGGCGGCGGCCATCGAAGGGCTGGCGGTCCGGGGCGCTCCATTGATCGGCATTGCCGGGGCCTATGGTCTGGTGCTGGGCATCTGGCGTTCCGGGGCAGGGAATATCTCGGCCGATTTCCGGAAGAGCTATTTGAGGATACAGAGGACCCGGCCCACTGCGGTCAATCTTTTCTGGGCTTTGGGCCGGATGGAGGCCCGGTTCAATTCACTGATCAAGTCCGGCGTCAAGGCCGAAGCGCTTAAGAAGAAGATGCTGCAGGCTGCACTGGATATCCACCATGACGATGCCGCGACCTGCGGCTTGATCGGCAGACACGGGGCGGAGCTGATTAAAAAAAACTCGACGATCATCACCCACTGCAACACCGGGGCCCTGGCCACCGGGGGCATCGGCACCGCCCTGGGCATCATCTCCACCGCCTACAATATGGGCAGGGTAAGATCGGTCTACGTCGATGAGACCCGGCCCCTGCTGCAGGGAGCCCGGCTGACGGCCTGGGAGCTGGCCCGGCAGAAGATCCCGGCCGTTCTGATCTGCGACAACATGGCGGCCTCTCTGATGGCGGCCGGTAAGATCGACTGCGCCATAGTGGGGGCCGACCGGATATGCGCCAACGGGGATTTCGCCAACAAGATCGGCACCTACAGCTTGGCGATCAACGCCCGTTATCACGGCGTTCCCTTCTATGTGGCCGCGCCCCTTTCGACCTTCGACCGGTCGTTAAAGGACGGCAGCCGGATGCCCATCGAGCAGAGAAACCCGGATGAGGTCAGAAGGTTCGGTCAATGCCGCGCCGCACCGGGAAAGATGGCTGTTTTCAACCCGTCCTTCGATGTCACCCCCGGCAAACTGGTCAGCGCCATCATCACCGAAAAGGGTGTCATCCGGGCGCCCTTCGGCAGGTCAATCAAAGCCATATCCGGCTGATCTTCGGCCGGCAATATAGGGCGAAAAATGTTGACAAACCAGGCCGGTAAGCATATAATATCACTATAACTTAGATTTTATACCTTCCAGTTGACGCCACCTATCAATTCGCAAATTTAATGGAGTTAAGGATATGGCCCAGGAAAACATAAAACTTTCTCCGGAGATCGAACAGCTCAGCGAAAAACTGCAGGCTGACCCCAAATCGAGGGTCTTTGCCCAGCTGGCCGATGCCTATCGTAAATCGGATCTTCTGGATGAAGCGATAGATACGGCCAAAAGGGGCCTGGAGAACCACCCCAATTACGCCATCGCCCACCTGATACTGGGCCGCTGCTATCTGGCCAAGGGAATGTACGCCCTGGCCCGGGAGGAGTTCGAGCTGACCATCAAGAACGATATGCAGAACCTGGTGGGCTATAAACTGCTGGGGGAGACCTACGAAAAACAGAACATGTATCCCGAGGCCCTGAAATATTACCAGATGGTCCTGGACCTGGAGCCGGCCGATGCCGAGTTGTCGGAAAAGACCGCCAAGCTTAAAAGCTTGATGCAGACCGAGCCGCAGGCTGAGGCTGCGCCGGCCCAGCCGGAGTCAGCCACCCCGCCGGCGGCCGAGATTGTCGAAACCGCGCCAGCTGAAGCCGCCATGGCCCAGCCGATAATTACCCCGGCTGAGCCGGCGCCCCAAGCCCCTGCCCCGGAGATGCCGTCCATGCCCGAGGTGCTGCAGGCTGAAGCAGAGAAGGCCGCCGAGAGGGATCCACAGGAGATCGCTTTGCCGTCAGTGTTGGCCGAGGAGCCGGCTGCGGAAGTTGAAATTGCCGACCAGCCGACCCCGGTTACGGAAGAGGCCAAGGCGGAAACGACCCAAACCCCGCCGGCTGAAGCAGAAGTTCCGTCCGCTGCCGCTGGACCGGCGGAGGAGCCCCAGCCGGAGGCCACAGAAGCCGAACCCCAGGGACCCACCAGCACCCTGGCCGAGATCTATGTTCAGCAGGGCTTCCTGGAGAAGGCCATAGATATCTACAAGGAACTGGTCTCCGCCCAGCCGGATAATGAGGAATACAAGAACCGGATGGACGAGCTTTTGGAGAAGGCCTATCCGGAAGATGCCCCGGCCATGGAGGCGCCAATTGAAGCGGCGGGAAAGACCCCGGAGAAGCCTGCTCCGGCGGCGACCGAAGTTGAACTGCCTGCGCCGGCCGAAGAACATAAGCCAAGGCCCGAAGCCGCCCCGGCCGAAGATCCCTTTGCCCAGCTGTTCGGTTCATCGGATAAAAAGCAAGAACCTGCGGCCCCGCCGGTCATCCCCGAAACATCAGCGCCGGCTCCCGCCCAGGAGACAAAGCCCGAACCGGCCGCCTCTCCGGCGGCTCAGGAGAAAGCTCCGGAACCGACCGGGGATGCTCCGGACATGGATTTCGGGGCCCTGTTCAACGATGCCGGGGCAGCCCCGGCCAAGCCGGAGGAGGAAGCGCCAGCCGCCGAGACGGCCAAGCCTGCGCCCGAAGCCAAACCTGCGGAGAAGGCCGGCGACGCCGATGACACCGTAAGCAGTTTTCAGTCCTGGCTGTCCCAGATCCAAAAGTAGCGATATCCCCGTCTCGGCAAATTTTAAAATGCCCCGGGCGGCCCGCCGCCGCTGATGAAATATTTAGGAGTTGCGCTCAATGGCCAACAACCGTATCGATAGCATTAAAAAAGCCCTGCGTTTGAAGAAATTGGATGCCATGCTGTTCACCAACCTGCTTAACATCAGGTACCTGGCGGGGTATTCCGGCAGTTCCGGGATGCTGCTGGTGAATTCCCAGGGGGCGGATTTTCTGACCGACTTCAGATACAAGGAGCAGTCGGCCAAGGAGGTCAAAAATGCCAGGACCACCATCATAGCCGGCAGTCTGCTGGAGGAGCTCATCCGTCTGCCGGCCTTTGTAAGGTCCAAAAAGGTCGGCATCGAGGATCAGAATCTGAGCTATGCCCAGTTCCTGCAGCTGCAGAAGCTGGCGCCCGGGAAGAAATTCATCGCGGCCAGCGGGATGGCCGAAAGCCTGCGCCAGGTGAAGACCAGCGCTGAGATCCAGAAGATCGCCAGGGCCGCCCAGATAGCCGATCAGGCCTTTGCCGGGATAGTGAAGTTCATCAAGCCCGGCCTGACCGAAAAAGCCATCGCCTCCCAGCTGGACCACACCCTCAAGCTGCTGGGGGCCGCCAACCCCTCTTTCGACAGCATTGTGGGCTCGGGCCCCAACGGGGCACTGCCCCATGCCCAGCCCAGCGACCGCAAGGTGCGAAAAGGCGATTTCATCGTGCTGGATTTCGGGGCCATCTACCGGGGCTATCACTCCGACATGACCCGAACGGTGTGCCTGGGGCGCCCCACCGAAAAGCACCTTAAAATATACGATATCGTCACCCAAGCTCAGTCCGCCGGGCTGAAGGCGGTCAGGGCCGGAGCCAGGGGGCGGGAGGCCGATGCGGCCGCCCGCAAAATCATCAATGATGCCGGCTACGGGAAATACTACGGCCACGGCCTGGGCCACGGCGTGGGACTGGAGGTTCACGAGGCTCCCGGGGTGGGCATGAAAGCCGAGAACCTCCTGCCCGAGAACTCCATAGTCACCGTAGAGCCGGGCATCTACCTGCCGGGCTGGGGCGGGGTCCGGATCGAGGACCTGGTGGTGGTGGCCAAGGGGGGCTGCCGGATATTGAGCAGATCGACCAAAAAAATCATAACCATCAAAGCATAGAACGCAGATAATCAAGGAGGCATGTTTTGGCATCCACAGCAGACTTCAGAACCGGCATGGCGCTGAATATAGACGGGGTTTTGTTCTACCTGGTGGAGTTCCAGCACGTCAAGCCCGGAAAGGGCGGAGCTTTTGTCCGGACAAAATTGAAGAACGTCAAGACCGGCGCGGTGATCGAACGCACCTACCGCTCCGGGGAATCGATAACCGAGGTCCGGCTGGAGCGCCGCAAGATGCAGTACCTGTACAACGACGGCTCGACCTATAATTTCATGGATTCCCAGTCCTACGAGCAGATGGAGCTGCCCGAGGAGATGGTCCATGACATCAAGCTTTACTTCAAGGAGAACATGGAGGTCCAGGTGCTGATGAACAAGGAGGAGGTCATCGGGGTGGAGGTGCCCATGTCGGTGGAATTGAAGGTGGTCCAGACCGATCCCGGCTTCAAGGGCGACACCGCCTCATCGGTCACCAAACCGGCCACCCTGGAATCGGGCCTGGTGGCGCAGGTCCCGCTGTTCATCAATGAGGGAAATGTGCTTAAAATTGACACCCGGACCGGAAAATATTTGGAAAGAGTGTGATAGAAGATGGATCTTAAAAGAACCCTGGAGCGGATGGTCAAGGAGAACGCCTCGGACCTGCATCTCAAGGCCGGCCTGCCGCCGGTGCTGAGGATCGACGGGTTCCTGCGCCCCCTGGAGGAGCCCCCCCTGTCTCCGGAGGAGCTGCGCCAGGTGGCCCTGCAGCTTATGCCCAAGGACCAGCAGCAGCTGTTCGCCGACGAGAAGGAGCTGGATTTCTCGATGGGGGTGGCCGGCCTGGGGCGCTTCCGGGTGAATGTATACATGCAGCGGGGCTCGGTGGCCCTGGCCATGCGGGCCATTCCCTTCAACATCAAAAAGGTCGACGAGCTGATGCTGCCGCCGATAACCAAGGAGCTGGCCCTCAGCAACCGGGGGCTGCTGCTGGTGACCGGGACCACCGGCTCGGGCAAGTCCACCACCCTGGCCTCGATGCTGGAGTTCATCAACGAGACCGAGAACCGCAACATCATCACGGTGGAGGACCCCATCGAGTTCATCTTCCGGGACAAGAAATCCCTGATCAGCCAGCGGGAGATAGGCACCGATACCAAGACCTTCGCCGCCGCCCTGAAGCATGTGCTGCGGCAGGATCCGGATGTGATATTGATCGGGGAGATCCGGGACAAGACCACCCTGGCCACCGCGTTGCAGGCGGCCGACACCGGACACATGGTGTTCAGCACCCTGCACACCCTTAACGCCCCGGAGACCATCAACCGCATCATCTCTTTCTTCCCGCCGCACCAGCACGAGCATGTCAGGGTGTTGCTTTCGGCCACCCTGGTGGGGGTGATCTCTCTCCGGCTGCTGCCCCGGGCCGACGGCAAGGGGCGGGTCCCGGCCGTGGAGGTGATGATCAACAACCAGACCATCAGGGATTATTTGCTGGACCCCATCAAGACCATGGATATCCCCCAGCTGATCCAGGAGGGAAGTTCCCAATACGGCATGCAGTCCTTCGACCAGTCGATCATGAAGCATTACCGGGACGGCCTGATCACCTATGAGACCGCCATCCAGAGCGTCACCAACCCCGACGAATTCAAGCTCCGCCTGCGGGGCATAGAGTCCACCGATTCCCGGGGCTGGGAAACCTTCGATCCGACAACCACCAAGAAATAAAAAACAGTGCAGATAGACGTAATTTTAACCCCCTCCGAGCTGAACGATATTAACCTGTCGGGACGCTCGGCCACGGTGATCGATGTGCTCCGGGCCACCACCACCATGGTGACGGCCCTGGATGCCGGATGCCGGGACATCATTCCCTGCCCCAGCGTGGAGGAGGCCACCCGGCTGGCCGAGACCCTGGGCCGGGAGAACGTGATCCTGTGTGGGGAGCGCGATGGCAACAAGATCAACGGCTTCGACCTGGGGAACTCCCCCCTGGAGTTCACCGAGCCGGTGGTCAAGAACAAGACCCTGCTGATGTCCACCACCAACGGCACCTCGGTCATCTCCCGGGCCAAGCCGGCGACGGTGCTTTCCATCGCCGGTTTTCTGAACGCCGGGGCGGTGGCCGGATTTCTGACCTCCGGCGGCAGCGACATCCTGCTGATCTGCTCGGGAAAACTGGGGCGCTTCTCCCTGGAGGATATGCTGTGCGCTGGGCTGCTGGCCGGGCTGGTCTGGGAAGCAAACCCGGCGGCCATCCTAACCGACGGCGCCAGGATGGCCGTCTCCCTTTATAAAAAGGAGGGGAAATCCCTGCTGAAGGCCTTCAAGCAGAGCCAGCACGGCGAGTATCTGGTCTCCCTGGGCTACCTGGAGGATCTGAAATATGCCTCCCAGCTGGATATATCCAGAACCGTGCCGGTATTCAAGGACGGCCGGATAATGAAATCATAATGAAAAGCACTTGATGAAAGCGGATAGCAAGACAAAAAAAGAGGCTAAAATAAGCCGCAGCCGGGAGATCTTCGGGCTGTCGGTGATGATCCTGGGCCTGTTCCTGCTGGTGGGCCTGGTTTCTTTTTCCGGGAGCGACAGCCACCAATGGCACCAGGATTGGGCTCGCGCCAACTGGGGCGGGCCGCTGGGTGATATGCTGGCCTATGGCGCAGTTCATCTGCTGGGCTACGCTGGCTTCCTGCTGACCGCGCTGCTGCTGATCTGGGGGTGGATCTGGCTGAGACACAAGCCCCTGGGCCGCTCCATAATCAACAGCCTGCTGTTGCTGACCTTCACCCTGTTGTGCCTGGCTACCCTGGGGCTGCTGCATGTTTCCTACTATACCGGTTATTTAGCCGGGGGGGGGGTGGCGGGCACCTTCTTGTCCGATCTGACCCGCAATACCTTCGGTCCGGTGGGAGGCTGGCTGATAATATCCGGCCTTTTCCTGATCCTGTTGCTGGTGGGCACCGAGGTTAATTTTCAGCACTGGCTGAACATCGCGGTCAAGCCGGTCAAGGACGGGCTTAAAAAGGCCCAGGAGGCCCCCAAGGAATTGACCTTTAAAAAGAAACCGGCGCCAAAGGTGGATGAGCCGGAAATGTCTGACGAAGAACCGGACCAGCCGGTAAGGCCGGCCCAGCCCAAGGCCCAGCCCAGGCCCAAGCCCGAATCCAAACCCCGGCTCACCAAGCTGGGCAACGATTACCAGGCCCGTCTGCTGGCGCTGTTGGAGGAGAACCGGGACCAGACCGAGACCGAGGAGGAGGACAAGACCGAGATCCTGCTGGAGAAACTCAAGGAATTCGGCATCGAGGGCGAGATCACCGACCGCTACACCGGCCCGGTGGTCACCCGCTACGAGTTGAAACCGGCCCCCGGGGTCAAGGTCAACCAGATATCCAACCTGTCCGACGACCTGGCCCTGGCCATGCAGGCCCACCGGATCCGCATCCTGGCCCCCATCCCCGGCAAGGGGGTGGTGGGTATCGAGATACCCAATATGCACCGCAAGATAGTGATGCTGAAGGACCTCTTTTTGTCCGGCAATTTCAAAACCCAGGAGGGGCCGCTGACCATGGCCTTGGGCAAGACCATCACCGGAGAATCCTTTTCGGCCGACCTGTCGGAGATGCCTCATTTACTGATCGCCGGTTCCACCGGGTCGGGCAAGAGCGTCTGCCTTAACACCATTATCACCAGCCTGCTGTACCTGTGCACCCCGGAGGACCTGCACTTCATCATGATCGATCCCAAGCGGATCGAACTGTCCATCTATCGCGGCATACCCCATCTGCAATTCCAGTACAAGGTGGAGAATACCGGCGACAAGCCGATATCCCGGACCATCGAGGGGGTGGTGACCGATTCCCAAGAGGTGGTGCAGGTGTTCCGCCTGGCGGTAAGCGAGATGGATTCCCGTTACCGGGTGCTGGCCAAGGAGGGATGCCGAAATATCAGCGATTATAACCGCAAGTCCGACAAAAAGATGTCCTACCTGCTTATAGTTATAGATGAACTGGCTGATCTGATGCTTTCCCGCGAAGCCTCGGAAATAGAGAGCCGGATCGCCAAGCTGGCCCAGATGTCGCGGGCGGTGGGCATTCATCTGATCCTGGCCACCCAGCGGCCATCGGTGGATGTCATTACCGGGGTTATCAAGGCCAATTTCCCGGCCCGGATCGCTTTCCAGGTGGCCTCCAAGACCGACTCCCGCACGGTGCTGGACGCCAACGGGGCCGAGACCCTGCTGGGCAGGGGAGATATGCTTTACATGCCGCCGGGCAAGGCCGAGCCCCAGAGGCTGCACGGGCCGTTCATCTCCACCGCCGAGACCGAAAAAGTGGTCAGCTTCATCAAGCAATGGTACGGGGTCACCGAGGGCCAGGACCAATCGGCCCCGGAGAGCCAGACCGAGAACAATAATGCCGAATACAGCATGGAGGTGGCCCTGCCTCCCGAGGGTTCGGCCGGGGAGGACGGCCAGGACGAGCTTTTCGAGGAGGCCAAAGCCCTGGTGATCAGGCACCAGCAGGGATCGGTATCATTGCTGCAGCGCCGGCTTAAGGTGGGCTATTCCCGGGCGGCCAGGCTGATAGATCAGCTGGAGGCCGCAAGCGTGGTGGGCCCCTTCGATGGAAGCAAGGCCCGTGAAGTATTAATCAAAGACCAGGAGGCTGACTGATGAAAAGAATGGCTGTCCTCGGGGCCGCCTTAGTGCTGCTGATCTCCGGGACGTCCTTTGCCCAGGAGGCGGAGGCGATCATGGCGCAGGTCAGGGCCAGGTACAAGAACGTCACCGATTTCAAGGCCGACCTGGAATTGATCTCCTGCTCTTCGGCCACCGGCACCTGCCACCGCTTCGAGGGGAGGGTGGAGATGAAGCGCCCCAATAAACTGCGAATGGACATCAAGAAGCCGGAGGCCCAGCAGATCGTCTGCGACGGCAGGAGCCTCTGGCTGTACCTGGAAAAGGACAAGCAGGTGATCCGGACCAATATCGAGGAGACCAGGGATTTTCTGGTGCTGCTGAACCCCCTGGACAAATTGCTGACCGGAAAGGTCAAGAACAGCTGCAAGACCAACGGCAATCACCAATGCTGGCTGGAGATTCCGGAGTTCAAGGAGCTGTTCAAGGAGGTCAAGGTGATCGTGGACAAGAAGACCTACGAGATCACCGGGATAGACGTGGTGGACCTTGACGACAATTCCAGCGAGTACATCTTTACAAAGATCAAGACCAATTCCGGCATCAAGGACGACCGTTTTCAGTTTGTGGTGCCCAAGAATGCCAAGCTGATCGACGCCAATTGATAAATACCAGCGTATAGCGAATAGGGTATAGCGGACAGTTAACAGTTTACAGTTTACAGTTTATAATTCACGGTATATCCCACAACCAACAACTAATAACCAATAACTGATAACTAATCATGAGCCAGAGTTCATTCGATATCGTATCCAAGATCGACGCCCAGGAGATGAAGAACGCCGTGGTGATGGCCCAGAAGGAGATGATCGGGCGGTTCGATTTCAAGGGCGCCAACTGCCAGATCGACCTGGGCCCCGAGAAGATCACCCTGCTGGCCAGCGACGAGTTCAAGCGCAAGAGCATGCTGGATATTCTTTACGGCAAGATGGTCAAGCGCGGGCTGTCGGTAAAATGCCTGGAGCTGGGCCCGGTGGATACCGCCGCCAAGGGCATGATCCGCCAGGAGCTGAACCTGGTGCAGGGCATTCCCATGGACAAGGCCAAGGAGATGGTCAAGCGCATCAAGGCCAGCAGCATCAAGGTCCAGGCCCAGATCCAGGACCAGCAGGTGCGGGTCTCCGGAAAGGACAAGGACGACCTGCAGAAGGTGATCGCCCTGTTCCGGGAGGACGACCTGGGGCTGGCCCTGCAATACACCAATTACCGGACGACATAAATTCGCCTTGGTTCAATCCCTTTCTAAAGTAATTTGGAGAGGGATTTTTATTTAACCACCAAGACACAAAGACACCAAGGGTTTTACTTCATGCCGGACTACCGTGTCATTCCTGCGAAGCTTGTCCTCGCGAAGGCGGGGAGCAGGAATCCATGTTCCGTGCCTGGCCCAATATCGTAGGGGAGGGTTTCAAACCCTCCCCTACCTGTATGCCCGGCTGTTTGACCGCCCCCCCGCCATTAGCATGTAACCCATATAGCCCGCCACCGCAGGTAAATCCATATAGGCTGGTCTGCCTATGGCACGAGCGGGTCTGCCTTTGGCACGAGCGGGCAGGCCTGCCCCCCTCCGATGCGGAGGGGGAATTTTATTCTCCCCTTGCATTTTCCCCCTCTATCTGCGATAATATTTCATCCATCTCACTGCAACTCAAATAATTCAATCATATGAAAAAACCCACCCATCTCACCGTGGAATACGTGTTGGAGGTGCTCCTTAAAAAAGGGAAGATCACCCAGGACCAGTTCAAGGACGTCCAGATCAAGGGCAACGCCCAGCGGGCCAAGCTCCAGAAATACCAGGAGACCAACGCCAGCCGGAGGCAGTACCAGGCCGCCAACATCATCACCCCGGCCGAGATCATCTCCTCGTTCAACCTGCTGATACCCGACGGCAGCGGGCGCCTGCTGTCCGAGGACGACATCACCCGGGCGGTGGCCGAGGAATCAGGCATGGAGTATAAAAAGATCGATCCCTTGAAGCTCAAACTGGACGTGGTCACCTCGCACATCTCCAAGCCCTATGCCATGCGGCACCTGGTGGTGCCCATAGAGGAGAACAATACCCTGGTGACCCTGGCGGTGGTGGATCCCTATAACCTGGACCACATCGAGAGCCTGCGGATCGCCAAGAACATCAAGGTCAGCCTGGTGCTGGCCTCCAAGACCGACGTGCTGAAGATCATCCGGGAGTTCTACGGCTTTAGGGCCTCGGTCCAGGCGGCCGAGTCCGAGCGGATAACCTCCACCGAGCTGGGAAACCTGGAGCAGTACATCAAGCTGCGGGGCCAGGACGAGATCGAGGCCAACGACCAGCATATCACCAGCGCGGTGGAATACCTGATGCATTACGCCTTCGACCAGCGGGCCAGCGATATCCACATCGAGCCCAAGCGGGAGAAATCCTACGTCCGCCTGCGGATCGACGGGGTGATGCACTACATCTACACCATCCCCCGGGCCCTGCACGCCCCGATCCTGTCCCGGATAAAGATCATGTCCCGGATGAACATCGCCGAGAAGCGGCGGCCCCAGGACGGCCGGATCAAGACCAGCTACGGCGGCAAGGAGATGGAGCTGAGGGTCTCCACCATCCCGGTGGCCTTCGGCGAGAAGGTGGTGATCCGGATCTTCGACCCCGAGGTGCTGATGCAGGACCTGGACCAGCTGGGATTCTACCCCCGGGAATATCAATTATACAACGCTTTCATCCACCGGCCCAACGGCATCATCCTGGTGACCGGGCCCACCGGGAGCGGCAAGACCACCACCCTGTACTCCTCGCTCAAATCGCTGTCCTCGCCGGACGTCAACATCATCACGGTGGAGGACCCCATCGAGATGGTGATCGAGGACTTCAACCAGATAGGGGTCCAGCACACCGCCGGGGTGTCGTTCGCCAACATCCTGCCCTATATCCTGCGCCAGGATCCCGACATCATCATGGTGGGCGAGATCCGGGACAAGGAGACCGCCGACCATGCCATCCAGTCGGCCCTCACCGGGCACCTGGTGCTAACCACCCTGCACACCAACGATTCGCCCTCGGCCATCATCCGGCTGATGGACATCGGCATCCCGTACTACCTGATCGCCTCCACCGTGGTGGGGATAGTGGCCCAGAGGCTGGTGCGCAAGATCTGCCCCCACTGCCGCGCCATCCGGGAAGTGGGCCCGGACGATCCCGAGAACAAACTGCTGGAGGAGAAGGTATCCAAGCTGTATTACGGCGAGGGCTGCAGCGAGTGCCGCAACACCGGCTACAAGGGGCGCACCGGCATCTTCGAGGTGATGGAGATGACCGAGAACGTTAAAGCAGCCCTGACCCGGACGGTCACCATCAACAAATTGAACAGGGCCATCGCCGCCGACGGCATGATGGACCTCAAGCAGGTGGCCTTGCGCAAGATGATCGAGGGGGTGACCACCTACGAGGAGGTGTACTCGGTCTCGGGCTAGGGACCGTCTTGAACCACCAAGACACTAAGGCTTTTACTAAATACTGGGATAGCGTGTCATTCCTGTGAAGACAGGAATCCAGGTCTTGAACCACCAAGACACCAAAACACAAAGGCTTTTATTCTTTAGACTTTGGACTGACACAGTCATTGCGTGGTGGTCTCGAAGATTATACAAACGAAACAATCTGGCTTATTTGTCACCCTGAGATTGCTTCCCGCCCGACAGGTTGAATGGGTGACCATTGTCATCCAACAAACTGGAAGGCCTCTAAGTGTACTCAGGATGACAAGACCACTGAACCACAAAAGACACAAAGAACACAAAGTGTTTTTACTTTTATCTGACTACCTTGTCATTCCTGCGGAAGCAGGAATCCATCTCCTCTAAAAAGGGGAGAGACAGAACTTGTCCTGAGGTTGACCAATATGATGCTTACGAAGGAGGGGTGTCCCGGGGATTCCACGCACCCCTGTATTCCCTCTTAATTAGAGGGGGCAAGAACAGAACTGCCCGGCAACCATACAATTGCCGCACTATCGCATCGCCAAGTATTACCATTTATGAACGATTGTTTTCATTCTTTCAACTTTAAGCCTTGAGCTTTAAACTCTATTCTGTTGACGTCAGTAAAGGATACAGGAGCATCATGGAAACATTGAAGAACCCGCTTAAACCCGAGATCTACACCGAAAGGGTCCGCCCCCGCGAGGAGGACATCCGGGGCCCGTATTTCCGGGACCAGACCGCCATCATCCATTCCATGCCCTTCCGGCGGCTGAAACACAAGACCCAGGTGTTCTTCTCCCCGGACAACGACCATGTCTGCACCCGGATGGAGCACACCCTGCACGTGGCCACCATCGCCTCGGCCATCTGCCGGGCCTTCGGCCTGGACGTGGATCTGGCCCAGGCCATCGCCTTCGGGCACGACCTGGGGCACGCCCCGTTCGGGCACCGGGGGGAGGAGGTGCTGCAGGACCTCCTCAAGGACCAGGGAGGATTCCACCACGAGCTGTACGCCCTGCGGGTGGTGGACCAGCTGGCCAACGACGGGGCCGGGCTCAACCTTACCTACGGGGTGCGGGACGGGATCATCTGCCACTGCGGCGAGAAGTACGAAAAGGAGATCTCCCCCCGCTGGGACAAGGTGGAACTGGAGGGCATCAAGAAACTGGGGATCTATCCGGCGTCATACGAGGGGGCCATAGTCCGGATGGCCGACAAGGTCTCCTACCTGGGCCGCGACCTGGAGGACGCCATCCGGGCCGGGCTGGTGGACGAGGACCAGGTGCCGTCCGGCATCAAGCAGAAACTGGGGCGCAAGAACGGCGAGATCATCGACACCCTGGTCAAGGACATCATCACCCAGACCCAGCGCACCGGACGCATCTCGCTGTCCGAGGAGAACCACCAGCTGATGAAGGCCCTGTACGATTTCAACATGAAGAATATCTACACCTCGCCGCCCTTGGAGGAATACGGGCTGTTCAGCGAGAAGATACTGCGGACCCTGTTCGAGGAGCTGACCAGCGTCTATGATAGATGCGGGGAGGATCACGAGCGCTACGACCACGACCCGGTCCCGCTGTTCCGCCGATTCGGAAGACATTTGGACAAGTACAGCCAGATCTACCGGAAGGAGAAGACCCCTGCCCCGGTGATCGTGGGCGATTACATCGCCGGTATGACCGACGATTACGCCTTGAAGTGCATTCACGAGGTGTTCATCCCCGAACCGCTGAAGTTCGATATCCCCCGGGGGATGCATGAAACTTAAAGTATTATTTAACCGCAATCATATTTTCTGTGATTATTGTTTCATGTGCCAAGCCGAAGGAAAAGTCTGGCAGTGTTAAAGCATATAATATTTCAACCAAGGATATTATTGCTTCAAAAACAATAGGCATGGCAGACCCTGACTTTAGTAAAATATTAGAATATAGTGGCACCGATAATGGAGTTGCGTTAATTAAATTGAATGTAAATCCCAATAATAAATTTAGCCTTTATATGAAACTACTCGGGCAACCTGAAACAAATGATACTGATAAACAATACACATTCCCAGGCGTTTGGACTAGAGATAGCAATAAAGTTTATTTTACGTTCAAAGGTCAAAAACCTTATATGAAAAGTTTTTTTGATAAAAGTGACACAGTATTTGAGATGTTATCGGATAGCTCTTTTAGTTTTAGGTATAAATTTGATGAATTTATTTTATATGGCGTCGCTTGCGAACTGAAAAAGTGATTATATAACATGAAACTTAACGATGACCACTTTTGCTTTGCCTGCGGGAGCAAAAACCCCGACGGATTGCAAATTAATTTCACCTATCCCCAGGCCGGGCAGTGTCGGGCGGAGTTCCTGCCGCCGGCAAAATTCCAGGGCTGGCAGGGGATACTGCACGGCGGAATAGTCTCAACGCTATTGGACGAGGCTCTGGCCCATGCCGCCGGCGGCTCCCAGGGCGGAGGCGGGGCCTCCGGGGCGGTCACCGCCGAGCTGACCGTCAGGTTCAAGAAGCCGGTGAAGATAGGGGAGCCGGTGATCCTGGCCGGCCGGGTGATCAGCGACAAGGGCCGGATGGTGGAGGCCGGATCGGAGATAACCGACCGGCAGGGGAATATCCTGGCCAACGCGGTGGGGAAACTGGTGCGCCCAGTTAAGAAATGATTTCTCAACTACCGCAGAGGACACGGAAAACACAGAGACTTTTTTTACTTTTATTTGCCTGCTGTGTCATTCCTGCGCAGGCGGGAATCCAGGAGGATGCAGTTTAACCACAAAAGGCACAAAGAGCACAAAGGGTTTATCCTTTTAATTAGCCTTTCGGGTCATTCCTGCGGAAGCAGGAATCCATAAAAGATCATATTTCTTATCATAATGGATGAAAATATCGTTACCTGTTCGGTTTGTTAGGCATGCGGCTATGCTCAGGGCGACAAATCAATGTCATCCCGAGGGGACTACGAGGCGACACAGGTTGAGGGATGACAGTGCCACCCGTTCGGCTTGTAGGGCACGATGCCGGGCTCAGGGTGACATTGTTATTTTGTCCTCCTGGGAAATCTTGAAAGTGCGACTGGGCGTAGGATGACAGTGCCACCCGTTCGGTTTGTTAGGCATGCGGCTATGCTCAGGGTGACAGATCAATGTCATCCCGATGGAACTTCCAGGTAACATGGGTTGAGGGATGTCAGTGCCACCCATTCGGCTTGTCGGGCACGATGCCGGGCTCAGGGTGACACGCAAAAATAAACGAGTTAAAATATGAACAAGAAAATCTCTTTCTGCGGACTGGACTGCGCGGCCTGTCCGGCCTACATCGCCCGGCACGCCGACGATCCCGAACTGCGGCAGAAGACCGCCGCCACCTGGTCCCAGATCTACGGCGCCGACATCAAGCCCGAAGACATCTTCTGCGACGGGTGCACCTCCGAAGGGACTCTTTTATTCGGACATTGCCGCGTCTGCAAGATCCGGGAGTGCGGCCGGGCCAGAAAACTGGAGAGCTGCGCCCACTGTCCGGAATACGCCTGCGGCAGGCTGAATGAATTTTTCGAAATGGTCCCGGAGGCCAGGCAGGTGCTGGATGATATCCGAAAAACCCTGAAATGAGATACGATCTGGAATTCATCTCCGATGCCGATATCTACCGCCGGGTGATACTGCAGGAGATCCCGTCCGCCCAAAAGTTCCTGTGGGTAGGCACCTCCGACCTGAAGGACCTTTACATCGACCAGGGCAAAAAGAAGGTCCCCTTTCTAAAACTTCTCTCGCAACTGGCAGATGACAATGTGCCCATCCGGTTGATCCACGCCAAGGAGCCGGGCCCCAACTTCAGGAAGGATTTCGACCGGTATCCCAACCTGATCAGCGGCATGGAAAAACTGCTGTGCCCCCGGATGCATTTCAAGTCGGTGATAGTGGACGGCAAATTCGCCTATTCCGGCAGCGCCAATCTGACCGGGGCGGGGATGGGCGCCAAGTCCGACGGTAAACGTAATTTCGAATCCGGCATAATCACCAAGGATCCGGCCCTGGTAGAACTTATCATGAAGCAGTTTGACGAGTTATGGATGGGACAGCCTTGTTCCGCCTGCAAACGAAAGAAATATTGCTTTGAATACCGGGAAATGGGGTGAATATTTGATCGACGCCAGTAAAATAAAAATTGATATTCATACCGTCTCCCTGGGCTGTCCCAAGAACCGCATCGACACCGAGGCCATGATGGGCCAGCTGGCGCAAAAGGGATACCGCTTTACCAATGACATCAATAGCGCCGGGACGGTGATCGTCAACACCTGCGGGTTTCTGCAGGAGGCGGTGGAGGAAGGGCTGGCCGAGATATCGGCTCTGGCAATGAAAAAAGAGAACCTGGGGTTCCGGCTGGTGGTCACCGGCTGTCTGGTCCAGAGGATGGGCCGGTCGTTGAAAAAAGAGATCCCGGAGATAGACGCCCTGGTGGGCGTTCACGGTTACATCAATATCCTGGCGGCGCTGGAAGGCGGCCAGAAAAATTCCATCCCGGCAAAGGCCTGCAATTATCCTGCGAAATTCTATCAAAACCGCCTGGTCAGCACCGGGCCGGGCTGGGCTTATTTGCGGATAGCCGATGGGTGTGATAACCGTTGCAGCTATTGCCTGATCCCGTCACTAAGGGGAAAATTCCGCAGCCGCCCGATCCCGGAGATCATCCGGGAGGCCAAAATACTGGTTGGGCGAGGGGTGAGGGAGATAAACCTGATCGCCCAGGACACCACCGCCTACGGTTCGGATATCTACGGCCGGCGCAGCCTTCCCCGTTTGCTGAAAGCGTTGGCCCGAATAGAGGGCCTGGAATGGATCCGCATCCTCTACACCCATCCGGCCCATATCGACGATGACCTGGTCGATGCCGTGGCCCGGGAGAAGAAGATCGTAAAATACCTGGATATTCCGCTGCAGCATGTATCCGACCGACTTCTGGCGAAAATGGGCCGGAAGGTGACGAAACAAAAAATGGTCGAACTGCTTCACAAACTTCGCATAAAAATTCCCGGGATAATCCTGCGCACCACCTTCATCGTTGGGTTCCCTGGAGAGACGGCGGATGATTTCTCCGAATTGCATGATTTTGCCGGTGAGATGAAACTGGACCGGGTGGGGGTCTTCGCGTATTCCCACGAGCCGGGGACCAGGTCCGCCAAGATGACGGGTCAGGTCTCTGAAAAAATAAAATCCCAGCGGTTGGACTCTTTGATGCGACGGCAGCAAAAGGTTTCGTCTGCCAAAAACCGGGCAAGAGTTGGCCGAACTGTTTTGGTTATCTGTGAGGGACGGGCGATGAAGGGGGATAGGAACATTCCATTCAAATCCGGTTATCAATACTTCGGGCGAAGTTATGGCGAGGCCCCGGAGATAGACGGCAAGATATATATCCGCAGTTCCCGCCCCTTGGTTCCGGGCAGGATTTACCAAGCCGCCTTGGAGAAGGCCTGGGCCTACGATCTGGGCGGCGTAATCGTAAAATGATTTAATGGATACAAAGATGTTTCAGGGAATCATGATCTTTATTTTAGGCCTGTTATTCGGCTCCTTTGCCAATGTCTGCATCTGGCGGATACCCCGCAAAGAGGAGATCGTCTTCACTCCTTCGCATTGCCCCAGATGCCTCGGTGGGATCAGATGGTATGATAATATCCCGGTATTAAGCTATCTATTCTTGGGCCGAAAATGCCGCAGCTGCAAAGCCCAGATATCATGGCGCTACCCGTTGGTGGAGATCTTGAGCGCACTATTGTTCCTGGGGATTTATCTTAAATTCGGGGCCGACTGGAGGCTGGCGGGGTACATTCCCTTCGTCTGGGCCATGCTGGTGATCTCGGCCATAGACATCGAACACTACATCATTCCCGATGTCTTTTCCCTCTCCGGCCTGGCTATGGGTCTTTTATTGGCAGCCCTGGCTACCTTTGGGGTCCCGGTGGACCTGACCGTGTTCGGTCGGGGGGATGTCCTGTCGCAGTGGCCCTTGGTGGACAGCGCCATCGGCGTGGTGCTGGGGGGTGGATTCCTTTGGCTGGCGGCCTGGCTGGGGGAAAAGGTGTTCAAACAGGAGGCCATGGGCGGGGGGGACATCAAGCTGGCGGCAATGATCGGGGCCTTTTTCGGCTGGAAGGCCGTGCTGGTAAGTTTCTTCCTGGCCTTCCTGGCCGGATCGGTTGTCGGTCTGCTGCTGATCCTATTGGGCCGGGCTAAAAAAAGTGAAGCTCCGGAAGGAATAAAGCCCAAGGCCATGGTTCCCTTCGGGCCGTTTTTGGCCTTGGGCGGCATCCTGTCACTTTTCTGGGGCAGGGAATTGCTGGGGGTTTATTTAAGTTTTTTCGGGATGTAAAATACAATCTAACCCCTTGACAAATAACCTAATTTAGATTATAGTTAGGGCAGATTAAATGGAGATTTTATAAGGATATTAAAGTCAGTGACCCTGGTTTAAATTTTCAGTGCTGGGGGTGTTTGTTAATTTAAGAATTGACGAATATCCTGTTTTGGCATGTAAAGATTTAAACGACACTGGCTTTTTACTATCATGTCAACCTTACAAAAGCCGGGTCTCTTAACGGGATACCGGTTTTTATTATTATTAAAAATATGACAAAAAAGACCACATATGCCCTGATTTTGGTTATAGCGGCCTGCGGCCTGCTTAGGGCAGAGACCCGGTTGGTTTCGGCCGATGCCTACTCCGCCCTCATCGAATACAGCATGGAACAGCCGGAGTTCAAGCTTAATACCGATGGGGAGCAGACCATATTTCTGCCCGGCTGCCAGACGGCCGGGGAGCCCGGAGCGCCGGCTACTTTGGAGCACCCGATCAGCCTGGGCGTTCCGGAAGGGGCCCGGGTAAAATTGCAGGTTATCTCGGTGGAATCGGAGGATATCCGCGATTTCAACCTAGCCCCGGTCCCCGCACTGGTATCATCTGGGCAGTCCGGCCTGGGCTCATACCGGTATGTTAAGAACCCTTCGCACTATGGCCAGGCGGGCATGCTGCCCGGGACAATTGCCAGCCTGGCGTCGGTCGAAAGGCTGCGGCAATATAACATCGCCGGAATAAAGATGAGCCCGGTCCAATACGATCCGTTGGTGGGCGTATTAAGGCTGAACAAAAGAATTTTGGTCAGGGTCAGCTGGGATATTGCCGGGCGGGATAACCATCCCCGGCCGGATCCGGCTTTTGCCCCGGTATTCTCAAAACTGCTGATCAATTATCCCCAAAGCCGCAATTGGAAGGTTTCTGAAAAAACCTCCAAAGCAAAAGCGGCCGACCCGTTTGACGGGCATTCCGTCTGGTACAAATTGTCGGTGCTGCAGGAGGGCATCTACCGCCTGGATTATGATCACCTGCTGCGCAACGGGATCGACCCGGCGGTCATCGATCCCCGGACCATCAAGATATTCTCCGGCGGCTCGGCGGCCCTGCCCAAGGACCGGAACATCGCCGCGCCGGACACCATGAAACAGATGGCCATATTGGTCCGGGGGCAGGAGGATGGCCGGTTCGACCGAGGCGATCATATAATATTCTACGGGCAGGACCTGTCCGGCTGGCACAAGAATTCAAAATTGACCACCCCGCAGTTCTTCAACCCCTATGCCGACACCAACTGCTATTGGCTGACCTGGGGCGGGGATAACGGCCGGCGGATGCAGACCAGAAATTGCGAACCCGGCCCGGGAAACCTGCAGCCGTTACAGTCTTTTGCCGATACTTTGCATTTTGAACAGGACAAGTTCAATCCCTTCAATTCCGGAGAGTTCTACTATTGGGCGAACCTGAAGAGGGCTTCCTCGGAAAACAGCCGGACATATTCGTATGACCTGGCCACCCCCGGGGTGCAAGGAACAAACGCGAAATTGCGCATATCACTAAGGGCCGGCATATATTCCAAACATCATTTTGTGTGGGGATTGAATGGGCTAACCACTAAAGATTTATCGTGGACCGGCAGTCCTGGACCGACAGCCGATGGTGGTCACGAGCCGATTAGCAGCAGGGAATTGACCGATTCAACGAGTATCGATAATCTGCAGGATGCAACCAACGCTCTGACAATAAGTCTTTTAAAGGAAGATGCGGATACTACCGATGCCATATATTTCAACTGGTTGGAATTAGCATACTCACGCAAATATCAGGCCTACAAGGGTGGCCTTAAATTCCGAGCTGATTCCTCGGGCCAATCTGTTAACCGTTTCCATCTGACTGGATTCAATTCCGACAGCTGCCAATTGCTGGATATCTCTGATCCCGAGGCCCCGATGTCTCTGCAAACCTCAAAGATATTTCCGGCCTACATTCAGTTTGACGACGGCTGGGAAAAAGGTAACAGGTATTTTGTGTCGGCATCATCGGCCTGGCTCAAGCCGAACAGGGTGGAAGCCTACCAGCCAAACCGCTTGAGGGAACTATGCGCCGATGTCAAATATCTTATTATTGCTGCCGACCAACTATGGCCCCAGGCCCAGGATTTGCTGAATCATCATAAGGCCAAACCGGAGCAGCAGCCGGCCCGGGCGGTGAAGCTCTCCTGGATCTACAATGAATTTGGGTTCGGGGTAAACGACCCGGCGGCCATCCGCAATTTTCTCAAATATATTTATACTAATTCCGGCGGCACCAGCCCGGTCTGGTGTGTGCTTTTCGGTAACGGCAACTACGACTACCGGCATATCGACCGTTCCATCGCCAATTCCAATCTGGTGCCCACCCATCAAGAAGATATTCTTTATTTTATGCTGAAGGAGTATCAACTGCATTCCCACGATGACTGGTACGCATATTTTACCACCGGCCTGTATCCCCAGTTCTCCATCGCCCGCCTGCCGGCAGCCAACAGCGAGGAGGCCTGGGCGGTGGTAAATAAAACGATCAATTACGATTCGCCCAAAACCCTGTCTCCTTGGCGATCTCAGGCATTGTTAGTAGCTGATGATGATGATAAGAACGCAACGGAAACATTATATGGTCACCTGCCGGAAATATATTCTGTTCAGAAGGTATATGGGACCAGCTATCCCCTGGAGGGTGCTTACAAACCCAGCGCCAGGGCCGATCTTAACAAATTCTGGAATGAAGGAGCGGGAATAATCAATTTCATCGGCCATGGCGCCTGGTGGACCTGGGGACACGAGTGGTACTTTCGCGATACCGACATACCCTATCTGTCCAACGGCAGCCGCCTGCCATTGGTGATAACCGCTTCCTGCGGTGTCTCTCGTTTCGATAACCCATATTATAGATGCATCAATTCATTAGTGGTCACCAAAGCCTCCGGCGGGGCCGTAGCCTCCTTTGGCAGCACCCGCGAGGGTTATGTCGGGCGAAATGAAACCCTGAATTATAATTTATATTACGCTTTATTTGACTCGGTTTTTAACCTGGGAACAGCTGTGTTGTACGCTAAGTTTATAACAATAGATCCCGTCAACAATGAGTGCTACACTTTGTTGGGCGACCCCGGGATCAGGTTCGGCCAGCCCCAGAATCCAGTAATCGTCACCGTAAGTTCCGACACCCTCTACAATCAGGGACGATACAATATCAGCGGAGCCGTGAACGCCGCCAGCAATTTTTCGGGCAGGGTGATGTTGGAGCTGAGGGATATTCCCGACAATAGCAATGGCTATCTGCTTCCCGGGAATATCATCTTCCGGGGGGAGTTCCCGGTGGTCAATGACAGCTTTCAAACAGTCGTCAACATACCAGACCAGCTGCATACCGGTCCGGTTTCGGGAGCCAAGGTCCGGGCCTATGCCTGGAATTCAGCGGTGGATGCCGCCGGGATTACCGCCGACACCCTCTGGATAGGCGGGGTAGACCCCGATCCCGACACCACTTATCAGGATACCTCGGCTCCGAAGATAACTGTATACGCCGGGGGGGTGGCCTTAAAGCAGGGTGATTACCTGCCCAGCCAGACCAGGTTCCGGGTGGAGATATCGGACCGAAGCGGCATTAACATCGCCCCCGGCGTCTCCAAATACGGCGAGATAAAATTTACCGTTATAAAAGACGGGGCACAGCTGGTCTCCACCGATATCGCCAAGGATTTTATTTACAGCCTTTCCAACGACACCCTGACATCCGGCGCGGCGGAGTACGCCTATAATTTTACCTCCAGCGGCAAATATACCGTCCGGGTGGAAGCCTATGATACCAGGCTGAGGAAGGGGCTGTGGGAAAATGCGATGAATGTGGAGACCGAACTGAAGGTATCCTCGATCTACAACTTTCCCAATCCTCTAAAGGACGACACCTATTTTACCTTCATGCTTTCCCAGCCGGGGGATGTGGTCATCAGAATATTCACCGTGGCCGGGAACCTGATCCGGGAGATCCCCGCCAACAACCTGAATGCCGGTTACAACCAGGTGCATTGGAACGGAAGGGATGACAGAGGAAGCATCCCGGCCAACGGGGTGTATCTTTATAAAATAACCGCCCGGGAGGACGGCCTGGAAAACTCCGGGTTCGGCAAATTAGTGATAATGCATTAATAGAACAAGATAAACTTTAGGGGAGTTCATTCAATGTTGTTTAAAAGATCAACCGGCATCGTTATGCTGTTGGCCGTGATGTTCCTTGGTTTGGCAACCGGCCCGGCTTACGCCATATCCGAGGGTGGGGCCATCTTCCTTTTGATCCGTCCCGGGGCCAGGCCCAGCGGTATGGGCAGCGCCTTCGCCGCCATCTCCGACGACGCCACCGCCACCTATTTCAACCCGGCCGGGCTGGCCTTTTTGATGCCGGATGCGGTCCAGTATTTCCAGGAGGATGATATCAAGGATTGGGCGGTCTTGGTGTCCAACCTGCAGGATAAGGATGCCTTCTATCTGGTCCAGCAGCAGGACCTGCTCGATCCCGCCTCCATCATTCTGCAGGCCGGGCAGTCGCCCCTGCTGACCGTATCGGACATTGCCGATTGGAACAAGCTGGGCGAATTTCTACGTGATTCCACCAGGGATGGCCGGGCTTACCGGCTGGTATCCGGGTGGCTGGACAGCACCGCCCGGGCCGCCATCTTCAACTCCGACAGCGTGATGACCCTGCAGGATAAATGGACCGTATTATACAGCCTGAACAAACAGATATCGTCCGACCAGGATATCTATCGCCGGTCGGTTTTGGATGGAATGGAAACCCCGCCAACCATCAGGGAGCTGATACTGACCGGTAAATATTCCCGGGATAAAAATGAGTTGACCTCCCGGGATTTTGCCGATCCCCTGGGGTTGGTCCAGCAACTGGTGGCGGCCAATGATCCCCTGTCCAGATACCTCTGGGGCAGGCTTGCTTCGCGCAGCAGAGCCGTTCTGAAAAACGGCTTGCCGGCTGATTCGGCGGCCACTATCCTGGCTGTGGAATTCAGCAAAATAATCAAGGGGAGACTTTACCAGCCCGCCAGATTGGCTAACGTGGTGTTATCTGATGCCCTTAAGGAAAGATCAGCGGTCGGCCTCAAAGGCGAAGACCTGGCATTATTCAATATGCAACTATTGGAGGCCGCCTATCCCCGGCAGATATCCCTGACGATCGATCACCGGAAGATAGGCCCGGATAACTCGATCAAGCTGAACCGAACCCTGCTGGAAAGCTACCTGCCGGAGATCATCAAACCTTACGCCCAGAGGATGGGAAAAGACTCCCTGTCGTTGTATATCGTCAGTAAGATCGGGGAACCGGGCTGGGAAAGCCTGAAGAAATATCACGGCCAGGAGGCAATGACCCCGGAGGAGGAGACCGGCGTTCTGGAATTCATGAATACCGTCATCAACGGCTATGAAACCGGAGAAGCCGGACAGAAGGATAACCTGCCGGCCTTAAAGGCAAAACGGGAGGCCCTGGAAATCCTGTTTCCGTCCGACCTGGCCTCATACCGCAAAAAGATCCAGGCTTCGCCCCAGATGCATATCAGAAGCCTGCTGGCTCCTGAATTCATCGCCATCTGCGACAGATACCGGACCAACAAGGCTGTCAGCCGGGAGGACAGGGAATCGATGCTGGGAGGGCTGAACCAGCTGCTGGCCAACCGGGCTTTATATAGAGCCGAATATTTCAAAAATGAAGACCTGGATCCGGCTGCCCTGGGCTACATCCAGGAGGGAGTCGATTATCTGAGCATTGAAGATCTTACCGCCTTGAACCGGAAACTGCTGGAATCGGCCCTGCCCGGCTCGCTGAAAAGAAAGGTCGAGCCCACTCCGCATTACGCCACCATGATGCATTCCCCCTGGCTTTCCGAGATCTGGAGCGATGTGGGGGATATGTATTATGAGTTCATCGCCTATGCCCAGCCGGTAAAGGACTGGGGGGTTTTCGGCGGGAATGTGGTCTTTCTCTCGGAAGGGACCAATCAGCGGATAGATGAAAATGAACAGGTGCTGGGGACCTTCTCCAGCTACGAATTCTCGCCCACCCTTACCTATGCCAACAAAATATACAGCAACCTGGCCGGCGGGATCAACCTGAAGCTGATCTATTCGCACCTGGCGCCCTTTGGGGCTCCGGGCGAGCAGGGAAAGGGGATCGCCACCACCTGGGCGGTGGACCTGGGGCTGCTCTATCACGGGCCGTTCGACGGTCTGGCCCTGGGCCTGAACGTCCAGAACATCGGGCCCAAGCTTACCTATATCGACGCCCAGGAGGCCGATCCCCTGTCCCGCAACGTCAGGGTCGGCACGGCTTACGACATCCTGGACGGCAAATACTCCAAACTGACCGCGGCCTGGGACTTCACCAAGACCATCGTCGACCTTTCCCCCGACCGGCCGTGGAAGGAAGAGCTCCAGGACGTGGTCCACCATCTGGGGATGGAGTACTGGTATCTGGGCCCGGCCAGCCTGGCCCTGCGGGCCGGCTATGTGCTGGACGAAGTGGGACACATCAAGGGACCCACCTACGGTGCCGGGGTGGGATTCCGCAAGATACAATTTGACTTTGCCATGGAGCCGGGCGGCGACCTGCAGAACTTCAATAAAAAATTCTCGCTGTCGGCGGTGTTTTAACATCATTCAAATCTATGAATCGGGGGAGGCATCTTGAGGTTTTCATTTAATTACATAATCAGGCCAGCCTTGATAACGGCATTGCTGGCCGGCAGTCTGCAGGGTGATGAGTTGAGGGGCCTGAAGGAGACCTGGAAGAGCTCCATGACCATTGCCGAACAGATCAAACAGCAGCCCAGGGGCTACCGGGACGCCGTTTCCACCCGCAATATCCTGGGCGGGATCCGGGCTGCCAAGGCAAAAAAGGGCATCAAGGCCGCCACCCCCGACACCATCAAGGTGCTGGTGATCAAGGCCCAGTTCCAGCTGGACAGCGACATCAATACCACCGGGAACGGGCATTTTGACTATGCCGGCAACGGGGAGCCGGTCTACACCAACAACGATCCGGCCCAGGGGCACAACCTCTATTACGAGCCGCCCCATGACAGCACCTACATCCATAACCAGATGCTGGCCATGCGAAATTACTACCGGGCGGTCTCCTACGGAAAGCTACATATCGAGTTCGAGCAGTTTCCCCAGGGCGATACCGCCGCCTATACCCTGCCGCACCAGATGGCATTCTACAGCGACTATTATAACAACTGGGACAATTGGGGAGCCGGGCTGTATTTCCTGTTCCGGGACGCCATCGTGGCGGCCGACCAGGATCCGGCCAACATTTCCTTCCGCGATTACCAGTCATATATGATCATTCATGCCGGCTCCTGCTGGCAGACCGATCCCTACGGGGCCGACATCCCCTCGGTGTTCATCTCTTTGGGCGACCAGCCGATCATCGCCAATGCCGGGCTGGATACCATCTACGATGGCATTTTGGACGCCGCCACCCAGAGCCAGGACGGCATGGTGCTGGGGTCGCAGGGCGAGTTCGCCCACGAGTTCGGCCACCAGCTGGGTCTGCCGGACCTCTACGACTACACCTACGAGTCGGCCGGGCTGGGGGAGTGGGAGCTGATGTCCTGGGGGTCGTTCAACATGAACGCCTATGTGCCGCCGCACCTTTCGGCCTGGTGCAAGGTGTTTCTGGGATGGGCCGAACCCATAGAGCTCAAGCCGGGGGACGACTTCGAGCAGGTCTTTACCTGGGTGGCCAAGGATCCCAAGGCCATCGTCAAGATACCGATCAATTCACACGAGTATTACCTGATCGAGAACCGCCGGGCCTGGGCCAACCCCAATGATCAGGTAATTTATCAAGATTCGATATACGGCTACGGATCGGACAGCAGTGCCGTCAGGGTTTGGCGAAACGGAGTGCTGGTGAAGGTGGATGATTACGATATGTCACTGCCCTTCGACCTGGGCAAAGGCGGCCTGCTGGTCTATCATGTGGACGATGACTTGATCCAACAGCGCTGGTATGACAACAGCCTGATGACCGGCACGCCCAAGGCCATCTATATGCTGGAGGCCGACCACATTCAGGATCTGCGCCACTGGGTCAGCTCGCCCTATTCCACCATTGCCAGCCCCTTTGATGCATATTTCAGGGGCAACAACGACCGGCTGGATGACGCCAGCAACCCGGCCAGCCTGGCCAACGACGGCTCTTCCACCCATATCTCCATCTACAATATCTCTCTTCCGGGGGATACCATGAAGGCCCGGGTGAAGGTGGGATGGTCGGTGCCGGGCTTCCCGGCGGTGCTGGGGGACACGGTGGACTGGAACAGCGTCAATTACCTGACCATGCATCCCGGCACCGATTCGTCATACAAGGCGGTGCTGGCCGCCGGGGTGCTGGGCAGATTGTGCGCCTGGAAGGCTGATGGTTCAGGACTGTTCAATAGGGAACGCGATACGGTGCTGGCCGGATACGACACGGTAAGCATCCGGGCGGAGATCGCCCGGGTCAAGGAAGGCAGTTATGTTTATTCCTCGCCGGCGGTGGCGGATATCGATCGGGACGGGATCCAGGAGGTATTCGTCGCCTCGTCCTATTCCATGACCGAGGGGCAGGTATCCGGATTCCGCCTGATCCCCCAGCCGGACACGGTGCTGTCGGACAATGGGAATCCCTATGTGGTTTACCACGCCACCCCGCTCCCGGGGTTCCCGGCCATCCTGCCCGGGCCGATATACTCCTCGGTGGCCCTGGGCGATGTCACCGGGGACGACACCATGGAGGTGATCGCGGCTGGCGAAGATATGAAACTGCATGTCTGGGACCATCGCGGTAATACCCTGCCGGGATTTCCGAAGGATCTGGCGATGGAGACCCGCTCCACCCCGGCTTTGGCTGAACTGGACGCCTCGTCGCCCGGCAAGGAGATCATCGTTCTTTCCGGCGACAGCCGGGTGTTCGCCTTCAAGGGGAACGGCGAATTGGTGGCGGGGTTCCCGGCGTTGCAGCCCTGGGCCGATGTGGTCAGCTCCTCCCCGGCGGTGGGAGATATCGACCGGGACGGGAATCCGGATATCGTTTGCTGCACCAACAAGGGCATCTATATAGTAGATAAGGGCGGCAAGCTTTTAAAGGGCTGGCCGGTAAGCTACAGCGGGATGGTCCTGTCTTCCCCGGCCCTGGGCGACATCGACGGGGACGGATATCTGGAACTGGCGGTGGCCATCAACAATAAACTTCATGCCTACAATTATAACGGCACCCTGGTGGAGGGCTTCCCGGTGGAGGTGTCGTCATCCCAACTGGTGCAGTCCTCTCCGATAATGGCTGACGTGGACGGGGATCGCCTGCCGGAGATCGTGATCGGCTCCCCGGACAATGCGGTGATGGCCTTCAAAAATGATGGCAGCGATGCGGCCGGCTTTCCATTGACCCTTGGCGGCCGCACCTATTCCACGCCTTTGGCCTTTGACCTGGACGGCGATACCACCGGCACCGAACTGGCCATCGGCTGCGATGACGGAAGGCTGTATGCCTGGAGCCTGCCGTCGGCCTTCTCCACCCGGACCAGCCACTGGACCGGGTTCCATAACGACCAGGCCAACTCCGGATACTTAAATTGGGATCTTTCCCAGCACCCGTTGAAGATTTCGGATAAACTGCTGGCCAATGCCTATGTGTATCCCAATCCGGCCAGGGGAAACTCGGCCAAGATAAGGTTATCGCTGAATAGCCAGGCCAATGTCAATATCAAAGTTTTCAACCTGGCCGGGGACCTGGTCCAGGATTTCAGCCAGCCGGGGTTTGCCGGAACCGAGAACGAAATATTGTGGAAACTGGGCAACCTGGCTTTCGGGATCTATCTGATCCGGCTGGAGGCTGTATCCACTAACGATACCCAATATCAGATATTGAAAGCGGCGGTGATAAGATGATGAAGTATTTTATCCATACATTCATGATGGCTGCATTTCTTGCCGGCAGCCTGCCGGCGGCGGAAAGTGCGGTGGAGGGAGACAGTCCAAGGCCCGATAGCCTGAGCATCAATGAGGTTGAGATCAGGCCTTCGGTTGCACCCCTTCCCGAGGATCCCAACAGCCAAACTGAAAGAATAAGAGTCCCGAAGAAATCCCTCAAAAAAGCTTTCTTTATGTCTCTGGTCCTTCCGGGATCCGGCGAGTATTATGCCGGTGCCAAGACCCAGGCCAAGGTTTTTTTGGGGGCCGAGGCCATGATCTGGTCCTTGGCCGCCTTCAACAAATTCCAGGGGGAGATGTGGAAGCGTGATTACCGCAACTTTGCCGCCCAGCAGGCCGGGGCCAACCCGGAACAGACCGAGGATATCTACTACCAGAATATCTACGAATACCCCAGCAGTTACTGGTACAACGAGGACATCTGGGCCGAGGCCCGAATGATCTACCCCGATGACCCCCAGGCCCAGGAAACCTATGTGGCCGGCCTGCTATACGGATCCCCCGATGACTGGGCCTGGCAGACCCAAGCTGATTGGTATCAATACCGGGGCCTGCGGGTCAGGAGCCAGGAGGCATTGCACCGGATAAGCTACTCCTACGGGGCCGCCATTTTGAACCACCTTCTTTCGGCGGTCAATGCCGCCCGGCTGACCAAACGATACAACAAGAACCGGCTGAAGAGGGCGGAGCTCGGGGAGAGCTGGCAGCTTAAGTTCCTGACCACCCGCAACTGCGATATCGGGGTGGCCCTGGGAAAAAGTTTTTAAATTCAGCGATAAACCAAAAAAATCCTCCTACCTGTGGATGCAGCCTCGGAGGATTTTTTGATTATTGGGGATCGAACATCATGAATCCAAAAAAATATCTGCTGGTCTTCGGCCTGGTGGCCCTTTCCTGCACCGCCTATATCGACCCGCCGAGGCCCTCGGCAAGGATGAATGAACGGACGGTTGATATCGCATTGCGCTATCCGCTCCAGATCACCTCCCAGGTCTCCTCGCTGGCCGCCGACCGATCGGGCAATGCCTGTTATACCCAGGCGGCCGGCTGGGTTCTGGCCTCGGCCGGCTGGGACGGAACGGAACTATTCCGTTCCGATCTGTCCCAGCCCCGGGATGTTCTAATAGCGGGCGGGGCTGACTGCTATTGGCTGCTGAACAGCCTGGACCGGAAGATCAAATGCTTCGACCGGAATGGACAGCAGTTGTCCGAAGCCGGCTTTTCCGGCATCTCGGCATCGACCGGCGCCGCCACCATCTCCGGTGACATCTATCTGCTGGACGGCATCAACGCCCAGGTCAAGGTGGTTGACCGGTCAGGATACGACCTGCGGAGTTTTCACATCGAGCTGTCCGGCGGGGGCGTTTTCCGTCCCGGCTCGATCTCGGTTGATGTCTCCCGGAACATTATGGCCCTGGCCGATTCGCGCAGCGGGATCATCATTTTCTATAATCTTTACGGGGCCAGGCACAGCACCCTGCAGATAACGGTGGGGAACCATCCCCAGGCGGTGGGTTTTGATTACCTGGGGCGGCTGTGGGTCTGCCAGCCGGAACAGGGGATGGTCGGGGTGTATGTTTATGAGGGCGAACAGTGGGTCAAACAGTTGGGGGTTCCCTTCCGGAGGCCCTATGCCATAGCCCTGAGCCCGTTCGGCAGCGGAGTTGTGGCCGAGGATGGAAGCCTGACATTCGTCAAGTTTTAGATCTATGCGGACCAGCACGGCCATAACCATTGCTGTCCTGGGCCTATGGCTCGGTTATTCCGGAGCGGAGAGCATCTCACCGATCCGGAAAAGCATCATGATAGCCGGCGACCCCGCCGTGAATGAATACCGGCTGGGGGCGCCCTTTGTTTTTGCCGGCAGCGACAGCGCCCTGGTGGGGGGGAAGCTCCTGCTGCGCAATCTGGATTATGTCATCGATTACAACCAGGGAACCATATACCTGGCATCGCCCCTGGCCTGGGGGGACACTCTCAATATTATTTATTCGGCCCTGCCTTTGCAGATACCGCCGCACAGACAGCATCTGCAGTTATTCCCCGATACCTTTGAACTGATTTCCTTGCCGGCTTCGGTCCGGCCGGCCGGATCCGACAGCCTGAGCCAATGGCTGCAGGCCAGGGACGGACAGCTGAGGTTCGGCGGCAGCAAATCCGTGGGAATAAGCTTGGGCAGCGGGAGGGACCTGTCCCTGGACCAGTCCCTGAACGTCAGGGTCAACGGGCGTCTGGGGGAGGATTTGGAGGTGAACGCCCTGCTGTCCGACCAGGGAATGCCGGTCAGCGGCAGCACCCAGGAGCTGAGCCAGATCGACAAGATATTCATCCAGGCCAACTCCTCCAACTGGTCGGCCGTGGTGGGCGATTACGACCTGTCGTACCACCGCCAGCAACTGCTTAACGTCCAGCGCCAGTTGCAGGGGCTGGACGCAGCCTTCTCCTACCGGTCCAATTCCCTGGGTTTCTCGGTGTCCAGCGCCAAGGGGAAGCCGGGCTATGTCCGTTTCTCCGGCCGGGACGGGGTTCAGGGCCCTTACCAGCTTACGGTGCCGGAAGGATCCAATTTTTTCCGGGTGCTGGCCAACAGCGACCGAATTTGGCTGGACGGGACGCTGTTGCAGCGGGGCAGCGACCGCGATTATACCCTGGACTATGACCGGGGACAGATATTGTTCACCCCCCGCCGGATGATCACCGATGATTCCAGGATCACCGCCGAGTTCGAATACTCGCTGGAGAGCTTTTCCCGAAACCTGTATTTTGTCAGCAGCGACCTGTATGCCGGAAAAAATCTGCTGATAAGCAGCGCCTATTACCAGGAATCCGACGACCCCAAACAACCGTCAGCCGGGGAGATGAACGATGTCTGGAGATCGGTTTTAACCGAGGCCGGGGACGATACCACAAAGCTTTGGGGCGACGGCGGGTCTTTGGCCGACAGCGGCAACGGGGACTACGATAAACCGGACTCCGTCTACCTGTATGCCGGAAGAGGTTTGGGCCAATATGCCGTGTCCTTCACCTGGATGGGTTCGGGAAAAGGCGATTACGTTTATGACAGTGTCCTGGGGGCTTTTGTGTATGCCGGTCAGGGGAAAGGCGACTACGCGGCTCTGAAAAGATATCCCCGTCCCGAAGAATTCCGATCGCTGGGACTGCAGCTGAAGACCCTTTGGGAGGGGGGGCGGCTGGCGGTCAACGGGGCCAGGACCTGGAAGGATCTGAACACCCTGTCGTCGCAGGATGACGGCGACAATGCCGGCGACGGCGGCAAGTACGATCTGCTCTGGCGCCGGGACACCCTGGGCTGGGGCGGTTTTGAAGTATCTGGCCGGGGCATATCATACGGCAGCGATTTCCGACCGGAGCTGAGCCTGGCCGAGGGCGATTTCGAGAGCCGCTGGGGGCTGGGGGGCTGGACCGGCCTCAAAAAAAATGACCCCCTGGAGGGGCAGCGTTCCCAGGAATATAAGGCCGGCTACTGGCCGGCCGGATATCTTAAGGTCGGCGGGGGTTGGGGACGGCTCAATCTGAGGGACGGGTTGTGGCTGCGCAAGTATCAGGGGTCCACCAGCTTCAAGCCTTGGCCGGCCCTGAGCGTATCCTATGATTACCGGAAGACCCTGCTGGGCCGGGCCTGGATCGACAGCCTGCTGTCTTCGGCCGGACGGCAGGAGCACCGGACAGAGGCTGATCTCTCCCGGGGAATTGTCAGCTACCAGGCCGGTGGCAGCAATACTTTGGACGATATCTATTATCACAGCGGTGCATCTTCGGGAGGCCGGATAATGGAAGGTTTTCTGGGGTTTGCCTGCCGCCCCAAAAAACTTAACTGGGGCAGCCGCTATTCCCGGCGCGAGGACCTGTCGCGTGACAGTCTGGGGCAGATCTGGCAGGGAACCAGCCATACCGATCAGGTCAGCAGTTTCCTGAAGTATGGCACCGGGGGATCGCTGGCCTTGAGCCTGGATCACACCTACCGCAGCAAGGTCCTCCGGCCGAACTCCCCCGGACAGGGCCAGAAAAGCAACCTGGGGCTGCTGAGGGTGGATCACTCTGCCTGGCAGCAGTCCCTTCGAACCGGATTGGATTACAGCCTTAACGCCACCGAGGCCCGCCTCTTAAAGGAAGTGTATGTCAAGGTGCCGGACCGGGCCGGGGATTACAGCTACGACTCCCTTTCCGGAGCCTACTATCCTGACACCGCCGGAAACTACCTTAAGCAGATACTGGAGGAGGGGCCATCCAGCCGGGCCAGCGAGATATCGGCCAGAAGCTATCTGCAGTTCAACCCGGGGCAGTACTTTTCTCCGGCCTGGTGGACCGGTTTCCGGCTGGACCTGGCGGCTCTGTCGGCAGTAAAATCCCTGAGAAAATTAAACCCCGCCCTGCTGGCGACCCTGCCGTCGCTGGAAAGCCATCCCCGGGATATTTCCGGGTCGATGGAGCTTTCGGGGGATGTCGGCTATTATGCCGGGGGCGGCTGGAACGCCAGGCTGCTGTATCGCTGGCGCAGGGACCGCGACAACCAGACCTTGGCCACCGCCACGGTGCGCCGCAGCAACGAACGGAAAGCCGAGTTAGGGTATCCGCTGGATGACAGGACCCGGCTATCGTTCTATTTTTCATCGAATATAACGGAGGCCTACAACGACCTGGTAGGCCTGGAAAGCAGCGCCCGGCCTGATGTTCTGGGAACTGATATATTGCATAGTCTCAGCCGGCAGCTCGATCTGAACGCCAGGCTGGAGGCCGGAAGAGAGAGGATCCAGCGATATAACCTGCCGGTGCCGGTCACTAATTTCCAGCATTGGTCGTTGTCCCCCGGCCTGTCCCGGAAATTGTCTCTGTCCGGACAACTTAGGCTGGAGGCCGGGGCGACCTACCGGAAGGCCGACCAGCCTTGGGAAAACATTCCGCTGGAGTTCCGCTACACCCGCCCCCTGGACTGGACCAAGACCTGGCGGGCAACTTACGATTACCGGATGAACAGCTATTTCACCATATCCTCTTCTTACGACGGCCGGAAAGAGGCCGGAAACCGAACCGCTCACAACGGAAGGATGGAGGTCAGGGCTTATTTTTAAAATGAGAGCATACATTCTGCCGGCGGCCATGGTGCTGGCCCTGGCTTCGGCGGCCTGGCCGGCGGTGATCGGGCGGATGGATTATGACGGGCAGTCTCCGTTCAGCACAAGGCAGATGAATGCCATTATCGGCTTCCAAACGGAAACCGGCCTGTCTTCGGAAAGCTTGGCGGCGGGGCTGAATAAACTGCTGGCGGAATTGAACCGGGCCGGATGTTTTCTGGCCGGGCTGGAGCTGGAGTATTCGCCCGACAGCACCCAGGCCAAAGTAAAAATAACCAACGGCATCATTCCCACCGCCGGAAATATAATAATCACCGGCAACAGCTATCTGGGTCAGAATTACCTGGAAAGCCAGCTATCTGTCCGGCCAAAGGGAACTCTTTCGGAAGGCCAGATACTAAGTGACATTGCAGCGCTGTCCCTGATATACGCCGATAATGGGTTCCCCCATGCCAGAATAGCGGTCGGGGATTTCTCCCTGTCCGGCAGCCGGCTGGATTACAGCTACCAGATCGTGGAAGGCCCCCGGGCAAACATAGATAAAATCAGGTTTTCCGGCAATGTCCAGACCAAAGAGTATGCTTTGCTGAGATTATCGGGCCTGGCTCCGGGAGTGGTGTTCAACCGAAAAAACATTGAAAAGGGACGGGCCAGACTCATCAAGAGCGGGCTTTTCCGGACGGTGTCCGAGCCAGTTCTGACCGCCGGCGACCGGGCGGGATCCGAGAACCTGCTGATCGCCCTGGAGGAAGGGCGTTACAACAATATCTTCGGAGCCCTGGGATACAACCGTGATCAGACCCGGCAGAACGGCTGGCTGACCGGCAGCCTTGACATGGCCTTCTCCAATCTGGGCGGGGCGGGGCGCCGGGCCAAGATCAGCTGGCAGCGCCTGCGCCAGGAGAACAGCCGGCTGTCGGCCGAATTCTCCACCCCCTGGATATTCTCCCTGAACCTGGGCCTTACCGCGACGGTCAGCCACCGCATCGAGGACTCCACCTATACCCAAAGCTCGGGCAGACTGATGGCGGATCTTCCGGCCGGAGAGCATTTCACCGCCGGAGTGGGGGCCGAGGCGGTGCGGGTGGTGCCGGGGTCGGCCCAGTTTATCGGGCGAAACATCAAATACAACTCGCTGTGGTCTCTGGAGGCCGATTACCGGGACGGGTCTGTCAGCCCCCGGGGCTTCTGGTCAAAATTAGAGATCGAATATGGCCGTAAAAGATATTATGACCCCTCGGTTCAATTGACGGTCTCCCGGGTCAAACTGGACGCCAGCCAGGTCCGGGATATTTTCAAACGGCAGGCCCTTTCTGCCGCCGCCCATCTTCGGGCGGTTATCTCCAGTGAAAAGCCCGTTCCCCGGCCGGACCAGTTCTCCATGGGCGGGGCCGCTTCCTTGCGGGGCTACTGGGAGGAGCAGTTCATCGCCAACCAGCTGGCCTGGGGCAATCTGGAGTACCGCTATTCGCCGGACCGCCGTTTGGAGTTGTTTCCGTTCTACGATCTGGGCTATTACTATGATCCGGAGAGGGGGCTGCGGGGCTACCGCTCCGGATACGGGGCCGGTTTCAGGATGGACACCGCCCTGGGCTGGGTCAGCCTGGTCTACGGGCTGGGCCGGGGGGACGGTTGGGGACAGGGCAAGGTCCATATCAGCCTGAACAGCGATTTCTAGGCGGTTGACAAACCGGGGCATTTTAAGTATAATGGAACCCGATGTCAGATAAGAATTTGCTTTCGTTCATCATCAGGAACGAAGGTTTTTTAATTAATACAGGAGCGCTAAAATGAAGCTGTTCATAGATACCGCCAACGTGTCCGAGATCAAAGAGGCCGCCAGCTGGGGGATCATCGACGGAGTGACCACCAATCCCAGCCTGATCGCCAAGGAGGGGCGCGATTTCGCCCAGGTGGTCAAGGAGATCTGCGCCATAGTGGACGGGCCGGTTTCGGCCGAGGTGTTAAGCCCCGACGCCCCCGGCATGCTGAAGGAGGCCCAGCCGCTGATCAAGATCCATCCCAATGTGGCCGTCAAGATTCCGATGACCCTGGAGGGCTTGAAGGCGGTCAAGGAACTGTCGGCCCAGGGCGTCAAGACGCACATCACCCTGGTGTTCTCGGCCAACCAGGCGCTGTTGGCGGCCAAGGCCGGGGCCACCTTCATCAGCCCCTTCGTGGGGCGGCTGGATGATGTTTCGGAGTACGGCATCGGCCTGATAGAGGAGATCGTCCAGATCTACGGAAACTACGACCTGCCCACCCAGGTGCTGGCGGCCAGCATCCGAACGCCCCTGCATGTGCTGGACTGCGCCAAGATAGGGGCACATATCGCCACGGTGCCCTTCAGTGTGCTGAAGATGCTGGCCCAGCATCCCCTGACCGATATCGGGATCAAGAAATTCAATGACGACTGGGCCAAGGCAAAGAAATAAAAGATGACCCTCCCGCAGTTAAAAATAATAGCCCGACAGATACGCCGGGATATAATCGAGATGACCTATCAGGCGGGCTCCGGGCATCCCGGCGGTTCGCTTTCGGCGGCCGATATCATGGCGGTCCTGTATTTCGATGTTATGAAACACGATCCCCAAAAACCAGAATGGCAAAAGCGGGACCGGTTCTTTTTATCCAAGGGCCACGCCTGTCCGGTGCTGTATGCCGCCTTAGCCGAAGCGGGTTACTTTTCAAAAAAGCATCTGGCCGCCTTCCGGCATCTGGGTTCTGTCTTGCAGGGGCATCCTCATCGGTTAAAAACCCCGGGGGTGGAGATGTCCAGCGGCTCGCTGGGACAGGGATTGTCCATTGCAGCCGGAACGGCCCTGGGATTGAGGATGGACGGCGGTAAACATAGGGTCTTCTGCCTGATGGGAGACGGGGAACTGCAGGAGGGGCAGATCTGGGAGGCGGCCATGGCCGCCGGACATTTCAAGCTGAATAATCTTATCGGCATTGTGGATTACAACAACCTGCAGATAGACGGACCGGTGGAGAAGGTGATGGGCCTGGCCCCGCTGGCCGACAAATGGCGGGCCTTCCGCTGGAATGTCATCGAGGTTGACGGGCATGATATACAGCGGATAAAAAAAGCCTTTATCAAGGCCGGGCAGTCAAAGACAAGGCCCACCGTCATCATAGCCCGAACGGTCAAGGGCAAGGGCGTTTCCTTCATGGAGAACCAGGCCGGCTGGCACGGCAGGGCGCCGAATAGGGAAGAATATATGAAAGCAATCGCAGAGTTGAATCGTTGAAAGGTTGAACGGTTTAAACTTGTTCAACCTGTTAAACTTTTATACCATAGCAGGGAATATGGAAACCATCAAAGCCATCATGACCCGGCGCAGCATCCGCAGTTACACCGGCAAGAAAGTATCGGCCTCGCAGATCAAGAAGCTGCTGGAAGCCGCCATGAATGCCCCCTCGGCCTGCAATCAGCAGGCCTGGCAGTTCATCGTGGTGTCGGATCGAAAAGTGTTGACCGCCATCACCAAGATCCATCCCTATGCCCAGATGCTAAAACAGGCCTCCTGTTCCATAGTGGTCTGCGGCGATATCAAAGCCGAGCAATGCAAGGATTACTGGGTGCAGGACTGCTCGGCGGCCACCCAGAACATTCTGCTGGCCGCCCATGCCCTGGGCCTGGGGGCGGTGTGGCTGGGGGTCTACCCCCGGATGGAGAGGTTGAAAAACCTGCAGAAATTGCTGGGCATGCCTAAAAAGGTGATGCCTCTATCGATAATTTCGATTGGTTATCCCAAAACCAAAGTTAAGCCAGTGAATCGTTATTCCGCTAAAAAAGTTCATCATGACAAATGGTGACTTACCCTTGTCACCCTGAGGACACATCATTGCTCGCCAAGCCGAATGGGTGAGTAGTGTCATCCTACGCCCAGCCACGTTTGTGAGTACCCTCAGGATGACATAAAGAATAATAAATGTTTGATCAATAATACAATGCAATTTCGTAAATTCGGAAAAGATGACTTTCAGGCGTCCATTTTAGGATTTGGCGCCATGCGACTGCCGCTTAAGAGTGCCGATCCGGGAGATATTGATCTGTCCCAGGCTACAGAAATGATCCGCCTGGCGGTGGACAGCGGGGTCAACTATGTCGATACCGCCTATGGCTATCACAACGGAAAGAGCGAATCGGTGGTGGGCCAGGCCCTCAGGGACGGTTACCGCCAAAAGGTCCGGCTGGCCACCAAACTGCCGTATTGGGCGGTCAATTCAATCGAAGATATGGACCGGATATTTGCCGAGCAGCTGGCCAGGCTGGAGACAGGGAAGATAGATTATTATCTGCTTCACGCCCTCAGCCAGACCGCCTGGGAGAAGCTAAAAGGCTTTAAAGTGCTGGAATGGGCTCAAAGAAAGTCGGATGCAGGCCAGATCGGCTCCCTGGGCTTTTCGTTTCACGACGGTCCGGAGGTCTTTAAACAGATAATTGACGAACATAACTGGGATTTCTGCCAGATACAGTATAACTACATGGACACCGAGAACCAAGCTGGTTCAGCCGGATTGGAATATGCTAACGCAAAAAGCATTCCGGTGATAGTGATGGAGCCGCTTAGGGGAGGTTCCTTGGCGAATCCCCCGGAAAACGTAAAAGTAATATTGGCTAAGTCCGGCATCGACCGTACTCCGGCGGAGTGGGGTCTTCTATGGGCTTGGAGCCAGCCTGGGGTTTCCCTGGTGCTCAGCGGGATGAGCAACCTGAAACAGGTCAGGGATAATCTACTGATCGCTGAGAACTCCGGGTCGTTGAAAATGTCCGAGAACGATTTGAAGGTCATAGCAGAGGTCAGAAAGGCCTATCTCGATTCCAAGGCCATAAACTGCACCCAGTGCGGCTATTGTATGCCGTGCCCCTATGGGGTCAATATCCCGGCCAATTTCGCCATGTACAACGAGGCCGAACGCTATAATAACTATAATGGCCCTAAATGGCAGTATGCCAATCGGCTGAAAGAAGAGGAGAGGGCGGCGGCATGCACCGGCTGCCAAAGATGCCTGCCAAAATGTCCCCAAAAACTGGAGATACCCGATCTGCTGGAAAAGGTTCATCAGGCTTTAAGAACACAATAAGGCCCGATGCTTAACAAATTGATTTATAAACTATTAGCAATTATATTTAACGTATTGCTTCTCTTTGGTTGTTCTTCAAGTAAAACACCAACCGAACCATATTCCATGAGACTTGACGGTTCCAAGTATATTTGGGAGCCTGATCCCGTAGCCGGGTTTATAATTGATGGATATGATGATCTGGGCCCGCGCCCCAAATTCATAAGTATTGTGTTCCCCCTGAAAAAGAATTCGGCCTTTCCTTTGCCGGGTCTCGAATTTGAATTGAATATTGACAGCATTGCCGTCGGAGTGGAGATCGAATTCGGCGATAGTACGGGTTCCGGGCATTCCAGTGTTTCTTTTCGGCCACCCTACCGCCCCACCACAAAGGAGGGGCTGGTCCTGGCCTACGAATCCAGGGAGCCGGGCGGCTGTGCCAGGATCGTGGTCGATCAAATCGATGCCCGTTATCGGGGCCTGGTAAAAGGCAGGTTGGTCTACGCCAGACTGCCGGGATATTATTATGACATCAATTCCGGCGATATAAAACCGGCACAAAAACCAACGGTGATGGAGTTCTTCAATTGGCCGTTCACGGTTTTGTTGGATAAACATCCTCTGAAATAGATTATGAGCGATCTTCATTTGGCAAAGATAACGGAACTTGGGTCAATGGAGCAGCAGCCCACCCGCTTCGGCTATGCCGAAGCCCTGCTGGAACTGGGAGCCAAGGATAAAAGGGTGGTGGTGCTGGACGCCGACCTGTCAAAATCCACCCTGACCAGCCGGTTTGCCGAGAAATATCCCAAAAGATTCTTCGATATCGGCATCGCCGAGCAGAACATGCTGGGGATGGCCGGAGGCCTGTCTTTGACCGGAAAGATCCCGTTCGTCACCACCTACGGTGTCTTTTTGACCGGGAGGGCCTGGGACCAGATACGGACCTCCATCTGCTATGCCGATCTGAATGTCAAGCTGGCCGGGGCCCACGGTGGTCTGTCGGTCGGCCCGGACGGAGCCACCCACCAGGCCTTGGAGGAGATCTCCATCATGCGGGTCCTGCCAAACATGAAGCTGATCGTCCCCTGCGATACCCATCAGGCCCGACGGGCCACCCTGGCGGCGGCCCAAATGGCCGGCCCGGTGTATATCCGATTGGGACGTGAGCCCATCCCGGTGATAACCACTCTAAAAACACCGTTCGAACCCGGCAAGGCCCAGATCATACGGCCGGGCAGGGATGTCACCATCGTGGCCTGCGGATTGATGGTTTATCTGTCACTACTTGCGGCCCATAAGCTGGCTGAAGAAGGCGTCTCTTGTGAAGTGATCAATCTGCACACCATCAAGCCAATAGACCGGAAGGCGCTGATAGCTTCGGCCAAGAAGACCGGGGCGGTGGTCACCGCCGAGGAACACCAGCTGGCCGGAGGCATGGGAAGCGCGGTGGCCGAGGTGCTGGCGCAGGAATGCCCGGTTCCCGTGGAGATGGTGGGGGTAAAGGACACCTTCGGCGAGTCCGGCCAGCCCTGGGAGCTTATGAAGAAATATCATCTGATGGATGCGGATATCATTAAAGCGATTTTCAGGGTTCTTGAGAAAAACAAAACCATTAAGAGGTAAAAATGAAAATATTTTATCACTTTATTTTCATGATTTGCATTTTATTTACAAAAGCATTTAGTGCTGAGTTTTATTTATATAATATTGTAAAGGCTGATGATTCAATTACGAGTAATAATTACATCAAACATGAGGAACTATGGGGTTTAATATATGATCTACCGAACGTTGATGATTCATTAAAATCATATAAACCGTATAAAATTCCGAATACATTGATTAAAAATAATATTTATTTGAAACCCGGCAAAACAGTAAACCTTTTAAAGAACTCTAAAATTAGCGTTGATGAGATAAGTTATTTTTATATTAAAAAAAATGAGAGCACTGGCGATGTATTTTTATATTTTAATCTTCATAATCACAATTTAATTGATAAACCCGGTGAATATCTTATAATTAATTTTCCAGATAATATGAAGCATAAGAACGGCATGCGCGAGATTAAACTGGAGAAATTATCCGACCATGTACAAGATAGTTTATTGAGTGAAATATCAAAGTATTTAAAAGCAAATAATGATAGTTTGCCGGTAAAGGGGTTTGTAAAGTCAATAATTGATACGATAATGAATGATGCTAATTTAATCAAGAAGCAAATATCTGATAGTTATGATGTTGAACATTATAGGTTAACAAAGAGTAAACTAACTATAATGCAATTCAAATCGGTGAAATCTAAAAAAGAACATTTTACTGTTATTCTGACTGATAAAATTATTAATATATTGCCATGTTCAGTATTTAATCAAACATTTTCGTTAGCTGGTGAAGTATATTTCACTTGCGAAGGTTACACCACCGGTACAGGCGCAGCGGGGATAATATTATACAAAGTGCAGAATACGAATATAATTAGAATACAAAGCGATTATTCCTTTGCAGATTAGGATAATAATGTTGGGGGTGAAGGACACCTTCGGCGAGTCCGGCCAGCCCTGGGAGCTGATGAAGAAATATCATCTGATGGACGGGGATATCATCAAGGCGGTGAAAAGGGCTATTCAGAGGAAGAAATAATGCTTGGTTTCGGATTGTATATCCACGGTGTGTTCTGGCAATGACCTAAGGACAAGTTCTTTCTCTCCCCTTACTAGGGGAGATGTGAACAAAGCAAGAAGAGTTAAAAGAAAACTTTGTGTCTTGGTGTCTCTGTGGTTTAATTAAGTCTGTGGTAATCTGTTCCAATTTGTGTAATCTGTGTGAAAATAAATCTTAAACTTAAATATAGGCTGATCCAATGTCAAAGAACCTGGTAGTTGTGGAATCCCCGGCCAAGGCCAAGACCATCAAAAAATACCTGGGCAAGGATTTCGAGGTCCTGTCGTCCATGGGTCATGTGATAGACCTGCCGGCCAGCAAGCTGGGGGTGGACATCAAGGACGATTTCAAACCCCAATATGTGACCATCAAGGGCAAGACCAAGACCCTGTCACAGATCAAGAAAAGCGCCAACGCCGCCGAAAAGGTCTACCTGGCCTGCGACCCCGACCGCGAGGGGGAGGCCATCGCCTGGCATATCTCCGGCCAGGTCAAGGACGCCAAGAAAAAGGTCCACCGGGTGATGTTCTACGAGATCACCAAGGACAGCATCACCAAGGGCATTTCCCATCCCGGCAAGATCGACATGAACCGGGTGGAGGCCCAGCAGGCCCGGCGCATTTTGGACCGGCTGGTGGGCTATCAGGTCAGCCCGTTCCTGTGGACCACTGTCCGCCGCGGGCTTTCGGCCGGCCGGGTGCAGACAGTGGCGTTGCGCCTGATCTGCGAGCGCGAGGATGAGATCAACGCTTTCAAACCCCAGGAATACTGGTCGCTGGCCGCCCGGCTGGAGGGAAAATCAAAAACGCCGTTCGAAGCATCGCTGTTAAAGATAGACGGCAAGAAGGCGGCCATCAAGGACGGCAAGACTTCCCAGGCCATCGTCAGCGAGCTGAATAAATCGCAGTTCGCCATCAGCAACATTGACGAAAAGGACCGCAAGCGCTCCACCTATCCGCCGTTCATCACCAGCACCCTGCAGCAGGCCGCCGCCCGGGCCTACGGTTACAGCGCCAAGAAGACCATGATGCTGGCCCAGCAGCTGTACGAAGGCGTCGACCTGGGCGACGAGGGTGCGGTGGGTCTGATCACCTACATGCGCACCGACGCCGTCCGCCTGGCGCCGGAGGCCGTAAGCGCGGCCCGGGAATTCATTGCCCAAAAATACGGGGCCGAATACCTGCCGGCCGAGGCCAATCATTACAAATCGCGCAAGGGGGCCCAGGAGGGCCACGAGGCCATTCGGCCCACCATGGCCGGAAGGACCCCGGAGGCGGTCAAGAATTTCCTGAGCCTGGACCAGTTCAAATTATACGGCCTGATCTGGAGCCGCTTCATCGCCTGCCAGATGACCCCGGCGGTCTATTCCACCAAGGCGGTGGACATCACCGCCGGCAAATATCTTTTCCGGGCCACCGGGTCCACCTTGAAGTTCGCCGGATTCCTGGCTGCTTACGGGGTGCAGGAGGACGACTCCGGAGAATACGCCGATTCCAAGATGCTGCCCGAATTGACATCGGAAGAAACCCTTAAACTGCTGGAGCTGCTGCCCAAACAGCATTTCACCGAGCCCCCGGCCCGGTACAACGAGGCCAGCCTGATCAAGACCCTGGAGGCTCAGGGCATCGGGCGTCCTTCTACCTATGCCTCCATCATCAGCACCCTGCTGGACCGCAAATACGTGGACCGGGAGCAGAAACAGCTCAAGCCCACCGAGCTGGGACAGGTGGTCAGCAAGATCCTGGTGGAAAAATTCCCCCACATCTTCCAGGTGCAGTTCACCGCCGACATGGAGAACGAGCTGGACAAGATCGAGCAGGGCAAGCTGGACCGCATCCAGGTGCTGAAGGATTTTTACGAACCATTCTCCCGCGACCTGACGTCGGCCGAATCCTCCAAGGAGGAGATCAAAAAATCGCTAGTGGAAGAGACCGACATCAAATGCCCCAACTGCCAGAGCCCGATGGTCATCAAATGGGGACGTTTCGGGCGGTTCTACGCCTGTTCCAACTATCCGGAATGCAAGACCACCAAGCCATTGGAGGAGGAGGAGGAACAGCAGAAGGCGGCGGAAGGCGTGTTATGCGACAAATGCGGCGGGCCGATGGTGCTCAAACGGGGGCGCTTCGGGAAGTTTCTGGCCTGCTCCAACTATCCACAGTGCAAGTCCATCAAGCCCATCTCCACCGGGGTGCCGTGCCCCGAGCCGGGCTGCGACGGCCAGCTGACCGAACGGAAGACCAAAAGGGGGAAGGCCTTCTTCTCCTGCAGCAAATATCCCGACTGCAAGTATGCGGTGTGGAACAAGCCCCTGCCGCAGAAGTGCGAGAACTGCGGGTTCGGGCATCTGGTGGAGAAATACACCAAGCAGCGGGGGGCCTTCCCGGCCTGCCCCAAATGCAAGTGGGAGCCGGAGGTCAAGGTAGAGAAGAAACCGGAAAAATAGAACACGGATTAACGCGGATTTTACGGATTTATTTTTAGCAACGTCATCCTGAACAAGGAATGTCTACCTTACTATCCGAATCATCTAATTTAACCACAAAGCGCACAAAGGTTTTTCAAAAGGGCTAGTCATTGCGAGGAGTCATTGCTAACTGGCAAACGAAGCAATCTATGGTGTCATTCCTGTGAAGACAGGAATCCATGTTCTTTAACCACCAAGCATGCACTGAGCAATGCCGAAGTGACACCAAGGCACAAATTCAAACCCTTCCCACAAAGGGGAGGGCAGGGTGAGACCCAGCAGGCGGCTTAATAGCCGCCTGCTTATTTTATCCTTGACATATATCGGGTATGAGGGTGTATAATGATTTATATTTGCTAGTATTTAGCAAGTAATGTTGTAGCAGTTAAATAACAGTAACAGCGTTAAGAAGGGAATAAAATGCGATTAGTCGAGTTTTATATTGGCAACTATCGCTCTTTATCAAAGCAAACGCTACAATGTAATAACATAAATGCTTTAGTTGGTCCTAATAATGCTGGAAAAACAAATATTCTAAGTGCGATAAAATTATTTTTTACCACGAAAGCACAAACCGATTTAAATGATGCACATGCAAAAATACAATCCAGTACTATTCTTTTACGTGCCATAATACAAATTTCTGGCAAATTGGATAAAAGAGATATGGCAAAATATAATTTATTGTTTCTCGTGAATAATGATCTAATGACTATCGAACGCAAGCATAAAACTAACGAAGCAGCAAAGTATTACTACATACAGGGAAAGAACCGTACATTATTGAAACAAAACCAATTGTATTATTTGCAAGGTTTGTTTAGGAAGCATTTTATATTTATTGATTTAGCAAATGATGAACATATTGATTATAATAATTTAGAAAGTATAGTCGGATATGTGATAAAAAATAAATTTAGTGATTATCAAGAAAAACAAATAAATGATAAAACAGAAGCAGCCTTAAAAAATCTTAATGCAAAAATAGACGGTCTTTACGGCCCTATAAAACAGCGTTTTCTCGATAATTTTTCGTTATCAAAGAAAGATATTAGTTTTAAGCTAGATATTGATGCGAAAAAACTAATATCATTTGTAAAGTTATATATAAACCAAGGGGACCCCGTACACCATTTACAATCAAAAGGTCATGGTATAAAAAATATTGCTGCATATATATTTTTGGGGTTATTTAAATATCACTCACCTAGCATTATCGTGATTGAAGAACCTGAATCTCATTTACATCCTTCATACTTAAGACCATTTATTCAGTCTTTGTTGTCGCTTTCAACACAGAAACAAATTATATTAACAACCCACAGCTGCAATGTTGTTGACGTTATTGAACCGATGAATATCTATCGCGTATTTCAAGAAAACGGCTATACTAAAATATCTAAACCAAAAATAACGAAGAAGGATGTTTATGATTTTTACAAATATATTTATAATAAAAATGCTGAGTGCCTTTTTGCGAAACGTGTAATAATCGTTGAAGGTATCAGCGATTCGCGTATATTGTCCAATTTATCTAACAAAATAATTTCCAAAGTTAATAAGAATAAAATCAATTTATCCTTTGACCAGAATGACATTCAAGTTATTGAGGTTACTGGTGGTAATTTCCACGGTCCAATATCTTTATTAGATGCATTTAATATTGGGTGGATGATTGTTGGCGATGACGATAAATGGCCAAAAGATTTTATGAGAACCATAGATGCACTAAAATTAAATAAAAAACATCCGATAAAATATAAGTATTTAACAAAGATGCAGCTGGCCAGTATTCCCATAAATAACGACATACGAAAAGTACTTTATGAGCACTTTAAGATAATAAGTGTTCCAACGGATATTGAAAAACTTATTTTGAATAAAGCGAATGCGCCTATAATCAAATCTATATTAAAAAAATATCTGCCTGATCGTTATAAAGAGAAGAAAAAAGGGGGTGGGGGTAATAATGATTTGAAACTATGTTATGAGATAATGAAAAAACATAAACCTGAATGGTCGATCATATTAAGCAAAGAGTTGCCAACCATTAGCATCTCACAAGGTATTATTGAATTAATAAAATTAATTGTATTAAAACCGGCACATGGTTGTATTGATCAGAATTTAACTGAGGAATAATACAGTAAACAAGTTAATCTTCGTGTTAAAAACGACAAGTTTGCTATTAGTGTTGCTAAACAAAGCCCATTGCAAAAGTAGAACAATAGTTGGTCACCTGTGATAATTTAAGCTATGAAACATAGCAATAAAATTAGATATTATTTATAAAACCATTATGAAAAAAATATTTATCACTCTCTTTATTCTTCTTCTCGGCCTGCCCCAGGCTTTCTGCCAGCAGGCATACCAAAAACCACCCCAGGCAGTGCTGGATATCCTCAATGCACCGCTGCCACCGACCGTATTCATAGATCCCACGGCTCAAAAGATGCTGCTGGCTCAGCCGTCGCTTTACCCATCCATTGCCGACCTGGCCGAACCGATGCTTCCCCTGGCCGGGGTCCGGGTGAACCCCCGCACCAACATGGAGCGGAGTTATATATTTTATTGGGTGAGTCTGACCCTAAAGGATATTGCTACCGGGAAAGAGACACCCGTAATTCTGCCGCCCGAGGTCAAGCGGATAGACGGCATCAAATGGAATGCCACAGGCAACCTGGTTGCTTTTATCAACGAAAGCGACAGCGGGGTGGAGCTCTGGATGCTTGACCTGGCAACCTGTCAGGCTAAAAAGATCGAAGACATAAGGATAAACCCCCTGCTGGACAATTATCTGAACTGGATGCCGGACCAGCAAAGTCTGTTGGTCAAGACCATTCCGGCGAACAGAGGCTTGCCGCCTAAGGTCGAGGCAGTGCCTCCGGGGCCCAGGATCTTGGAAAGTTCCGGTTCGGCAACAGCCAGCAGCACCTATGAAGCCAGGGACGTGCTGAAAACTCCGGGAGACGCCGATCTTTTCGATCATTACGCCACCTCGCAATTGGTCCTGGTCCGACTGCCTTCGGGCAAGGTTGAATTTATCGGCAGACCGGCGATCTATGATCAGGTTGAACCGTCGCCGGACGGTCGTTACCTGTTGGTGAATTGGATCCACCGGCCGTATTCCTACCAGCGTTCCTACCAGCGCTTTCCCCGCGAGGTGGAGGTGTGGTCAGCCGAGGGGAAAATGATAGAACACCTGGCCAGCCAGCCGCTGGCCGAGCAGGTGCCCATTGACGGCGAGATCACCGGGCCCCGGGAACACGCCTGGCGTCACACCGCCGATGCCACCGTGATCTGGGCCGAGGCCCTGGACGGGGGAGACCCGGCAAATAAAGTACCCCATCGCGACCGCTTGATGCAAAAAAATATCGGCGGGCCTTCCGGGGAATTGTGCCGGATCGAAAACCGCTATTACAAGATGCGCTGGATGCAGCAAAGCGGGAAAGTCCTGGTCTGGGAGTATGACCGGGATCGCAAATGGTTCAAGGTATATTTGCACGATGCCGATGATGCAGCCCAGACCCCGCTCCTGGTGTGGGACATGAGCATCCACCAACGATACCAAAAGCCCGGCGATCCGGTAATGATGATAATGCCCAACGGCGTTAACGTGATCAGGCGCCAGGGGGATCGGGTATTCTTAAGCGGGCAGGGCAGCTCTCCGGAGGGAGACCGGCCGTTCCTGGACCGGATGGACCTGAATACCCTTGAAACCGAAAGGCTTTTCCGGTCCGGCAAGGACTGCTACGAGGCCTATTACGCCTGGATCGATCCCGAAAAAGGAACCTTCATCTCCCGGAGGGAGTTACCTTCCGATCCTCCCAATTATTTCCGGCGGACCCTAGCTAAAAAGCCCCTGGGTAAATATACCCCGGGCGAGGCCTCCCGGAGATCTTCATCCCGGGCCATAACCGGATTTCCCGACCCGGCCCCGGTCTTGCGCCAAATAAAGAAACAGATCGTCACCTATCAGCGGGATGACGGACTGCAGCTGTCATTCACCCTTTACCTGCCGCCGGGGCACAAAAAAGGGACCCGCCTGCCGACCCTGTTGTGGGCCTATCCCAGCGACCTGGCCCAAAAAGAGGTGGCCGGTCAGCTGGAGGGAAGCTCCCAGCGGTTCACCGCCATCAGGGGGACCTCAGAGCTGTTCTTCCTGTTGAACGGCTACGCCGTGCTGGATGACGCCTCGATGCCGGTGGTCGGCCCGCCCGGCACGGCCTATGATGGCTTTATCGAGCAGATAGCGGCCAATGCCAAAGCGGCGGTGGACAAGGCCGTGGAGATGGGCGTGACAGATCCAAACAGAGTGGGGGTGGCCGGGCACAGCCACGGCGCTCTGATGACCGCCGATCTGCTGGCCTATACCGATATCTTCCGGGCCGGGATCGCCCGCAGCGGGGCCTATAACCACACCCTGCGGCCGTTCGGCTATCAGAACGAGAAGCGGACGCTGTGGCAGGCCAGGGATACCTACATCAAGAATTCCCCGGTGCTCCAGGCCGACAAGATCAATGAGCCGCTGCTGATCATCCACGGCCAGATCGACGCCAACCCCGGAACGGTGCCCCTGCAGTCGGAAAAACTGTACGACGCCGTCCGGGGAGCCGGCGGCACCGCCCGGCTGGTGATGCTGCCGTATGAGAACCATGGTTACATTGCCCGGGAATCGGTGGAGCATGTGCTGTATGAAATGCTGGACTGGTTCGACCATTATGTCAAGAATGCGCCGACCAGATAGAAAAGATAGGGTTTATCGCCCAAGAGATATTTAAACCAAGATATGTCAATAAAAAAAGGAGCAGGTCCATGTCTAAACAGCACTTGTTCAGCCAGATATACGGATATACCGTATGTCTTATAGCTCTCATTTTCTCGATCGTCTCCATTCCGGCATTTGTGGTATCGGTAATGGATCAAAGTGATTCGGCAATCTCTTCAAGGCTATCCCTCAAATACACATCATTTGAAAGTTTTAAATATAAACAGCTTGCCAGCCAGAAGAAAGCCGAGGCAGTAGAGAAAGAAATTACTGAGAAGGTTCAAACGCCCGATGATCAAGCGCTAAGGGTAATGTACGACAGCGAGAAAACCTCGGAGATGGATAGACTGACATATCAGGCGAAGCGATATTTTATCAAAAGGCTCCTAATGATGATAATATCACTGCTGGTATTCATCATGCATTGGATATGGGTGCGCAATATAACTGAAACCAAATCAGAGAAGGAGACACCATCTCATTGCCTAACCTGAAAAACAAAGCCCCGGTGAAATTCTCCGGCATGGGAGAGATCCGGATGGGATCGCCCTACAACGGGGGCAAGGTCCGGGTGGAAGGGTTCGATCATCCCTACCTGAAACAGGGGGATTTTCAGGACCGTTACGCCTACGACCCCGCAAAACAGCGGCTGGTCCTGGTCCGCTGGGATCCGGGGTACAACATCCCCGGATTCTACCTCCTGATGCTGGACCTCAAAAAACAGAGGATCTACCGGTCGCCCACCATCTTCGGCTGCTGCCAGACCATGATCCTGGAAGAAGGCGGAGTGGTGCTGGAGATATTCGACCGGGGAAAGATCATTGACAAAACCTTCAAATTGGCCATGATCAATCAGCATCTCACCCATGATCCCTGCTGAAAAGGAAATATCCGGACGATGAGACAGAAACTGGATCAGAGATTGCGCTGTCCGGACTGCCGGATGCACCTTGAATTGTGCGTCTGCCACCTTTCCCCCCGGCTGGACCTGAAAACCAGGGTGGAGGTGGTGATCCATTATGCCGATATCCGCAAGATGAGCAACAGCGGAAGGCTGGTCAAGCTGGCCCTCCAAAACAGCGCAGTGCATGTCCGGGGTTTAAAGGACAAGCCGGTGGAAGCCGCCCCCGACAAAAAATATGAGACCGACCTGGTGCTTTTCCCCGGCCATGGCTCGGTGGAGTTGAATGAGAAGTTCCTGTCCCCAGCAGCGCATCCCCTTCGCCTGCTGATCCCGGACGGCAGCTGGAACCAGGCCTCCAGCATGGTCAAGCGCGAACCGCTGATGAAAAATGCCGTCAAGGTGCATCTCCCGGCCGGGATCCAGGCAAAATACCGGATCCGCGCCCAGGAGGATCCCTTTAAATTATGCACTTTCGAGGCCGTCATCCGGGCCCTGGGGGTGATAGAGGGGAGCCGGGCCGAGGAGAAGCTGGACGCTTTCTTCCGGGTGTGGATCTACCGCAGTTTGTATATCAAGGGGCGGATCGCCAAGGCCGACATGCCGGAGGGAATACTGATGGCATAAAGAGGTTTACTTGCCCGCGAAATACACGAAAATACCGAAAGGGTTTTTTACCGCAGAGACGCAGAGAACGAATTACTTGTCATATCCTGACTCTCACTCCCGCGCTTCATTGCATTAAGTGTTTACTCCGGCAGAGGTCCAGTCTCAACAATAAAGATCAATGTCATCCTGAGAAAACTTCGTAGCAACACAAGTTGTAGGATGACAAAGGGCCCCCGTTCCGCTTACGCTACTCTAATGTCTTCTTTAAGTGCAGTAGCTTCCACCTACGCTTTAATGTATGACTTCCTCGAGTGCCAAAGCTTTAGCGGAGGCACTCGGCTTGCCGGATGGTTGCCGGTCTCAGGGTGACAAAAAATCCCGGCGCAAAATGCCGGGTTTTGTTTTGTCTTGATTTTTAAGGGCCATTTAGTGTATTCTTAAAATCTATGCAAATTCAAGCAGACAGGATCACCATCATCGGCGGCGGGCTGGCCGGCTGCGAGGCGGCCTATCAGGCCGTCAAAAGGGGGCTGGCCGTCGACCTCTACGAAATGCGATTTGCCGGCCCGGGCGCCCGGTCCGAATTTCGCACCCCGGCCCATGAGACCGGCCTGCTGGCGGAGCTGGTCTGCAGCAATTCCCTGAAATCGGTCGAAAGGACCAACGCCCACGGCCTTCTCAAGGCCGAACTGGAGATGATGGATTCCCTGATACTGCGGTGCGCCAGGGAGACCGCCGTCCCGGCCGGCAAGGCTCTGGCGGTGGACCGGATGGAGTTTGCCAGGCGGGTGACGGACAGGATAGCTTCGGATAAGAATATCAAAGTTATCGGCCGGGAGGTGACCGAACTGCCGGATGGTCCGCTGATCGTGGCCTCCGGGCCGCTGACCTCGGATGAATTTGCCCAGAGCCTGGCCCGGTTCGCCGGAGGGGAGAACCTCTTCTTTTATGATGCCATCGCTCCGGTGGTGTCGGCTGAATCGCTGGATCATAAAAAAATGTTCCGGGCCAGCCGCTATTCCGATGAGCCCGGGCAATACTGGAACTGTCCTTTAAGCAAAACACAATATCTTGAATTCGTGGAGCAACTGGTAAGGGCCGAAAGGCACCTGCCGCACGATTTCGAAAAGGGGCATTTTTATGAGGGCTGTCTGCCGGTGGAGGTGATGGCCGAGCGGAACGTCAATTCCCTGCGGTTCGGCATGATGAAGCCGGTGGGGCTGATCGATCCGGCCGAGAACCGCCGGCCCTATGCGGTCCTGCAGCTGCGGCAGGAGAACCGCGGCGGCACCACGCTCAACCTGGTGGGCTTTCAGACCCAGCTGACCCAGCCCGAGCAGCGGCGGATCTTTCGGATGATCCCCGCCCTGGAGCGGGCCGAGTTCTACCGCTACGGCAGCATCCACCGCAACACTTATCTGCGAAGCCCGGGTTTGATCCAATCGACCATGCAGTCAAGATCAAACGACAAGATTTTCTTTGCCGGGCAGATCACCGGGGTGGAGGGATATGTGGAATCGGCGGCCATGGGGCTGCTGGCCGGGATCAATGCTGGCAGATATTCCGCCGGCAAAGAATTGGTGTCCGCCCCGGAGCACACCGTGACCGGCTCGCTGGCCCGCTACGTTTCTGATGCGGAGAAGGGAAAGGATTTCCAGCCCATGAATGCCAATTTCGGGCTGCTGCCGCCGCTGGATGATCCGCCCCGGGCGAAGAAAGAACGATACGTAGCCTATGCCGAACGTTCGTTGAAGGTTATGGAAGAATTTGTCGGCATTGTAAACCGTTGATCTAGGAGGATGGCATGGAGTACGGAAAGATCATCAAACAGGCCCTGGAGATCGCCTGGCGAAAAAAATACCTGTGGGTGTTCGGTTTCTTTGCTTCGATGGGCGGGGGCGGGGGGGGGAATTACAATAATTTCATCGACCAGGACAATGCCTCCGGGGCGGCCTCCGGCCTTTGGGACTGGATAACATCCCATACCGGCTTGGTGGCCGTGCTGATCCTGGCGGCCATCGGCCTTTTCGTCGTCCTGATGGTCCTGTATCTGGTCTCCCGGGGCGGGTTGATAGGATCGGTCAGCCGGATAGCAAAAGGCCAGCCCGATAATTTTGAAAAGACCCTGGGCTGCGGCCTGCAATTTTTCTGGCGGATGCTGGGTATAGACATCCTGTTCGGCCTGGGCTATGTGCTGCTGCTGGGACTGACCATTCTTCCGCCGGTGCTGATGATCATCATGGGCGGTAGCGCGGCCAAGATCTTCGGAATACTGCTGATCGTCCTGCTGATCCTGCCGGTGGTCGCCCTGCTGTACTGCATCGCCATCATCGGCACTTACAGCTGCCAGATAGCCGTCATCGAGGATAAAAAAGTTTTCGATTCCATCCCGGCGGGCTATGCCTTGTTCAAAGACAATCTGGGCCGGTCGGTGCTGCTGGGCCTGATAATATTCGGCATAGCCCTGCTGTATGTCATAGCCTTTATCATAGCCCTGATGATCCTGGCCATTCCGTTCATCATCCTGGGAGTGGTCAACCTCTGGGCCGGACTGATCCCCGGGATACTGATCGGGCTTCCCCTGATCCTGGTGGTCAGCGGAATATACGGCACTTTCGACAGCGGGTACTGGACCCTGGCCTACCATGAGCTGTCGGCTACTAAGATCGCTGATCCCAAACCCGAACCATTGATAGTTCCCGTTGCCTGACAAAAGGCTTAAAATATTAGTGGCCCGCCAGGACCGGCTGGGCGACGCCGTAAATGCCGTACCAATTCTGAAAGCTCTGCGGAAGGCCAAACCGGAGGTCTTCATCTCGTTCATGATCGCCCAGCCGCTGGTTGAATTGTTTGCCGGACAGCCCTATCTGGACGAAGTGGTGTCCTGGGGAAAGAATTTTTTCTGTCTGATCTATCTTCTGCGGCAGGGAAGATATGAGGCCCTGCTGATGCTGCATCCTTCAAAGCTTTTGGCCTGGGCGGCATTCTTTGCCGGGATAAAGCAGAAGGCCGGGCTGGGCTTCAGGCCCTATTATGTTTTGACCGGGTTCAAGCCGGCGCACACCGTCCGGAGATTGAGTGCTCCGCCGTTGGCTGAGTTGCCGGCATTTCGATACGTTGACACTACTCAATGCCCGGCAGTATCGAAGCCGGGCGGAGGATATCGGGACGACGGACAGGATGTTCACGAAACGGAGTATAATCTTTCCGTGGCCCGCAGTTTATTTGAGTTGCCGGATGAGATCGAGCCCCCGCAGATATTCTTGAGCGACCTGGAAATGTCCGAAGCCCGTAGTGTCCTGATGTCAATGGGTGTCCAAAACCCCATAGCTGTGCTTCCTGCTAATAGAGGTTCCTCGGCCAACTGGCCGCCGGAGCGATATCGCGAGCTGGTTCGGAAATTAGTGGAAGCCAAGCAGGAGGCGCTGATCCTGGGCGGGCCGGGGGAGGAAGAGATCCTGAAGAAAGCAAAGGGCGATACCAATGTGCCCATGGCCGGGCCACAGCTGACATTGCGGCGGCTGGCTGCAATTTTGGCAAATTGCCGGCAGGTGGTGGGCAGCAGCACCGGCACCCTGCACCTGGCCGCGGCAGCCGGGGCAAAGACGGTGGGGCTGTTTTGCCCGGCGCCGGCCAGCCGCCCGGAACGGTGGAGGCCATTGGGAGAGGGGCATGTGCAAATTGTTCCGGAGGAAGAATATTGCCGGGACTGCCAGCCCCATGCCAAATGTGGTCTGAGGGGTATAACATTAAAAGAAATCTTGCAAAATATAGCAAAATGAATAAATACCTTCTCATCCGCCTGGGCGCCATCGGTGACATTGTGCTGGCCACCGCCGCCATAGAGGCCATCTCCCAAGCCGAGCCCGGCTCGCAGATAGACCTCGTCTGCAAGGCCAGATTCGCCGGGCTTTTAAAGGGCCACCCCAAACTGGCCAACGTTTACGGCTTTGACGAAACCGGTCGGCACAGTGGCCTGCGGGGGCTGTTAATGTTCATTCACGAACTCAGCGCCAACAATTATAACTTCATCATAGACCTGCAGAACAACCCGCGCAGTCGGATGATCACCCTTTGCCTTAACGCCGGGAAAAAGATCCACTGGCCCAAGGACACCTGGCGCCGCCGGATGCTGGTCTGGGGACGGGGCCGGGGCAAAACTTATAAGACAGTGATCCAGCGCTATCTGGCGGCGGTGGAGAAGGCCGGAGTCAAACAACCCGAGGCCAAGCCCAAACTGTATCCGGTGGTTGATGACACCATAAAACTGCCGCAGGGGGAGTTCATAGCCATTGCTCCGGGCGCGCACTGGCCGACCAAGAGATGGACGGGGTTCGCTTCGCTGATTGCAAAAATGCAAAATGCATATTTTAAAATTGTTATTGTCGGAGATAAAAGTGATAAGGCTATTGCTGAGGAAATAATAAAAACTTCGGGGGCAAATGCCACCAATCTTTGCGGGCAGTTGGACCTGGCACAATTGACTTACGTGCTGTCCCAGGCAAAACTGCTGGTCACCAACGACACCGGGGCCATGCACATTGCCGAGGCGGCGGGCACGCCGGTGGCGGCCATCTTCGGGCCGACGGTCAAACAATTCGGCTTTGCGCCCTGGCGGCCGGAAAGCAGGGTCATCGAAACCGAACTGGACTGCCGGCCCTGCGCCCTGCATGGCTCAAAGAAATGCCCCAAAGGCCATTTCAACTGCATGAAACTTATCACAGCCGAACAGGTCAAAGATTCTATGGCCCAATGACGATTAACCACATAAGGCACAAAACATGTCCTGAGCCGCGACGAAGGGGGCACAAAACTCTAGTAACATTATGTGAATTATGTGCTTTTTGTGGCAATAATTACCTTCATGAAAAACATATGAAATCTGACAACCAAAAAATACTCATCCGGGTACCCAACTGGATAGGTGATGCGGTGATCTCCACCGGTTTCATCGAGGCCTGCAAAAAGAAGCATCCCGAAGCCTCGATCACCATCCTGGCTCACCAGCGGGTGGCCGAACTGTTCGAGGCCGATCCCCGGGTGAACGATATCATCGCTTTCAGCAAGGAAGAGGGCCTGCGGCGCATCGTCCGGAGCATCAAAAGCAGGGGATTCGACCGGGCCTACATCCTGCCCTTGTCATTCTCCTCGGCTCTGATGTTCCGCCTGGCGGGGATAAAACAAAGGATCGGATACGGCTCGGAACTCCGGGGTCTGCTGCTGACCGAGAGCCTGAAATATTCGCAAAATGATTTTCGCTCCCGCCATATCCTGCAGGGCTATGCCGCCCTTCTGGGACCGGACGTCGCGCCCAAAGCTCCGAAGATATATCTGACCGATGACGAAAAGGGAAAGGCCGAGAAGAGGATCTTTGCCATCAAGGCCGGGCCGGAGGACCTGGTGGGCTTCGGGCCGGGCGCCACCTACGGACCGGCCAAGATGTGGCCGGTGGAGAACTGGATCCGGCTGGGGCGGAAATTATCGGAAGGCGGAAAGAGGGTGATGATCTTCGGCTCCGCTTCGGAGAATGAGCTCTGCCGGGATATCGCGGTGGGGATAGGGCGGGGGACGGCCAACCTGGCCGGAGAACTGAGCCTGCGGGAAAGCGCGGCCCTGCTGAGCCTGATCCCGTCCTTTGTCACCAACGACACCGGGGTGATGCACCTGGCGGCGGCCTGCGGGGCCAGAGTGACGGCCATCTTCGGCTCCACCAGCCCGGTCTGGACCGGCCCCTGGGGAGAGGGGCACCGAATAATATACAATCAGGAGCCCTGCAGTCCCTGTTACAAAAGGATCTGCCGGTACGGACATTATAACTGCCTGAAGAAGATCACCCCCGATGATGTTCTCGCCGGATGATCCAATAGCTTGACAAAACCGGATAAATTAAGTAAAATATCCCATCACGAGCGGGTGTAGTTCAGTGGTAGAACGTCAGCTTCCCAAGCTGAATATCGTGGGTTCGATCCCCATCACCCGCTCCATTTTATTTCTATCTCAAAGGAGTGCCGATGACCAAAGATAGAAAATCACCCGCGATAATAGCCATCCTTCTCCTGTCTTTTTCCACCTGTCTGGCGGGAAATCCCCCGATACCGTCCTCTCGGGGACCTTCAACCATGATAAGCCTCCCGGCTCCGTCGCTGACCGGCAAAATGCCGCTTGAGGAGTCCCTGTTCAAAAGGCGTTCGGTGAGGGATTATGCCGACAGGCCGGTGACCATCGCAGAGATATCGCAGCTGCTTTGGGCCGCCCAGGGAATAACCACCAATAAGGGGAACCGGACAGCTCCCTCGGCGGGAGCGTGCTATCCTTTGGTGATCTATCTGGCGGCCGGCAACGTCGACAGCCTTCGGCCGGGGTTATACAGATACCTGCCGGAACCCCACCAGCTGGAGATCATTTCAAAAGGGGATATCCGGGAAAGCTTTTCGGCCGCGGCGCTTGGCCAGAAGAGCATAAGATCGGCGCCGGCCACCATTGTGATAATTGTTTCATACGATAAGATCGATTCCCGTTACAAGGACAGGAAGATCCGCTACGCCGATATGGAGGCGGGCCATGTCGGGCAGAACATATCGCTGCAGGCAGTGGCCCTGGGACTGGGTACGGTCATGGTGGGCGCCTTTGACGATCGGTCCCTGAAGGCCGTTTTAAACCTGGGAAATCAGGAAGTGCCTTTATATCTGATCCCGGTGGGAAAGCCCGAAATCAAAAAAGCGAGGTGAACACCTCGCTTTTTTGTTGGTTCAATGCCGGGGATCACTTCTTGTCGCCGTTCTTTTCGTCGCCGATTTTGAAACCGATCCCCCGGTTCTCCTGGCCGAAGGTCTTGATGGCCCCGAACTGGGCCTCGTATTTCTTGATATTGTCCTCCAGGGCGTTCAACAGCATTTTGGCATGCTGGGGGGTGGTGACGATCCGGGAATAGATCTTGGCCTTGGGGATGCCGGGCAGCACCCGGGCAAAGTCTATGATGAACTCCGAGGGGGAGTGGGCGATCAATGCCAGGTTGGAGTAGACGCCTTCGGCCTCTTTTTCACCCAGTTCGATATTGAGCTGGTTCTGCGGGTTCTGTTCCATTTTATCTGCCTTTATAGAATTATTTGGATAACAAAATCATTCTATCAGACATGGAGGACCGGTGTCAAGTTTAATGTTGACTTTGGGGGAGTTCCTGTTATAATCACTCCAATTAGTTAAAGGATATTATGAAAAAGATCGCACTCATCTTATTGATCCTTCCGGCGGTTTGCTGCTCGGTCACCAAAGCCGACGAATTGCACCGCCTGGGCCTGATATGGAAGGATCCCCGGGTGACGGCTCCGGGGCACGAAATAAAGGTCGCAGGGTCGAAAGGGACCTTGCCTTCTTCGGTGGACCACTCGGCCGATATGCCGCCGGTGGGCAACCAGGGTGGGCAGGGGTCCTGCACCGCCTGGGCCACGGCCTACTACCACAAGAGCTATCAGGAGTGGGTTGAGCACAACTGGTCACTGGCGGATTCCAACCACTTATTCAGCCCTTCGTTCGTATACAATCAGATCAACGGCGGGGCGGATAACGGATCGTGGTTCGGCGATGCTTTTCAGGTATTGTGCGACATGGGAAGTTCGTCGATCTTGCTGAAGCCCTATAACGATGGGGAGTGCACTAGCTGGCCCAGCGAAACAGCCTACGATTCGGCCATACCCTACCGCTGTAATGAATGGTTCTGGTTCGACCTGTCCGACGATCTGGGGATAGAGGGGGTCAAGCAATGTTTGGCTGAGGGCAACAACGTGGTGATCGGCCTGCTGGTCTACGCCAATTACGATAATATCTCCTCATATAACAATATCTTCTGCGTGGCCGATCTTTCCGGTGACATCCGTGGAGGGCATGCCAATTGCATCGCCGGCTACGACGATTCCCTGGTGACCAATGACGGCCGGGGGGCCTTCCGGGTGGTCAATTCCTGGGGACCCTCATGGGGAGACGGCGGATACTACTGGATGTCTTATCAGGCTGCCACCGATTCCCGGACGTCATACCAGGCGGCTTTTTATTCATCGGACAGGATAGGATACCAGCCCCGGCTGAAAATGAGGGCCAGGATAAATCATGGCAATCGCGGCAGCGTCCAGATCAGGGCCGGGGTTGGCCCCGCGCTGTCGCCGGACTGGTCCCGGCAATTTTATATAAATACCCAGGACGGCTATACTTTTGGCGGCGGGGATAATCCGTTCCCGGGGAATAATATTGTTTTGGACCTAACCGAGGGAGTTTCGTATCTGGACAGCACCGAAGGGAATAATATCTATCTTCAGTGCCGGGACGTCCAAATCGACGGCATCTCCGGAACAGTCGAATATCTGGGGGCAGAGAGCCTGGATTGGGGGGTGGCTAATTCTTCCCTGGAGACGCCGAATGCAATTGCCGATGATTATGATCATCATTATACCAATGTCTCCCTGCATTACCGGGATTTCGGGATCAGCGCCGATCCGGCGGAGACCACCCTCAGCCAGGGGGACAGCGCCTGCTTCCGGGTGCGGCTGGAGCCGGTCAACGGTTTTGCCCTGCCGGTCTGTATGAGCGCCCAGGTGACACCATTGCCTTCATCCGGTTCCATATCCGTTGAGTTCGACCGGGATGTGCTTGTTCCCTTGGATTCCTGTTCAGTAAAAGTAGTCTCCTCGACCGATGCCTCTCCGGGCAGGTACCAGGTCACGGTATCCGGAATCGACAGCCTGGATACCCTGACCAGAAATGCAGACCTCGGGCTGTGGGTGCTGGGATCCGGGGATGCGCTGTGCATCGGTTCGTCGTCCGGAATGCTAAATCTGGCAAGAACCCGCTGGGGCCAGGTCGACAGCCTGAGCTTGATGCCTCCCGTGATCGGCGGGAATTACCAGGCCCTGATCCTGGAAAACGGTCTGACCATGGCCGATTCTTCCCGGGTGAGCAGTTTTATCGGATCGGGCGGGTTGGCCTTGTCGGTGGGAAAATCGGTCTACAATTTAAGCGGAGGAAGCAATCTGTTGCCGGTAAGCCGATGGCTGGGGGCCACCGGTTATGCCTTTTATACCGGGGCCGGGATCAACGTGATATCCGATTATCAAAATCCTTTCGGGGTGGCATCGATCGATCACGGAGACACCCTGGGAATACTTGCGGCCGTCAACGGCCGGCTGAGCGGCCTGCAGCCGGCGGCGGTTCCCTTGGCCCATCTGGGAACGGTCACTTCGGCCATAGCGGCGGTTTATAACACCTATGGTTCGGGACAGAGCCTTTGGATAACCGCCGGGGCCGGGTTCAGCCAGCCGGTGGACTCCCTGATAACGGGATTCTTCGGAAATCCCGCGCTGGGGATCAGCAATGATGAAAACCCCCTTCGGTCCGGCGCCAGCCTGAAACCGGGGCTTTCGGCCTATCCCAGTCCGTTCCGGCAAAAAAGCACCTTCAGCCTGAGCCTTCCCGGCAAATCACCGGTGACCCTCAGGATATACGACATCTGCGGCCGGATGGTAAAAACGGTGTTCGAGGGGGAGAAACCCGGGGGACGGCACAATTTTGTTTGGGACGGCCGGGATCAAGCCGGCAAACGGGCGGCCGCCGGGGTGTACTTCATAAAGGCCGAGACCGGTTACGGAAAAATGCTGGAAAAGATCATCTCCATCCGATAAGCATCACTTCCATCCGGGGCGTCTTATGTTAAATTAAGACGCCCTTTTAGTTTTTCCTTGAAATATTCGTAAGTTAATGATATATTTATGCTTTAAAGGGGAAAACCTGAAAAGTCGTCTCAACTTAAATATTGGGGGAATGCCGTATGGCTGGTCAGGAATACGAAAAGAATTTTAAACCGGACGAGGTCATTTTCAGGCAGGGAGACGCCGGAAGCGAAATGTACCTGATCCGGGCCGGAAAGATCAAGATCAGCCGCAGCGCCGGGAACATCGAGAAGACCCTGGCCATCATCAAGGAGGGGGATTTCTTCGGGGAGATGGCGGTGATCGACGGCAGCCCCCGGTCGGCCACCGCCACCGCGGTGGACGAGGTCAACCTGCTGATCGTGGACCGGGACGCCTTCAAATCCCAGCTCAAGGACAACCCCATGATCGAGTATGTTCTGGAGACCATGACCCGCCGCCTGAGGGACACCAACCGCCAGGTGGAGTTCCTGTTGATCCGGGACGAGATGCGCCGGGTGGTGGCCCTGCTGGTGTCCATGGCCAAGGAACGGGGGGCCCAGACGGCCGAGGGGATCGTGGTGGACTTCCCGTATGATTACGCCGCCCTGGGCGGAATAATCGGCATCGACGCCTCCAAGACCGAGGAGATAGTCAAAAAACTTCTGACCCTCAAACTGATCCGCATCGAGGACAAGAAGCTGATCATCACCAGCCTGGTGGAGATCGACGATTACTTAAGGTTCATCACCCTCAAGGAAAAATTCTCATCCTAACTGCCCGATCAACCCTCTCCGCATCGGGGAGGGAAGGGAGGGGTCAATAAATTTATGCGTGAATATCTGGACCTGGTAAAATATGTCCTGGACAACGGGACGGTGCAGAAGAACCGCACCGGCGTTTCCACCTACAGCTGTTTCGGCGTTTTTTACAAGATCGACCTGCAGCAGGGCTATCCCCTGCTGACCACCAAGCAGATGTATTTCAACTCCATGCTGCACGAACTGCTTTGGTACTTAAGCGGCCAGGCCCACATCCGCGACCTGAAGACCAAGACCAAGATCTGGGACGCCTGGGCCGACGCAGACGGCAGGCTGGAGACGGCCTATGGCAGGTTCTGGCGGCGTTATCCCGTGCCCGACAGCGGAGTGGAGGGCGAGAAATGGGGCCAGCGCTGGACCAGCATGGATCCCGACAGCGGGGGAAAGGTTTTCGACCAGATCCGGTATGTGGTCGACATCCTGCGGGAGATAAAAGAAAATCCCACCACCCCCAACCTGCGCCGGATGGTGGTCTCGGCCTGGCATCCCGGCAATGCCGCCCAGAGCCGGCTGCCGCCCTGCCATTACACCTTCTGTTTCAGCGTTTCCGGGGACCAGCTCAACTGCCACCTGACCCAGCGTTCCGGCGACATCGCCCTGGGGATCCCCTTCAACCTGGCCTGTTATTCCCTGCTGACCATGATGCTGGCCCAGGAGACCGGCTATCAGGCGGGGGAATTCGCCCATACCATCATCGACGCCCATATCTATGAGAATCACCTGCCGGGGCTGAAGCTGCAGTTGGAGAGGGAACCCCGGCCGCTTCCCAGGGTCAGGATCGCCGACAAGCCCCTGTTCGACCTGAAATACGAAGATGTGACCCTGGAGGATTATCAGCCTCACCCGGGAATAAAGTTCGAGGTGGCGGTTTGAGCAATGCCGAGAAATGCATCATCGTGGCCATGACCCGGGACCGGGTCATCGGAAAGGACAACCAGATGCCCTGGCACCTGCCGGAGGATCTGAAGCTGTTCAAAAAACTGACCTCCGGTAATACCGTGATCATGGGGCGGAGGACCTACCAGTCTATCGGGAAGCCGCTGCCCAACCGCAACAATATCGTGGTCTCCCGGTCCCCAATGGACATCCCGGGGGGGACGGCCTGCCAAAGCATGGATCAGGCCCTGGCCCAAGCGGAGGAATACGGCAAAAAGATATTCTTCATCGGAGGGGCGGAAATTTACCGGCAGGCATTGCCCCTGGCCGATTTCCTTTGCGTATCCTGGCTCAAACAGGATTGCGCCGGGGACACAAAATTTCCGGAGTTCGATGAAACAGAATGGGAGAGGCTTTCGGAGACCGATTACAAGGAATTTACCAATATTCTTTATAAAAAGATAAGATAAGATTTCAAGATGATCGAACGCTATACCCTGCCCAAGATGAAGGCCGTCTGGAGCGAACAGAACAAGTTCCAGAAATGGCTGGACATCGAGATCCTGGCCTGCGAGGCCCAGGCCCGGCTGGGGCGCATTCCCCAAAAAGACCTGGAGAACATCAAGGCCAGGGCCGGCTTCGACATCGCCCGGATAGACCAGATCGAGGCCGAGGTCCAGCACGATGTCATCGCCTTTCTGACCAGCGTCAACCAGCAGGTGGGCGAATCGGGCCGCTTCATCCACATGGGCCTGACCTCGTCCGACGTGCTGGACACCGCCTGGGCGGTGCTGATGAAGGAGGCCGGCCGGCTGCTGATGGACGACCTGAATAAGCTTTCGGCGGTCCTGAAACAAAGGGCCTGGGAACACAAGGACACCCTGATGATGGGGCGCAGCCACGGCATCCATGCCGAGCCCACCACCTTCGGGCTGAAGCTGGCCATGTGGTGGCAGGAGATACAGCGTGACATTCTCCGGATGGAACGGGCCATCGAGACGATCTCCTGCGGAAAGATCTCCGGCGCGGTGGGCACCTTCGCCCATATCGACCCCTCGGTGGAGGAATACGTCTGCCAGAAACTGGAATTGAAGCCGGAGCCGGTGTCCACCCAGATCGTCCAGCGGGACCGCCATGCCGAATACCTGTGCACCCTGGGCATCATCGCCTCCACCCTGGACAAGATCGCCCTGGAGATCCGCCACCTGCAGAGGACCGAGGTCCGGGAGGCGGAGGAGCCGTTCTCGGAAAAACAGAAGGGCTCCTCGGCCATGCCCCACAAGCGGAACCCCATCATCTCCGAGCGGATCTGCGGGATGGCCCGGGTGATCCGGACCAATGCCCTGGTGGGGATGGAGAATGTGGCCCTGTGGCATGAACGGGACATCTCCCATTCCTCGGCCGAGAGGATAGTGATCCCCGACAGCACCATCGCCCTGGATTATATTTTGAACAAGACCATCTGGCTGATCGAGGGCCTAAGGGTCTATCCGGAGAGGATGGCACTGAACATCGAGTCATCCGGGGGGCTGATCTTTTCCCAGAAACTGCTGCTGGCTTTGGTGGAGAAGGGCATATCCCGGGAGGACGCCTACCGCATCATCCAGCGCAACGCCATGAAGGTATGGGAGGGGGGCGGAAACCTCAAGCAACTGGTTCTGGCCGATGCCGAAGTGGCAAGATCATTGGATGCCAAGGCCATTGCCGATGTATTCGATCCCGAAAGTTTTATCCGGAATATCGGACATATTTTTAAGCGTATCGGGTTGAACGGCCCCAACTGAAAAGATAGGGGGATGATCATGGACATGTTGACATATGGAGCAATAGGATCGGCGGTCCTTTTCCTGGTGCTGTTCCTGATCGCCAGCGGCAAGGCCGGGCAGAAGACCGTGGCCTGCGGCATGGCCCAGAACGAGCTCAAACGGCTGAAGGAGGACGAACGCCGTCAGCGGGACATCATCGCCAGCATGAAGAGCTCTCTGACCACCATGGAGAAGGACCATTCCGAGCGCTCCCGGGTGTTCATGGTCCTGCTGGAACTGGCCCGGACCCTGGGGGGCAGTCTGGAAAGGGAAAAGCTGCCGATGCTGCTGAGCCGGATAGCCCAGCAGCTGTTCGACTCCGAAGAGGTGATCTTTTTCAAGGTGGGCGACGAGGGGGCGGAGCTGGCGGTGGCCGAGTCCATAGGGCTGGACCCCAAGATCGCCCAGGAACTGGTGATCAAGGTGGGGGAGGGGTACGTGGGCCATACCGCCGCCAAGCGGGTGATCATGGCCAAGGAGGATTTCGAGAACGAGAGCAACCTGATAAAACAGAAGCTGGAGAACACCCGGGATAAAAGGATCAATCCCGTCCTGTGCATCCCCCTGGTGCAGAGAAATAATGTGATGGGGGTGGTCTCCCTGGGCAGGATCCAGCGGCGCTCCAAGGAGGAGCGGAACCTGATGATGATCTTCCAGAGCCTGGGCTCCATGGCCCTGGACAACGCCGGGCTGTTCGAAAAGCTCTACACCAAGGACAAGCTGACCGGCCTGCTGAACCGGAGGTATTTTGACGAGCGGGCCCTGGCAGAACTCAACCGGGCCAAGCGTTTCGGGCACAAGCTGTCATTCACCCTGATGGACCTGGACAATTTCAAGGCCTTTGTCGAAAGCAACGGCACCCAGGCCGGGGACAAGGTGCTGGCCCGGATCGGCATGCTGCTCAACGAACATGTCCGGAGGATAGACATCTCCTGCCGGCTGGACGAGGACAAATTCGCCGCGGCCCTGCTGGAGACCGAAAAGGGCCAGGCCCTGCAGTTCGCCGAAAAGATCAAGAAGATCATCGATTACGATGCCACCATCAACGACCAGGCCTTCAGCTCCCAGCGCCTGACCATCAGCCTGGCGGTGTTCACCTTCCCCGACGACGGGATCTCCTACGAGCAGATATTCAACGACGCTTCCCAAAGGCTGCACGAGATGCAGGCCAAGGGCGGCAACGTGATCATCAGCGACATCGGGGGAGGAGGCGCATGAAGCTGGCCCCGGAGGGAATGCCGACCATCGCCATCGCCGGGCTGTTCTTCGTCATCGCCCTGGCGGCCTGGCTGATCACCAAAAACCAGATAACGGCCTATCTGACCCTGGCCTTTGCGGTGGTGGCCCTGTTCATGATGTTCTTCTTTCGCGATCCGGCCCGGCAGGGGGAATATCTTCCGGGCCGGCTGATATCCCCGGCCGACGGCAAAGTGGTGATCGTCCGGGAGACCGAGGATGCATTTCTGTTCAGGAAAAAGGTCATGCAGGTCAGCGTCTTTTTATCTCCCCTGGATGTCCACATCAATTGGATCCCCATCTCCGGCCGGGTGGTATACCAGCAGTACCATCCCGGCAAATTCTTTCCGGCCTTCGAGGAAAAGGCCTCGCTGGCCAACGAGCAGATGCAACTGGGGATCGAAACCCCCTACGGGAAGATCCTGATGAAACAGATCGCCGGGATCCTGGCCCGCCGGGTGGTGTGCTATCCCAAACTGGGAGATGAGGTAAGCGCCGGGCAGCGGATGGGACTGATGAAGTTCGGCTCCCGGATAGACCTGCTGCTGCCGCTGGGCACCAAGATCAATGTGAAGGTGGGGGACAGGGTAAAAGGCGGGGTGACGGTGATAGGGAGTATGGACGGTGATATCTAACTTGAAATCACAGATTGTGATTTCAGGTTAGATGAGGCGAAATTTAATCTTTCAGCGATAGCCTGAAGCCTATCGCTGGTCGTTCATAGAGGCCGCTGGGGCGGCCTGAGAGTAAGGCTCGGCAGAGCCTTGATGATTTATAGCGATATCGTTCCGACTTCGTAACGGTAAAACAAATACTTCGTCGGATAAATCACGGTATCGCGACAGGGTCAAAGGGGGCGTCACCCCGATCGCCATATTCAATAAATAGGTTTTATGAAATGAAACCCAAGATCAAAACCCCGGCGTTCCTGCCCAGCGTCTTCACCAGCGGAAACCTGTTCTGCGGGGTGCTGGCCATCATCGAGGCCTTCAACGGCAACTATTACCGGGGGGCCTGGCTGATCATCCTGGCCGGCTTCTTCGATTCCATAGACGGGATGGTGGCCCGGCTGACCCACCACTACAGCCGCTTCGGGGCCGAGCTGGACTCGCTGTCCGACGTGGTGTCCTTCGTGCTGGCCCCCATGATCCTGATCTACCCGCTGGCCTTGAAGAACCTGGGGCTGTGGGGCAGCCTGACCGCCTTCGCTTTCGTGGTGGCCGGGGCCATCCGGCTGGCCCGCTTCAACGCCAACATCAAGAGCCTGAACGAGAAGGAGATCTTCCACGGCCTGCCCACCCCGGCGGCCGGGGGGGTGGTGGCCAGCTTCCTGCTGTTCAGCAACGCCGTCGGCTACGACCTGTCCCTGGTGCGCTTCATCCCGCTGGTGATCATCCTGCTTTCCTTCCTGATGGTCAGCGACATCGAATATCCGCCCATCCCCAAGATGGCCGACCGCAGCTTCAAATCCTATCTGATCTACGGCGGGTTCATGCTGGCCATCCTGGGCATCATTAAAAATCCCAACCTGACGCTTTTCCCCATCCTGACCGGATACATCCTGTTCGGTCTGATTTGGAGGATCTACCGATCAAGCCACATGGAAAAATTGAAGAACAAAAGGAGAAGAAAAATTGCTGACAGCTGAGATCCATGTCACCCTGAAGGAGTTGGTGCTGGACCCCCAGGGCACCACCCTCAAACGCTCCATGGAGACCATGGGATACCGGGACATCGAGGAGGTCCGGATGGGCAAGTTCATCCAGGTGCGGTTCGACAGCCACGACCGGAAGGCGGTGGAGAAAAAGGTCGACCAGATGTGCCGGCAGATCCTGTCCAACCCGGTGATCGAGCAGTACAGCTATTCCCTGAGGGAGGGCGAATGAAATTTGCGGTGATAACCTTTCCCGGCTCCAACTGCGATTACGACTGCTACCGGGCGGTGAAGGACCATCTTAAATGCCAGGTGGAGTATGTCTGGCACCGGGAGAATTCGCTGAACAACTGCGACTGCGTGATCCTGCCCGGCGGCTTCTCCTACGGCGACTATCTTCGGACCGGGGCCATCGCCCGATTCTCGCCCATCATGAAGCAGGTGATGGATTTCGCCGGGCAGGGCGGCCCGGTGATCGGCATCTGCAACGGATTCCAGATCCTGCTGGAGAGCGGGCTGCTGCCGGGGGCCATGCTGGTCAACCGCAGCCTGCAGTTCATCTGCAAAACGGTTCACCTGAAGGTGGAGAACAATACCCTGCCGTTCACCAATCGGCTGACGGCGGGACAGCTGCTGAGAGTCCCCATCGCCCACAAGGAGGGCAATTATTTTGCCGACCAGAGGACCATAAAGGAACTGGAGGACAGCGGCCGGGTGGTATTCCGCTACAGCGACGGCTCGGGCCGGGTTGACGACAGCGCCAATCCCAACGGCTCGGTGAACAACATCGCCGGCATCACCAACCAGCAGGGCAACGTCCTGGGAATGATGCCCCACCCGGAGCGGGCCATGGAGCAGCTGCTGGGATCGTCCGACGGAAGCCTGGTATTCGACTCCATCAAGAACTTCCTGGGAGCAAGATGACATGCTGAACAAGCCGTACAAACAGCCGGACGTCAACGCCATTGCCCAACTGCTGACCAAGCTGGACCAGATCCTGGCCGGCGACCCCGACAAGATGATCCGCCAGCTGCGCCAGCTGGCCAAGGTGGTGGACCGGCTGGTGCCCTACCATGACGGACACATCATCCGGGTGACCTTTTATTCCCTGGCCATCGGAATGCGGATGGGCCTGCCCCAGGAGGACCTGCTGACCCTGGAGGTGGCGGCCCTGCTGCACGATTTCGGCAAGCTGGGGGTGGACGAGGCCACTTTGGATAAAGAAGAGGAATTGAGCAGCGACGACCTGACCGAGATCCATCATCATGCCGAACGGGGCTACCACATCATCTCCGGCTTTTCCAAGCTCTGCACGGTGGCCGACATCATCCGGGACCATCACGAAAAATTCGACGGCAGCGGTTATCCCAACAAGAAGAAGGGCCACGACATCAGCCGGCTGGCCAGGATAATCGCGGTGGCCGACGCCTATGATGCCATGACCGCCGACCGCCCCTACCGCAAGGGCCTGCCGCAGAAGACGGCCGAGGCCGAACTGCTGATCCATTCCGGCACCCAGTTCGATCCCGAGGTGGTGGACTTCTTCGTCAACCATGTCCAGGACAAGAAGCCGGACATAAAAATATCGCTGCTCCGCAAGACCTTCAAGATACAGCGCCGCAAGCCCCGGGCCAATTCCCAGAACGGGCCGAAGGCCAATTCCCGAAAGACCGCCTCCCCGGGAGGCGCCAATAAACCGCAACCTTCAAACCTGAAGAAATAACATGACCAAACATCAGGAACCTGCCGTAGATATAAAACTGGCCCAAAGCTTCGGGCTCAGCCAGGAGGAGTTCGACAGCATCCAGCGGATAATGGGGCGGACCCCCAGCTATACCGAGCTGGGCATCTTCTCGGTGCTGTGGTCCGAACACTGCTCCTACAAGAATTCCAAGCCGCTGCTGAAGCTGTTCCCCACCCGGGCGCCCCAGGTGCTGCAGGGCCCGGGGGAGAACGCCGGGATAGTGGACATCGGGGACGGTCTGGGGATCGCCATGAAGGTGGAGAGCCACAACCACCCCTCGGCCATCGAGCCCTATCAGGGGGCGGCCACCGGCATCGGCGGCATCCTGCGCGACATCTTCACCATGGGGGCCAGACCCATCGCCCTGATGGACCCGCTGTACTTCGGCTCGCTGGACGACGCCCATGTGAGGCACCTGTTCTCCGGGGTGGTCTCCGGCATCGCCGATTACGGCAACTGCGTGGGCATTCCCACCGTGGGCGGCTCGGTGGTGTTCGACGAGTCCTACACCACCAACCCGTTAGTCAACGTGATGTGCCTGGGGCTGGTGGAGAACAAGAAGATCATGCGGGGCTTTGCCTCCGGGCCCGGCAACCTGGTGATAGCGGTGGGGGCCACCACCGGCCGGGACGGCATCCACGGGGCCACCTTCGCCTCCGAGGAGCTGTCCGAGGCATCATCGGCCAAGCGTCCCTCTGTCCAGATAGGGGACCCCTTCACCAAGAAACTCCTGCTGGAGGCCACCCTGGAGCTGATCGAGTCCGGCCTGGCGGTGGGCATCCAGGACATGGGGGCGGCCGGGCTGACCAGCTCGTCCATCGAGATGGCCTCCCGGGCCGGGACCGGCCTGGAGATGGATATGTCCCAGGTTCCCCTGCGGGAGAAGGGGATGACCCCATACGAGATCATGCTGTCCGAATCCCAGGAAAGGATGGTGGTGGTGGCTCCCAAGGAGAATTACGACCAGATCAAAGCGATATTTGACAAATGGGAGCTTCATTGTTCCTCGATAGGGGTGGTCACCAATGACGGGAAAGTCAGGATCAAATGGAAGGACGAGGTCTTTGCCGACATCCCGGTAAAGACCCTGGTTGATGAGGCCCCGGTATACCAAAGAGAAAGCAACAGACCGGGTTATCTGGATAAGTTAAAGCAATTCATACAAAACGACATCAAGGAACCAAAAGATCACAATAAGTCGCTAAATAGTGTACTATCGGCCCCTACCATTGCCAGCAAACGCTGGGTGTATCAGCAGTATGACCACCAGGTGCGAACCAACACCGCGGTCCTGCCGGGGTCGGATGCCGCCGTCCTGCGGATCCGCGGCACCAACAAGGCCATCGGCATCACCACCGACTGCAACGGGCGGTATTGCTATTTAAATCCTTTCAACGGCGGGGCCATAGCAGTGGCCGAGGCCGCCCGTAATCTGGCCTGTTCCGGGGCCAGGCCCTTGGGCCTGACCGACTGCCTGAATTTCGGCAATCCCTATAAGCCGGAGGTCTTTTACCAGATGAAGCAGGCGGTGGAGGGGCTGGCCCAGGCCTGCAAAGTGCTGGAGGTGCCGGTGATCTCCGGCAACGTCAGTTTATACAACGAAAGCCTTACCCACAGCGTCTATCCCACGCCCTTGATAGGGATGGTGGGGCTGATCGAGGACCTGTCCCACATCACCACCCAGTGGTTCAAGCAGGCCGGAGATGTCGTGTTTCTGGCCGGAGATATAAAATCCCAGCCGGATATCGGGGGCTCGGAGTATCTTAAAGCGGTGCACGGCCAGGTGAACGGAGACGCCCCGGCCATCGACCTGGAGGCCGAAAAGAAACTGCACGATTTTGTCCGGGATGCCATCAGGGCCGGACTGGTCCGCTCGGCCCACGACTGCTCCGAGGGCGGTCTGGCCGTGGCCCTGGCCGAATGTTGTTTTACACCACCCCTTGATCCCCTCCTTAACAAGGAGGGGACAGGATTGGTTGCTGATCTGTCCGGCCTGCCCGGCAGGGGAGACTTCAAGCTGTTCGCCGAGACCCAGACCCGTATCATCCTGTCAAGCAGGGCGGCGGATGTTGAGAAACTGGAAGCATTGGCAAAGAAGCAGGGCGTTGACATTCTAAAGCTGGGCACGGTCGGGGGAGAGAAGCTAGTCATAAAGGATCTGATAGACATTCCGGTGGCCGAGGCCCGAAAAACCTGGGAAGAGGCCATCCCGAATATGATGAAGTGACCCCACCCTGGTGAACGGGGCTTAATGGGACGCTGATAAACGCAGATTTTACTGATTTGGTTTTGTGTAGGGTCATCCTGAGTCCGACAAACTTGCCTGGCAAGCCGAAGGATCTGTAACCACCAAGGGATATAGGCATAACATTAATTGTGAAATGTTATATGCTAATTTTAAAAATCAAGAAAACGGCTATAATACTTTCCCAGATTGTAATATTATTAATAATACTAATATTCCTGGATAAAATCCATAAAGAACCCAGTAGTTTTAATATAATATATGGTTTAATCCTTTCTTTTGCTGGCGTTTATTTTAGTTTTATCGTTTTACCGTATATCACTATTACCATAAAAAGCGAAGGCTTGGAATTTATTGATATTAGTATATTTAAACTTAAGTTTAAAAAAGTAACGTATTTTAAATGGCAGAATATTATTAATATTTATCCGAATAATATCTACTATTTCGGATCTATACCGAAGGCAGTCTTCATTCAGGGAGTTGTAGATGGTAAAGAGTACAACATTGCTGTAAGTAATTTGTTCTACAATTTTAAAGAGGCTCTATTATTCATCGAGAAACATGTAACTTCGGATATTATAGACGAAGATGTGAAAAAGTTAATTGAAAGTTATAAACGTGAAATGGGACGCTGATTTTCGCAGATTTTACCGATTTGGTTGAGGAACGTTTTCATGTCATTGCAGGGTTGCTGTTCTCTGGCAAATGAAGCAATCCACGCTTATCATTTAGTATACATTGTTTTTAGACGCAATATTCATGAAAATAACCCGAATATCAATAATTGTTATAATTCTGATAATAGTTTCTTATGAAATTGCATCTGTCATTTACAGAGGCCTGCAATGGCATTCCCATTTCATGGGTATTGCAGTGCCTGAAAATTTAATGGTTACTCTTTATGAAGATCAGTTTAGTTTACATATTGAGAAAAGCACGCTCAGTTCTTTAGGTGGTTCAGTAGATAAATCCAAGGCTAGAAATTCATACAACTATCTGTTTAGACACCTTGACAACGATGTTAAAGAGAATATAATTATCGGTTATCTTGATCATACGAATTATTTTACACCCGAAACGGTAGTTTTTGACACTGTAAACACATACTCTGGTAATCGCTGGGATTTAAAGGCTCATAACATCGGTGAAGATTGGGGATGGCAATTTAGTTACCCACTGTTCGTCTTTAATAGCCGTGTAGTTCCACATTCCGGAAAATTGATAATAAATGGTTTACACATTGATAGTAGCCTTACGATTAAGCACAAATATACACAAGAATATCGTTATGTCGGCAATTTCACAGAGATTGGCTTTTGCGTAAAAGACGATTCTTGGCTTATTAAAAATATACCAATAATATTTGAACCCTACCAACCCCAATACGGTTCTTTGTCATTTTTTATAACACCTGGGAAGGAGATCGCATATATGATTTTCTATATCAGTGACGGCACAAAAGCGCAGTATTATAATCATTTCAAACAAATAGAGCCAGCATTAAATTCAATTAAGATACATGGGTTTTATGACGAAGATAGGACTGATATTTAATTAATAATATGTGCTTATAATCAAGCATTATCTCTTGACAAACCCTCTATTCGGCCTTATATTGGCTAAAGGAGGGTTTTTCTTTTGAATAAACGAATCTATCTCAGCCTGCTGGCTTTTCTGCTGGGCTTTGTCCTAACACTTAATGCCCAGGGCCAAGACAATAAAAGTAAGGGCGGGTTTCAAACCCGCCCCGATAACACCAGGGCAAAGGATAAAAAGATGGAAACCGCCATATTCGCGGCCGGGTGTTTCTGGGGGGTGGAGGCTGACTTCCAGAAGCTCAAAGGGGTCATTTCCACCGAGGTGGGCTACACCGGCGGCCACACCCAGGATCCCACCTACCAACAGGTCTGCACCGACACCACCGGCCACGCCGAGGCCATCCGCCTGACCTACGACCCGGCGGTCATCAGCTATGATGATCTGCTGAAGGTCTTCTGGGAGAATCACAACCCCACCACGCCCGGCCGCCAGGGCCCGGACGTGGGCTCGCAATACCGCTCGGCCGTATTCTACACCACCCCGGAACAGCAGAAAACTGCCCAGGCATCAAAAGAAAAACTGGATGGGTCGCACAAATACTCCCGGCCGATAGTCACCGAGATCACTCCGGCCGGGGAATTCTACCGGGCCGAGGAATACCACCAGCAGTATTACCAAAAGAAGGGCGGCGGCAGTTGTAAATTTTAGAAAACCCTCGCCACCCGTTCAACCTGCTGGGCGGGGAGAGGTCTCAGGGTGACAATCAGTGGATAGTAGGGCGGGGTCAGCCGGCAGCTATATGAACTTTTTTGACCACCCCTTTGGTCCCCTCCTTGCACTTCGACTTGCTCAGTGCCAGCTCAAGGGGGACGGAGGGGCGGTTTTTTCTTGACTTTATTCTGGCCAAATTATAAACTAATATCTAACCACTGTCACCCTGAGAATCGCCTACGCTCTGGCAAGCCGAGTGCCTCCGCAAAAGCTACTGCACTTAAAGAAGACATTAGAGTAGCGTAAGCGGAATGGGTGACGGTAACTCATCCTTCAGCCTGTGCCGCCTCGAAGTCCCTCTTCAAAGGTTAAACGAATGACAGTTTCAGGGCAAGCTCTCAGGATGACAACGAAATTGTCACCCTGAGAATTGCCTACGCTCTGGCAAGCCGAATGGGTGACGGTTATTCATCCTTCAACCTGTGCTGCCTCGAAGTCTTCCTTCAAAGGTCAAAAGAATGACTGTTTCATGGCAAGCCTCAGGATGACACTATTTAATTTCCATTTCTAATTCACCGGAGGAAAAATATGCAGATAATAGACCTTGGTCAGAAAGATCTAAGTTCGTATTTCCTGTGCCTGGAGGACTGGTCCGATGAGATCAAGGAGGCCGGTGACCACAAGGAAAAATGGTACGGCAAAATGAAGGACCGGGGCCTGGGGGTCAAGCTGGCGGTGGACGACCACGGGGTGGCCGGCGGCATGATCCAATACCTGCCCATCGAACATTCCACCGCCGAAGGACAGGACCTGTATTTCATCAACTGCATCTGGGTCCACGGATACAAAAAGGGCCGCGGCAATTTCCAGAAGGCCGGGATGGGGAAGGCCCTGCTGGAAGCGGCCGAGGAGGATGTCCGCTCATTGGGCGCCAAGGGGCTGGCCGCCTGGGGAGTGATCCTGCCTTTCTGGATGAAGGCCTCCTGGTTCAAAAGGCACGGCTACCAAAAGGCCGACCGGGACGGCATCAGCCAGCTGGTCTGGAAGCCTTTCTCCGCCGATGCCCAGGCGCCCAGATGGATCAAGCAGAGGGCCAAACCGCAGAAAAGGCCGGGGGTGATTACGGTCACCTCGTTCATCAACGGCTGGTGCCCGGCCCAGAATTTGACCCATGAGAGGGCCAGGCGGGCGGCATTGGAATTAGGCCCAAAGGTTGTTTTCGAAACGGTGGATACCCTGGACCGCGGCAATTTCCTGAAATGGGGAATATCCGATGCTTTATTTATCGATAACAAACAGGTAAATACCGGCCCGCCGCCTTCATTCGAGAAGATCAGAAAAGTTATAGAAGCTAAGGTCAAAAAACTGTGAAATGACTCACGAAATCACTTATTGTTCTTGAATAGATCATAAGATAAATGTTATAGTAAACATCATATCCAGGTAAATTATTCAAACATATATGAGCATAAAATTCCGGCAATATCATAAAAAAGACCTGTGGCTGACGGCCCAAGCCGATGGCCGGCCGTTGTATTACCCCTACTATATATACCGGGAGAGGGCCTATGTGCTTCAGCTGACCGGCCGGTGGAACGATTCCGAGGCCATCCAGCGCCGCAATCTGGAGTTTGCCGTCAAAACCGGCGATCCCTGGCTGGCCGCCAAGTGCCGGAGCCTGCTTAGCGCCACACTGATATTGAAGGGGGATTATGACGAGGCCTTCCGCTTGGCCGAGGAAGCGGCCAGGGACTTCGAATCCCTGGGGGATGAAAAGGAAAGGGCCGCCTCCCATAGCTATCTGGGCAATATATTTTACAAGCAGTGCGAATATGCCAAGGCTATGGAGTATTTCCGGGAATATCTGGCCATCTCCGAAAAGGAGGGAAACCTGAAGGATGCCGGACACGCTTTGGGGCTGATCGGGGTGATATACTACGATCAGGGCAATTACGAAGAGGCCATGAAGTATTACGACCGCCAGATAAAGATCTGCGAGCAGACCAGTGATACCATCCGCCTGGGGTGGGTCACCGGCAACATCGGCAACGTATATCTGGACCAGGAGGATTACGTCCGGGCCATGGAGTACTACCAGCGGTCACTGAAGTGCAGCCAGATGGTGGGGAACACGGCGGGGATCTGCGCCAGTATCGGCAACATGGCCATTATCCATGCCAAGGCCGGGCGGCACCAGCAAGCTCTGGACGGGTATAACCAGCAACTGGCGCTGGCCCGGGCGATCGGTGATGAGCGCACCGAGGCCTATACCATGGTGAACATGGGGGATCTTTACTACAGCCAGGGCCGGTTCGGCCCGGCCCGTGATTGTTACCAAAGACAGCTGGAGATATCCGTCCGTTTCGGCGACAAACCCATCACCAGCTTCGGCCACTATATGCTGGGAAAGCTGGAGAGGCTGTCCGGCGACCTGAAAAGCTCGGAGCGCTGCCTGGACCGGGCCATCGCCCTGGGGCGGGAGATCAACCTGATGCATTACCTGTGCTCCTATCTCTACCAGCAGGCGCTGAATTATTCGGATACCGGCCGCCCGGAGCTGGCCACAACCACCGTCAAGGAAGCCCTGGAGATCGCCGGCCGGGTCTCCAACCGGGAGATCACGGTCAAAGGCAGCATTTTGAAACTCCAGCGGGAATGCCGGGATGACCGGGTGGCCCTGGCCGAAAAGCTTCTGGAGCTGTCATCCGAACATGCCGAACCGCGTTTCCAGGCGGAGATCGAATACGCCCTGTTCCGGGCGAACCGCTCAGAGGAACACCGGGAGAAGGCCCTGTCGCTCTACCGCAGCCTGAACGCCGCCACGCCGGAATACGAATACCGGCTGATGATCGGGGAGCTGGAAACCGTTCTTTGAACAAAGGACCCCCGCCCGATAAAAGCCTTTCGTAAATCTTCGAAAGGCTTTAATTTTATGGCTTTCCCGGGGCAAACCACCGGTCAAAATATATAATTATTTTGATTGACAAGGCCGTTTTTGTTCTGTTATCATTCAAAGATGATGCTTTTCAACGAGAGGAATATGAAACAGTTAAGAATTTTATTGTTCTTGGTCCTGGCGGCCGCCTCGGCCTCCGGCCTGATGGCCCAGGACACCGTCAAGGTGGGCGCTCCGGCCCCCACCTTCTTCCTGCCGGCCCTGGACGGCTCCCGGTTCTTCCTTTCAGAACATATCGCCCCCAAGGGACACCAGGCGGTGCTGCTGGATTTTTACACCACCTGGTGCAAGCCCTGCCAGAAGGAGCTGCCCCTGCTGGACAGCCTGGTGAAAAGGTACCCGTCCGACTCCCTGATCCTGGTGCTGGTGGACGTGGGGGAGAAGAAGGACACCCTGCTCAAGTATTTCGACTCCGCCCGCTATGGATGCACCGTTCTGCTGGACCAGTTCAACGCGGTGGCCGACAAATACAACGTCAAGAGCTTTCCCACCCTGGTGCTGATCGACGGCTCCGGAACCATCCGCTATATCGGGCACGGCTTCGACCAGAAGAAGGGGGTGGCCGCGCTGGGCAAGGTGCTGGACAAGGTGATCTACCCCAAGAAGAGCAAATCAAAAAAAACCAAGAGGTGAAGCATGATGAAATATAGGATCCTGATCCCGGTTCTGCTGTTGCTGCTGCCGGGCCTGTCCCGGGGGCAGGAGAAGACGGCGGTGGCGGTGCTGCAGTTCGAGCCCCGCAACATCAGCCAGGCCGAGGCGGTGATCCTGTCGGACCGCCTGCGGGCCGAGCTGGTGAACACCCGCCACTTCAACGTGCTGGAGCGGGAGCAGATGGACAAGATCCTCCGGGAGCAGAAATTCCAGCTGACCGGGGCCTGCAGCGACGCCTCCTGCCTGGTCCAGGTGGGGCAGTTGATGGCGGTGTCCAAGATGATGGGCGGCACCATCTCCAAGATCGGCAACACCTACACCGTCCAGGCCCGGGTGATCGACGTGGAGAGGGGGGTCATCGAGACCGAGGTCTCCCAGGATTTCACCGGCACCATCGAGGACCTGAGCGGCTTCATCTACTCCTGGAACCGGGCCGACAATCCCAAATCAGCCAAATCCGGCGGTTATCAGGAAGGGCCGGTCAGCCTGGAGGCGGCGCCCGGCGAAAAATTGAAGCTGATTGCCAGGATATCGCCGGAGATAATTTTTGCCTCGATGGATGCCGAGATCGAGTACGACCAGTCGCTGCTGAAGGTCAAAGCGCTGGAAGCATCGGACCTCTGGCAGGGGGGAGACAAGCCGCAGCTTTTCTTGAGCAAGCAGCAGGAGGGAAGGACCGTCATCAGCGCCGCCAAATGGCAGGAGGGCCAGGAGCCATCCGGCCAGCTGTTCTCCATGAGCTTCGAGGGTAACAAGGCCAGCCAGACCCCGGTCGCCCTTTCTTACCGGCTGTATAACGATCAGGGAGCCGAGATCTGCAGCGGGAACACCGCCCTGACATTGAATGCCGGGTTGGGCATACCGGGCGGATTTTTCCTGGGCCGGGCCGCGCCCAACCCGTCCAACCGGCCGGTGGCCGTCAGCTATCAGCTGCCCCGGCAGGCCCGGGTCAAACTGGAGGTATACAACATCGCCGGACAGCAGGTGGCCACCCTGGTGGATGCCGAGCAGCCGGCCGGGTATTACAGCCAGACCTGGGACCTAAAGGACCGCGGCCGGAACCGGGTGGCCAACGGCATCTACTTCTACCAGCTGAGCGCCGGGGAATACCGGAGCGTAGGCAAGATGGTGGTGATCCGGTGAACTGCTTGACTTGGACCCTTAAATTGGTATAACATTAAAGACAACACAATACGGAGCGTCATTATGAAGAAAATATCCCTGATGGTTTCGGCCATCATCCTGCTATCGCTTAGCGCCAATGCCCTGCCGGGTCTGGAGATCGGCGTGGGGCCCTATGTCGGGCTCTACAGCCCGGCGTTGACCACCATCAACGAGCAGGTGCTGCTTTACGACCACCAGACAGCCTTCGGCTCGGCCGCCATCTTCGGGGGTCAGGTTAAACTGGGCCTGCCCCTGGGATTGGGCGGCGGGGTGGACCTGGGATACTGGAGCAGCAGCAAGGAATGGGCCGAGGACAACCTGGACCAGCATGCCTACAAGGTCAAACTGATGCCGGTGGATGTCTTCGTGCAGTACGCCATGCCGCTGGTGCCCATGGTGTTAAAGGCCAAGGCCGGCGTCTCGGTGGGCAACATCTGGGCCGGACTGGACGCCAGCCAGGTCAGGCCCAACCAATGGAACCATTACTGGAACTCCGAGGGAAGCGCCGCCACTTTCGGCATCTTCGGAGGGCTGGACCTGGTGGCCCTGCCCAAGTTCAATATCAGCGCCGAGATCGGCTACAAGATGGGCGAGGTGGATCACCTGATAATCAAGGAAAGCCACGAACCGGACAATGTCAATGATGTATTGGAGTATTACGACCACGACAAGGATCAGGTCCTGCCGTTGCCGCTGGAGATCAGCGGGATCACTGCCAAACTTATTGCAACCTACGTATTCTAAGGTGGTTAGATGAAATAGTAAAAGCCCGGTCTTTATAAGACCGGGCTTTTTGATTAAATAAATATATGGTTTAACTAAATCTGGCAAATATACTGCAAGGCATGGAGATATCATTATTGCCCAAATGAAGTTCACCGCATTGGATCCGATCTGGCGGCAGAATATCGGCCAGCAGGTTCTTAAGGGTCTGGGGCGAATGCCCCACATTATAGGCATTGATCAGGAAAAACAAAGGATTGTCCGGCAATAACTTGGAGCAGATGGCCAAAAGTCTGGGCAGATCTCGGTCAAATTTGAATGTTTTACCTGAGGTATCACGGCCAAATGCCGGCGGATCCATGATGATACCGTCATATCTAACCCCACGTTTGACCTCCCGCTCGGCGAACTTAAGGCAGTCATCCACCATCCAGCGGATGGGTTTATCGGCCAGATTGCTCAGTTCCTGGTTGCGTTTGGCCCATTTGACGGCCGGTTGGGATGAATCCAGGTGGCAGACCCTGGCTCCGGCTGCCGCCGCCGCCAAGGTGGCAGCTCCGGTATAGGCGAACAGGTTGAGGATACTTGGTTTAGGCTGGCTTTTAGTGATCAATTCCGATATCCAGTCCCAGTTGACGGCCTGTTCCGGGAATACTCCGGTATGTTTGTACGGGGTCAGTTTGAGCTCCAGTGTCAGACCTTGGTATCGGAAAAGCCAGGGCCGGGGAGGAGGCGAAACTTGCCGCCATTTACCGGTCTCAATGAAGACAGCCTGAGCTTTGTTCCATTGATCGGCCGGGAGTTTTTTGTTCCAGATGGCTTGCGGCTCGGGCCGGGAGATCAGATAACCGCCAAAGCGTTCCAGCTTCCGGCCATCGCCGGAATCGAGAAGGGAGTGGTCTTTAAGGCTGTTTGGAGTGAGGATCTGCATTATAAGTCCTTGCGTAATAAGCAATATTAATAGTTTACATAATATTTATTATGGGACAATTTGATTTTAAGGGTGGTTATTTATTCTACGCCCTTAAAGGATACATATATTTTTAGTACTAGCCTCCATCTATGCTGTTTTCAAGTTTTGACATTATTTCGTAGAAATCATAACATTCTGTAACTAATATCCTTTGCTCTGGTATCAAACCGTTGATGTGCTCTTTATAGGTTAAAAGTATTTCAATAAATTCTTTAATAGAATTTTCATAAAACTTTATTACATTCTCTTTAATGGAGGCTTTATCCTCTTTATGTAACTTATTTAAATCTTTAATTAACAAATCCATGGTTTGTATAACATATCGAAATTGTTTTAAACCCCTTTCTTTAACCAAATTATTTTGTAGCCCACGTAAGTTATTTTCAGGTATCAATAAACGTAATGCATGTGATCCATTATATTCTTTTTCCTTGGGGCCTATTACCGTAATAGTTAAATAATTATTGTTGATGCTTTTAAATTTATCATTAAATATATTATAGTTATATTTCCTTTTTTCGTCCTTCGCCATTTCTTCTGTCGTTTTTGCATATTTTATAGTAGCCCGTGCCGTTATTGCTGAAACTATTACGGCAGCAGCTGATATTAATGTTGCAATTGCTGATATAAAAACTGCTATTTCTGTTGTTGACATATTTTACTCCTTAACACAATTCTTAAATCTTAAATACCTGATAGTGTATTATACAAAAATGCTGGCATTGTTGCCAGCATTTTTGTCAATCACCCTTTACCCTACAATATTCACCAGCTTCTTGGGCACCACCACCACTTTCTTCACATTCACCCCAACCAAATACTTTTTTACCTGCTCGCTGTTCAAGGCGGTCTTCTTAAGCTCCTCGTCGCTGATATCGGCCGGAACGGTGATCCGGTCCCGCAGCTTGCCGTTCACCTGGACCACCAGGGTGATCTCCTCATTGGCGGCGACCTGGGGATCGGACTTGGGCCACTGGGCCTTGTAGGTGGTCCCTTTATGCCCCAGCATCTGCCACAGCTCCTCGGACATATGCGGGGTGAACGGCGCCATCAGCAGGGTCATGGTCTCCAATATCTCCGAAACCAGGCAGGGATGATCGGTCGCCGGCATATCCTCCTTGACCGGAAAGGCGTCCTGAACCTCATTGGTCAGCTCCATCAGGGCCGCCACCGAGGTGTTGAACTGGAAGCGTTCCATGTCGTCGGTGACCTTCTTGATGGTCTGGTGCAGTTTCCGCCTGACCGATCTGACTGCTAAGTGGTCTTCCTGTTCGATCTTAGCGGCCCAGTCAGCCTGATAGACCGGCTGATAGGTGGTTATCCAGCGCCACACCCGGTTGACAAACCGGAAAGAGCCGTTGATCCCCTCCTCGGTCCACTGAATATCGTCCTCGAAGGGCGCCATGAACATCTCATAGACCCTTAGGCTGTCGGCTCCGTATTTTTGGGCGATCTCGTCCGGGGTCACCACGTTGCCCTTGGACTTGGACATCCTGGCCCAGCGCCACACCATCTGGTCCTTTGGGAACCCCTCCCTCTCTTCGGGCTTTAAAACGATCCAATCGACCAGACGGGCTTCGCCGCCCTCGTTCTCCGCGTTCTCATTGGCCCGGGGCTTTCTTCCCGGGGTGTAGGCCAGCAGGGATCCCTGGTTGTGGAGGGTCAGGAACGGCTCGGTGAAATTCAAATAGCCCTCATCGAACAGCACCTTGGTCCAGAACCGGGAATACAGCAGGTGAGACCTGGCGTGCTCGGCCCCTCCGGCATAGATATCAACCGGCAGCCATTTATCCAACTTTTCCCGGTCGGCAAACATCTTATCGTTATTCGGATCGGTGAACCGCATGAAATACCAGGAAGAGCAGGCAAAGCCGCCCATAGTGTCGGTCTCCCGTTTGGCCGGTCCGTGGCATTGGGGGCACTTAATATTGACGAACTCCGGGATATTGGCCAGGGGCGATTCGCCGGTACCCGAGGGATGGTAGTTCTCCACCTCCGGCAGCAGCACCGGCAGCTGGTTCTCCGGCACCGGCACCACGCCGCACTTGGGACAGTGGATCATGGGAATGGGCGCTCCCCAGTACCGCTGGCGGCTGATCAGCCAGTCCCGCAGGCGGTAGTTGACCTTGCCCGCCCCCTTCTTGTTCTCCTCCAACCATTTTACAAACTTGGAAATGGTCTCCTTTGAATTGGGCAGGCCGTCGAACTGTCCGGAATTTACCATGGTCCCGCCGTCGGGAATGGCCTGGGTCATCTCCTCCGGTCCGGCCGGCCCTCCCTCCGACCGGAAGACCATCCGGACGGGAATGCCGAACTTGCGGGCGAATTCGAAATCACGCTGGTCGTGAGCCGGCACCGCCATAATGGCCCCGGTGCCGTAGCCCATCATCACATAGTCGGCTATCCAGACGGGGATCTTCTCCCCGTTGACCGGGTTGACGGCGTAGCTGCCGGTGAATGCGCCGGTCTTGGTGCGTTCGGTGTTAAGCCGCTCGATCTCGGTCTCACACTGGGTTTTCTTGATATAGGCTTCGACCTCGGCTTTATTCCCGGGCAGGGTCAGATCTTCCACCAGGGGATGCTCCGGCGCCAGCACCATGAAGGTGGCTCCGAACAGGGTGTCCGGCCGGGTGGTGAATACCTGAATTTTTAATTCTGAATTTTGAATTTTGAATTCGACCTGGGCTCCTTCGCTCCGCCCTATCCAGTCCCGCTGCATCTCCTTCATGCCCTCGGTCCAATGGAGCTTCTCCAGATCGTTCAGCAGCCGGTCGGCGTAAGCGGTTATCTTAAAGAACCACTGGGGCATCGGCCGTTTCTCCACCACGGTGTCGCAGCGCCAGCAGCGGCCTTCTTTGACCTCTTCGTTGGCCAAGCCGGTCTTGCAGGCCGGGCACCAGTTGATGGGGGCGGTGTCGCGGTAGGCCAACCCCTTTTTATAGAGCAGTATAAAGATCCACTGGGTCCATTTGTAATAATCCGGCAGGCTGGAATTTATCTCCCGGTCCCAGTCGTAGCTGCATCCGGCCAGCTTGAGGGTCCGCTTGTAATTGGCGGCGTACTCTGGCACCATCTGGCGCGGGTTGCGCCCTTTTTTGATGGCTTCGTTCTCGGCCGGCTGGCCGAAGGCGTCCCAGCCCATGGGATGCAGCACGTTGAAGCCGCTCATGCTCTTGTAACGGCAGAGGGCGTCCATCGGAACGTAATTCTTAAGGTGCCCCACATGGAGTCCAGATCCCGAGGGATAGGGAAAAAACTCCAGGTAGTATGCCTTGGGTTTATCACAATCGTCATGAGCCCGGAAGGTCTTTTCCCTCTCCCAGGTCTCCTGCCATTTGGCTTCGATCTCTTTGAAGTTGTATTCTCGGGTCATATTTGATATTCCGGTTGTTCGATTTAATTGCAAAAGCCCTCAGATCAACAAATCATCTCTGAAGGCTTTCAATCTATTTATCTGAAAGTCCTTTATTTTCCGCCCAGCAGATCGGTGGCGTTGATCAGCTCATTGCCGCATTTCTCGCAGTACCAGTTGTCGGCCCGGTTGAAGGCTCCGCACTTGGGGCATTTAAGTTCGCCCTCATGGGACTCCCCGATGGCGGCCTCCTCGACTTGGGGCTCAAATGAAACGTTTTCCTCTATCTGGATCGGTTCGGGTATCGGGGCTACGGGTTCGGCCGCCGGTTGCTCCTGGCCGAAATTGGCACCCAATATGCTGGCGAACTGCTTCTCCAGATCGTCCAACTCGCTGCGCTGAACTGCCGGTGTGGGTTGAACCTCCGGCTCCGGGGCAGGCGGTGGGGTTGGTTCCGGCCTTGGAGCCGCCGGGGGCGGCGGGGATGCCGGCTTGGAAGCAACAGCCTGGTGCGGCGGGGGCGTTGCCGGAGGTTCGGATGCCACGAGAGCAGCCGGCTGGGCAGTTTCCCCGCCGATCAGCGCCCGGCAGCGATCTATCTTTTCCGTCAGCTCCTGGAGTTTGGCTACAATGGCCTCGTTCTCGCTATTATGGGCCTCCGATTTCCGGGCATAGTCGGCATCCTCCACCTCGCCGATGGCGGCCCGCAATTCCAGTTCCTCCATCTCGGTGCGGATCTCCTTCTCCCGGGCCAGCAATCCGGCCTGCTCGGCCAGAGCCGCATCCAGCGTCTCCTGCATTCCGGCGCCCTTCTCCTCCAGCAGAACCTGCAGTTCCAGCAGCTTGGCCTCATACTCCCCGCGCACCTTCTGGAAGATCTCCGGCTTGGTGGCGGCCTTCTTTTCGTCCAGCAGCCGGATCCGTTTGTTGAAGACCTCCGTCAGCCGTTGAAGTTCCTCTATCGACTCGTTGCCAGTGATATTCTCTACAGCCATTATTATTTCCTTAAATTTAGGAAGATAATTTATAGATAAGTTTTTGCACCAGGCTTCGGGGCTCTCCCCGTCCGGATTTAAGGGCATATTCGGTCCGGTAGATCTGGCCCATGGCCCACAGATACTGCTGCGGGGTCCTCTTCCGCGAGGCGGGGATCATCTGGTTGACGTAATATTCATGGCTCTGGATGCTGTATCCGATCTGACGGGGGGATATCCCGCGGGCGGTCATCAGGAGCACCTTCCAGTATTTTTCCAGCTGATAGCAGACAGCGCTGACCAGCCTTACCGGGTCCTCCCCGGAGGACAGCAGTTTTTCGTAAAGTATCAGCGACCGGTCCCGGTCCCGGTTGCAGATGGCGCCGGCCAGTTCGTAACTCTCAACTTCGAATGACGACCCGGCCAGTGCCTTTATGTCGGCTTCGGTAATTTCGGACCGGTTTTGACCGATGGTGTATATCTCAAACTTCTCTATTTCCTTGTCCAGTATGCCCAGGTTATTGCCGGATATCTCGACCAGCATCTGGGCTCCGGCGGGAACGATCTTTAACCCCCGGGCGGAGGCCTTGGCCATCACCCATTTCACGGTCTCGGCCTCCTTCAGCTGGTTGAAGACCAAGGTGGGTATCTTCTCGGCCAACCCCTTGTAAAAGGCTGTCTTCTTGTCCAGATTCACCGAGCATAATATCAAACAGACGTCCTGGCCGGGAGAATCCAGGTGTTCCAGGATCTGCTTCCGGCTCTTTACCGAGAGGGCCTCTATCTCCTTGACCACTATCACCCGCTGTTCGGCAAACATCCCCAGGCTCTGGGTGCGCTGCAGGATGCTGATCCCGTCCTGCTCGGTGGCCGAGATGCGCTCCAAACCCTGTGAAACCTGGGATTCGCCCAGGAAAGCCAGGGCCAGCCGGCCGATGGCCTGATCTTTTAGATACTCCTCTTCTCCCGGGAAAAAATACGCCAAAGCTATCTTTTTTGCCGCGATCTGGCGTTCTAAGTCGTTAAATGTCATCTTAACTGTATAGTTTACTAACTAAACAGGGATTTGTCAACAAAATTCTTAAAACGAAATATCAGGTTAAAATAAAGCCGGGCCCTTTAAGAGGCCCGGCTTTATCAGGCTGAATTTAACGGAGAATCGTGATCCGCTTGGTCAGTGTTTTGTTCATGGTCCTCAGCTGGTAGATATACACGCCCGATGCCAGTTTGGCCCCGTGGCGGTCGGTGCCGTCCCAGTTCGCCGTGTGGTGCCCGGCATCCAGTTTCCCATTGGCCAAAGTTGTGACCTTCTGGCCCAGCACGTTGAACACCTCCAGGCTGGCCTGGGCCGATGCCGGCAGGCTGAACCTGATGGCGGTGCCGGTTGTCATGGGGTTGGGGGCGGCGGCCCTGAGCTGCAGGACATAGGCCCGGGACTCCGGCCTTCCCTCCACCCCGGTGGGAGTGGCCGAGGCCTGGTTGGAATAGTCGCTGAAGGTGTCGGGAGAGGCATAGAGGGCTCTGACCACATAGTAGTATGTGTTATTGTTCAGAACAGTGTTGTCGGTATAGGTGGTGTCGTTGATCTTGGCCAGCTCGGCATAAGGCCCGCCGGAGACGTCGCTCCGCATGAGATCATAACCGGTGATGTTCTTGGCCAGGAACAGGGCCCCCATCAGGCTGGGATACACCGGGGTTTGCTTGGTGGCGATCATTGCGGTCTTGATGTCGGCCAGCTTCGGCAGCGACTTGTCCCCTGGTTTAGGCACATAAGATTTCAGTGCCAGGCCCTTGCTGTAATTATGGTAGGTGACCGCCGCCTGATGGCTCCAGTCGTGATAATTGTTGCTGCCGTCGATCATGTTGCCCCAGGTCGTTGCAGAGGAATCATATACCAGCGAGCGGATCCCCGGACCATCGCTGTCGCACGTGGGCATGGGATAGTTGTCGGTCCGGATGACATAACCAACATGGAAGTCACCGGAAGACAGTATCAGATTTTCGGAAGATATGTCGATCACAGTATAGTTCGGGTAGTCCAGAGGCAGCACCACCCGGGGCGGCACCAGTTCGACCGACCGATCGGGCAGGCCGGCCCCGTCGTCCGCCCAGACGTGAACCTCGACCGAGTCAATCCCAATGGCATTCCACCATGATGAAACAACCTGTTCCACCTTGCAGGGATAATGCTGGGGGGTGAACCGGGTGGAGATGATGTCTCCGGCGTCCCAGAAGAAACCGGTAGCGTTTGAATTGGAATAATCAATTACTTCGGCCGGCGGGGCCCAGGATAGGTCGACGGTCAGGTTGCCTCCGTTTGCAGCCAGGCCGGTGGGCGCCAGCGGGTCCAGGATGCGGAACTGATAGCCCCGGTACATGCTGGGGTCATACTGCACCGTCCCCCCGTCGTCCCAGGCCCCGAAGAAGAATTCTATCACCGTTCCGGCCGCCAGTGGCCCGGGAATGCTGTAGTTGAAGGTATCTCCGTCGGTCGAGGAATGGACCATAGCCCACCAGTCGGTGGCGTTGTCGGTGTACCACAGGGTGTCGGCCGCGATCCCCGCCTTGCCCAGGTCGGTGATCACCGCCCGCACCGGGAAGGGACCGGTCCCGTCGTAGGTGTCCTCCGGCTGCTGGACCAGGGTGATGGACGGGCCCTGGAAGGGGGCGGTGGTGAACTGAACCACGGTATCCGGCAGAATGGCCATACTGTTGCCCGCCAGGTCTTTCCCTGCGGTGATTATAACGGACATCACCGTGCTGTAGGGATAGGGGTCCTGGGGGACCAGGGTGAAGGTATCGCCGGCTGCGTTCCAGCTGGGGGTGAAATCATGGAAGGGATCGGTGAATCCGTCGAGCGAATCGGTGTTCATCGGCTCGGAGAAGGCGATGACGATGGTGTCGTTGAGCCCGACCCCGGTGGCGCCCCAGGCCGGGGAAACGCCAGTTATGTACGGTGCGATGGTGTCGCTGAAGGTGTAGATGGCATCCTGATCCTTGGCCAGGGTGAAGATGTCAAATGCGGTCAGGCTGTCCAGCACCACCGATCCCCCGTCCGCTGCTCCTCCGGGGTTCCTGGTGCCGATCACCGGGAAGGTCCAGGCACTGTCGTACCTGCCCGCCACCATGCCGGGCTCATCGGTGGATTCGATAAAACCGGTGTTGAAATCGAACGGCAGGTAATTCAGGGTCAGGCTGTATGACCCGAATGTTATCAGAGAATCCGGGCGCATGCCCAGCTCCCAGTAACGGAGCATGCAGTTCTCGGGAGTGGTGACGCCAGGGGCGGTCGAAGCGACAGTTTTGACTGACATCAGCCCCTGTTTGGCCACCACGTTGAAATCCAGGGTGACCGGGGAGTATCCCGATGCGGTTCCAATGTCAAAGGCCTTATTTATGTTGGCCCCAGCTTCCACCACCCTGCCCATCATGCCGATGACATAGCCGGTGGTTCGGTCCACTGCCCCGGCCGCTCCCAGATAGTTGTCTCCGATCACTCGGATCACCCCATCGGTCAGGAACAGGGTATCGTTGACCATTACCGTTTCATCCATGGTCAGTCCGCCGGGATTGTTGACGGCCAGCTTCTGGACGATGTCGGTGGTCGGCATCTCATAGCCGGTGGTGCAGGCCGCCGCCCCGTAATATATCAGGTTGATGGTGTTGCCGAATATAGGCGCTTGGTTCAATCGCCCGGTAGTCCTCTGGATTGTCGAGTTGTCCAGCATCTTGATGTACTGGGCGCTGTCGATGACCCCGCTCATCAGCCCCAGCTTGCCGGCCACGGTTATGGGATAGGTGAGAGACAACCCGCTGGGATCGAAGAAATTCAGCGAATCCAGGAAGGTCAGGGTGTCGGTGTTGGGGAACAGCAGCTGGCCGCCCGTATTGATGTTGAACACCTCGCTGCCGGTGCCGTTGGCCATGATGGAATCCCCGGCCGAGAGCAGCCCCGAGATGTTGACCGTGGAGGTGTTGCCGGTGGTAACTGAAACGTTGAAATTGGATCCATTGTACATGATCATGTTGCCGTCGATGTTCACCACGGCGTTGCCCATACCGGTGGTAGCTGTGGCACCGTTGGTTCCGTAGGCGAAGAACGAACCGGGCCCGAAGCTCACCGTCTTTCCGGTATTGATGTTAAAGGTCATGCTGGAACTGCTGTTGCAATAAAGACTGGCCCCCGCAAAACGAAGAAGGATGTCCATATCGATGGTCATCGTTCTCCCATTTTGTCCGCTGGCCGGCCTGAGGCGGGATATGTCGGTGGTGCCCGATCCCTGGAAAAGCAGGTCGGCTGCATAACAGGCGGTTATGCAAAGACCATCAGTGCCGCCACCCATCAGTCCGTTATTGGTGATGGTGCTGCCATAGATGTTTATGTATCTGTTTGAAGTACTGTTGGCGTAAAGTTTGGCGTTGGCCTCGATGGTAAGATCCAGGCAGTTCTTGGGGCTGGCTTCTACAATTACAGTGTCTCCGGTTTGAATAGTGACATTATTAGCCGAGGTAGGCTGTACCGATGCCGCCACCCAACTGGTGCTGACCGTATCGTAGGTCTCCCAGGTGGCGGCGGTGCCCCAGTTGCCGCTGGCAGCTGAGCGGTAGTCGCCGTGGGTCTGACCCAGGGCGCTGACGGCGGCTACCAGTAAAACCGCCATGATGAACAGACTTGTTTTTTTCATAACCCCTCCATTAGTGATGAATATTGTTTTCATTATTCGCATTCAATATTTTAACATAATAGAGCAAATTGTCAATCATTTTATGCGGCCGGTTTATTTTATTTCCGTTGAAATGCCCTTGGGACCGCCGGGCAGGAACATGGACATCCTCCGCAGGTTCTCCAGGGCCACCGGATTGCCCGGCTCCAGCAGCAGGGCCTTCTGAAAGGCATCGCTGGCCTCCTCCACCCGGTTAAGGCCGGCATAGGTGCCGCCCAGGGCCAGGTACAGGGAGGCCTTGTTCCTTTCGTATCGCAAGGCCTGGAGGAAATAATCCAGGGCCTGGTCGAACAGCAGGTTCTGGGCCAGATACATCCCCCGCTGGTACAGCATCTGGGGCATCATCCGGTAAAGCATCTTGTCCCGGGACGACAGGGCCAGGGTGTCGGTATTCAGCAACTGCCCGGAGAACATGAATTCGTCCGGCACCCGCTCGATCATGCCGGGAAGCTTCAGCCGATACAGCAGTCCTTCGGGAATCCGCTGGTGATCGGGGGCTATCCCGGCGAAATCGCCTATCGGCTTGTTCTGGGTAAGATACGGCTGATGGTCGTAATAGTTGGCCAGCAGCAGGGCATTTATCATGGCTATGAATTCCCGCTGGATGGCTTGATGATCATAGGGTTGGCCGTGCTCAAAGGGAAACAGTTGTTTTTTGAAGGCCTCTATCCTTTCCCGGCAGCTGTGGTAGAATTCCGGATAACGCCTCTCCAGATACTCCAGGTACCAGCTCCTTCGCAGCAGTTCCTTGTCGATCAGGATGACATCCGGGCGGAGCCGGTCTCTCTGCATCAAGTAAAGGCAGGGGGAATAGATATCCCAGTTATCGGCCAGGATCAAACCATTGGGAGCGGCCGATGCCAGGACATTGCCGGCCAGGGCATAGGCCATCTGGTTCCGGCTGTTGTCATTGGCCCTGAAGTTCAGGGCCAGAGGCAGGAGGAAAAGCCCCAGCACCGCGCCGGCGAAGACCTTTCCCAGCCTTTCCTGTCCGGCCGCCAGCCGGCGGCGTATCCACTCAAGCCCGAAGGCCAGGAAAATAAAGGAACCGATGAAGGCCGGAATATAATAGGCCTCGATATCGGGGATGCTGTAATTGATGCCGTAAAATACCGCCAGGCAAAATATTGCCAGCAGGGACCAAAAAAGGATCTGACTTTTTTTGAATACGGCATACATCCCGGGAGGTATCAGCCACCAAAGATACAGGCCCGGGTTGTCCAGCCATAGTTCAAGGAAGTTCCTGAAATTAGCCAGCAATTCCCCCCACGATCGGTTGAACATCCACACCTGATATTGCTTTCCGCTGACATGCCAAAAGAACCGCTCCCAATTGCTGGGGTTGCCCCAGTTTAACAATGGAGCCAGGTTTGAACGGATGGGCAGGAACAAGTAGATCGACAGGCCGAAGATGAAAAATAAGACCCCTCCCCCCAGTGGTTTCAGCTTCGATCGGCCTGTCCTTATTAGCGTCATCACCAACAATCCGGGAATCAGCCACAGCAGGCTTAAATGATTGCCCAGTCCCAGCCCGGTCAGAAAAGCCCCCAACAGAAAATATCTGCCCTCCCGGGATTTATGGTACCTGACGGCCAGCCACAGCAGGATCATGGCCAGCAGGGCGCTTAGGGCATAAACCTCCAGAAAGGCCGCCTGCTGCCAGATCACCGGTGAAAAGGCATATATCAGCGCTGCTGAAAATGCGATCTCCCCCTTGATCTCCAGTTCCGCAATTATCCGGAACAGCCAGCTGGCGGAAAAAGCCATGAAAAATGATGACAACAGGTTCAGTTTCCAGGCCAGCTCCCCGAAGGGAACCAGGAACACCCAAAGCCTACCCAGCAGGGTATATAACGGATATCCGGTGGGATGGGCTATTCCCAGCGACCGGCAGACCAGTGATAGTTCCCCGGAGTCTATCGGGCCGATGGTGGGGGCCATGGTCTTCAGATAGACCAGAAAGGAGATTAAAAAAACGAGCCAGGGCCCTGCCCCCGGGCCTATGCTCGCTGCGATAAGTTTTTTCACTTTGATGATCATTGAAAATCGTTAATATTGGTATCGGCCGGTACAAAATGGTGCGCCCGGCCCGATTTGAACGGGCAACCCCCAGCTTCGGAGGCTGGTGCTCTATCCAGTTGAGCTACGAGCGCATTTCATATGCTTATATTTATGCCAGGCTTTCATGCGTTTTATCCCGCAGCCGGCGGGGTGCTGCCAGCACATTGCCGGTAATTATAACTTTTCTGGGAGAAAAAATCAAGCAGATAAACTACAGTTCCAACTTTTGCTCCGGATCCGGCACCAGCACCTCTCTCCCCGTTTCCCGTAAAGCCTGGGCCAAACTCTGGCTTTGGGCCTCCTCGCCATGGACCAGGAACACCTTCCCCGCTCCGCCTTTCATGTTGTCTACAAAATCGATCAGATCGTTGCGGTCGGCGTGGGCCGAAAACCCGTTCAGCACCTTTATCTCGGCCCGGACGTCCTGCTCTTCGCCGAATATTCTCACCGAAGGGGATTCATCAACCAGCCGCTTTCCCAAAGTGCCCTGGGCCTGGAATCCGACTATCAAAACCATGTTTCGCGGGTCGCCCAGGGAATTCCTCAAATGATGCAGCACCCGCCCTCCTTCGCACATTCCCGAGGCCGAGATGATGATGCAGGGATCGTCGGTTTTGTTGAGTTTTTTAGAATCCTCCGCTGTCAGGACGTAGGTCAGACGGCTGAACCCGAAAGGATCATGATGGTTTTCTATCTGCCGGCGCGTCTCTTTGTCAAAACATTCGGGATGCATCCGGAAGATATTGGTAACATTCACGGACAAGGGGCTGTCTACATATATCGGAAGGGCCGGCAGTTTTCCCGCTTCAAACATGCCGTGCAATTCGTAAACGACCTCCTGGGTGCGTCCCACCGAAAAAGCCGGGATGATCAGCTTGCCTTTGCGGTCATGGACCCGCCGGACTATCTCCTGAAGTCTCCGGCCGGTCTCTTCTATGAGGCCGTGGGTCCGGTCCCCGTAGGTGCTTTCCATCAAAAGATAATCGGCCTGGACCGGCTGGTAGGGGTCGCGGATGATGGGCAGGTGTTTCCGGCCCAGATCACCGGTGAAGAAGAATCTTTTGACCTTTCCGTTCTCGGTAAGCTCCAGATCCACCATAGCCGAGCCCAGGATATGGCCGGCATCATGGAATACGGCTTTGACCCCCGGCAGGGGATTGAAAGCCCGCTCATATGACAGGCTGACAAAATAGTCCAGCGCCCTCTCGGCGTCATCCATGGTATACAAGGGTTCTTTTAACGGCAGTCCCCGGGCCGCTCTTTTTTTATTGACAAATTTTATGTCGCTCTCCTGGATATGGGCCGAATCCCGGAGCATCAAGCCCAGCAGGTCCCTGGTGGCCGAGGTCATATAGATGTCACCCTTGAAGCCGTTCTTCACCAAGGTCGGGATGTTCCCGCTGTGATCCAGATGGGCGTGGGACAGGATCATGGCGTCGATCTCTGCCGGGTTAAAGGGAAGATTTCTGTTCTGGTCCTCGCTTTTTTCCCGTCGGCCCTGATGAATCCCGCATTCCAGGAGCAGTTTTTTCCCTCCGATTTCAATCAGGTGCATGGACCCGGTGACATTTTTGGCAGCTCCATGAAAGGTGATATTCATTCCTTTGTCTCCTTTAAATATTGTGCGGCTCATAACAGGCTGAGCTCCCCGCGCTCCAGGCGCAGCAGCCTTTCTTTCCACCCCACTCCGGCCGAAAACCCTCCGGTGGAAAGGTCCTGCATGATCACCCGGTGGCAGGGAATAATTACCGGCAGGGGGTTGAGGCCCAGCGCCCTGCCCACCGCTTTGAAGGCTTTGGGGTGGTGGATCTGGTCGGCCAGCCACTTATAGGACCGCACCTGGCCATAGGGGATCTGGCGGACCTTGTTCCATACCTCGCGTTCAAAAGGCGTGATGCCCCTTAAATCCAGGGGGTAACTGAAGTCGATCTGGATGCCGGAGAAATAGCCGGCCAGGTCAACGTAAATGTCTTCAAACCGGCCGGGGTTTTGGATGAACTGGCATTGAAACCGGACCTCCAATTCCTTGAAATGACCTTCCAGCGCAGGTTCCCCCAAAATCACCGAAAACAGCCCGATATCGGTGGCGGAGACAAAGACCATCCCCAAAGGCAGATGGTACTGGCAATGATATATTTTCATTCAGCCCTTTTCAAATTCCTGCAATATTCTGGAGGCCAGCGCTGCCCCGACAACCTCCGCCAGCTCTTCCGGGCTGGCCGAGGCAATGCGCTTTACCGAGCCGAATTTTCTCAGCAGTCTGCCGGAGATGCCGGAGCCCACTCCCCTGATGGAGACCAATCTGGTATTGTTGGCATGACCGGCCCGGAGCGCATGATGGTACCTTTGGGCAAAGCGATGAGCCTCGTCACGCAGCCGCTGCATCAAATGCAGCCCGGATGAACTCCTGGGCAGGCTGACGACGTTCCCGTCCTCCAGGAACAATTCTTCCATTCTTTTGGCCAGCCCGGCCATGGTCACATTATAGCCTTTTTCCTTCTTCAATTGCAAGGCCGCCTTCAACTGGGGCAATCCTCCATCCACCAGGATCAGATCGGGCATGGCCATCTTATTTTCCATGACGTGAACCAGATAACGCCCCACCGTCTCCTTGATCATGGCGGTATCGTTGGGACCGCTGATCCTCACCTTGAAGTGCCGGTATCCAGTCTTGTAAGGCCTGCCGTCCTTGAAGCAGACCGCCGAACCAACGCTGTCGGTGCCGGAGATGTTGGAGATATCGAAAGCCGCCACCAGCCGGGGAAGCTTATCCAGGCCCAGAGCCCGTTGAACCTCTATCAGGGGCTGGGCGGTTTTAGCGCTTAATTTCTCCTTCCCCGCCACCATTTCATCCATCTTGCTCTGCAGCTGTTTCCCCGCGAATCTCTGAAGTTTTTTATCGGTGGCGCTCGATGGCAGTTTAAGCGATACCGGGGTTCCCTTGAAATTGCCCATGACACCCTCCAGCAGCTCCCGGTCCCGGGGCAAGGTTTCCATGATTATGTTGTCGGGGATGGTAAGGGAGTTCAAATAATGCTGGGAGATGAATGATGACATCAGTTCGGGATCCCCGACCCCCAGGGGATCTTCGATGGCCCGGTCATACCGGGCCGTCAGCCTTCCGCCCCGAAAGGAAAGCACCGTGAACATTATCTGTTTTCTCAGCCGGGCCAGGGCGATGAAATCGGTGTTGATCATCCCCCGGAAAATTATTTTCTGCCTGGCGGTCACCCTCTCCAGGTTCTGCAACTGATCCCTCCAATGGGCCGCCTGTTCGAAATCCAACTGTTGGGCGGCGGCGTCGCGCAATGCTTCCAGTTCATGCACCAGCTCCCGGCTTCGCCCGGAAATATATTTCACTATGGCCTCTACCATCTTCCGGTATTCCTGGGGGCTGACCTGGCCCTGGCAGGGAGCCAGGCAGCGGCCTATTTGATGGTTGAGGCAGGGGCGGGAGGGTCTTTGGGCGGGGAGCTGATGATGGCAGGTTCGGACGGGGAATATCTGTTTGACCAAAGCCAGGGTCCGGTTCAGGGCGGTGCTGTCAGTGAATGGTCCGAAAAGGCGCGAGCCGTCTTCGGTCAGGTTCCGGGTGGAGAATATCCTGGGGTATGGCTCATTGGTGATCTTTATCCAGGGGAATTTTTTATCGTCCTTTAAAAGAATGTTATACCTGGGCTGCCGTTTCTTCACCAGCTCGGCTTCAAGGATCAAGGCCTCCGGTTCGGAATCGGTGACGATGTAATCTATATCGGCCGAGCAGGAGATCAATTTTTCCTCCTTGGCGTTCCCGGTATTTCGGAAATGTCCCAGCACCCGGTCCCTGATATTCTTGGCCTTGCCGATGTAGATATCTTTTCCGGCCGGGTCCTTGAAGATATAGACCCCGGGCAATTCCGGGAGGGTGTCTATTTTATCCGGTGTTTTCATCAAACTACTGAACTGGTTGAATGCACTGCAGGGAATTGTTGGGGGGGGAATTGACCAGGGGGGACACCGGATAGCACTCCATGTCCTCCGGGGGATAGGGCCGGAGCAAAGCCCCGAGGGCCTTTCCATCGAAAATGCCGTTGTCCAGCCAGAGACGATAATCCTCCCGGGCGATGATGGCCGGCATCCGGTCATGGACCGGCTGCATCAGGGAGTTGGCCGCGGTGGTGACGATGGCGCAGCTGTTGACCACCCGTCCTCCGGGACCGGGCCACGATTCGAACAACCCGGCCAGACCCATGGGGGCTGGATCCTTCCGGTGGAAATAATACGGGACCTTCGGCCGGCTCCGGCCGCTCCATTCGTAAAAACCGTCGGCTATGACCAGGCAGCGCTGGCTCTGAAAAGGCTTTTTAAAGCTGGGCTTAACACTCAGCGTCTCCGCCCGGGCATTGATCATTTTATATCCGGTTCTTTCGTCCTTGGCCCAGGGCGGGATCAGGCCCCAGCGGAATGCCACGACGGCCAGCCGGTCACTTTTGACCACTGCCGCCACCTGGTTCCCCGGGGCGATATTATAGCCGGGCTCCAGCAGAAAGGAGATATCACTTAAGCCGACATCGAATTCCCGGGAGACCTCCTCTCCCCCGCTCTTTCTTACGAATCTTCCGCACATACCAGCTATTCCCTTTCATCGATCAGCCCGACCTCTTTCTTGCCCATAAAACATGATCTCAAGTCCGGATCGGAAATGTGTTCCCGTATCTCGTCTCGCAGGTACTGCGCCCTATGGCGATGCTCAGAAGCCCGGTCCGAATTGCCCAGTCTCTTGAAGATCAAATGACCCAGGATTTGTACGCTGAGGATGAACGATTTATGAATGGTGGGCGGAATGCCGGCCAGGAGTTCGGCATAGGCCTTTTCGGCCTCATCCTGCCGGCCGGTTTCGGAAAGCAGCACCGCTTTCTCATAAAGCAGCTTGCAGACATCGTTTTTTCTCAGGTGCTGCCGGTACTTGGCGGTGTATTCTTCTATCATCCTCAGGACCGGCCCGCCGGGCCGGGATAACCGGCCTATATGGATCCCGGCCAGGTCCAGCCTGGCGGTCAGTTCCGGATCATCCAGCTCCCGGTTGATGGCCAGGGAAGCCTCAAAATGCTCCCGGGCCTTACCGCTATCGCCCATCCGGGAATAACACTGGGCCAGGTAGGAATTGTTGAGCGCCAGCACCGCCCGGTCATCCACCTGCTCCACGGCCCGGATGGATTCCTTGAGGAATTCCGCCCCCCTTTCGAAACTTCCCAGGTCCATATGAAGCCGCCCCAGCATTTCGTAGCTCAGGCCCACGCTGATCTGGTCCTGGGCCTCGGTCCCCAATCGCTGGCAGTCGTAAGCGGATCTTAACGCCCGGTCGTAATCTCCGTGGTACCAGTAAATCTCCGAGATATTGCCGGAGACGATGGCGCTGCCCAGTTTATAACCGGAACGGTCGTAATATCTGATGGCCTGGCTGTAGGCCGCCAGGGCTTCGGGCACCTTTTCCTGATTTATCAGGCAGATGCCCAGGTTGTTGTAGGCGTCTCCCAGGATGTCCGCCGAATTGAACCTCTCGTAGACCGCTATCGCCTGCCGCAACAGCTTCTCGGCAGGCTGAAGCTGGTTGCCATAGACCATGGTCAGGCCCTTGTCCAGCCAGATCCCGGCCCGGTCCAGGTCGCTGTCGGCATGCTTCTCCGCCTCCTGGTAGTACTGCAGGGCCCGGCGGGTCTGGGTCTTCTCCCGGGCTATCAGCGCCCGCCATTCATAGGCCTGACGGATCAGGTCTCTGCCGGTATCAGGTGTGATCGAGGCCAGCAGCTGTTCCACCGTCTCCTCGGCCCTGTTCAAATCCCCGATATCGCTGTAATGCCTGGCCTGCATCATCAGCAGGTCCATCCGGTGATCGTCCCGGGCCATGCTCTTCAGCAGCCAGGCCATGACCTCCAGCAGGTCCCGCTCCTTCTTCCTCTCGGCCTGCAGGTTGAGGATGCACAGCTTCTGGCTATAGAGATCCCATAGCTTCTCCAGCCACTGCCGGTCATTTAATTCTCTGGTTCGCTCGTATTTATGAACTTGTGGCTCCATTGCCATTAACGGTATACCATTCCCCGGAATTGGATCTCATCAATATACATCACTTCACAGGAGCCGTCCCCGGCGTCCTCCCGGCTCAAGGAGGAATTCCACCAGAAATTGCCCTCTCCCTTAACGGCATCCACATAGACCAAAAAACCATAGGCCTCTAGCGTATCTCCGGAGGAGATGTGCAACAGGGCCGCCCGGAGGTTGTCGTTGGCCGGGATGGCGTGAACGTTGGCCGAATAACGGGCAATGAAGGAATTGTCGAAAGGAAATCCCTCATCATAGCGCCAGTAATACCAGCGATTGCCTTGGGACCATTTCACCTTTTTATACAGTCCGGTGGTGGTCATCTTGCCCCAGGCCACCGCCAGATCGCAGGGGGATATGATTGAATTCCAATCCGAGCCGTAATTTTTCCTACTCAGCACCAAGCCCTTTAAAACATATTCGGCCTTTGGTTTAATGGTTATGTCGTAGCCCTGGGCCGATATTTTGATAGGCTCCTGCCCTTCTAACGGCAGCTGTAAAGGATCTTCCCGAATGTCGATCGTTTCGCTGTCGGCCGCACCCTCCGGCCGGGGGACACATGACGCCGTCGCCAACACGAAAAACAATCCCGCTAAAAACAAATTTATTTTGTTGGTCATCTTGCCGTGTCTCCAGGATAATGTTTACAGCCGGACCCCCGAAGGGCGGAATATTCCGGCATTAATTTCAATTGGCGCGCGTTTCAAGTCCGCTGGGTTGAGTTAGAATATATCACTTATCCCGTTGGCTTTCAAGAACAATTGTTTCCCTCTTGTGATATATTTTTTTAGCTCGGAAAGGATGAAGTTATCATTGATAAATCCATAGGTTTTATGTTATATTTACTGTTAAAGAGTATATTTGGGAGGTATCATGAAGTCGTTCGCTAAAAAGGTAATCGCCAGCCTGCCGGCCAAAGGAATAGATTACGCCGATGTACGGGTGCTCGGCTCCCGGCGGCAGAATATATCCACCAAGAACGGCACGGTGGAATCGGCCACCAATTCCTCCGACCAGGGATTCGGCCTCCGGGTGCTGATCAATGGATCCTGGGGCTTCGCCTCCAGCTCCAAACTGGAGACATCGGAGATAGCCAGGGTGGTCAGGCTGGCGGTGGAGATAGCCCGGGCCTCCGCCCTGTCGCCCGGGGAGCCGGCGGTGTTGTCCCCGCTGAAAAAACAAACCGGGGGCTACAGAACAAAAATCCAGCAGGATCCCTTTAAGGTACCCTTGGAGCAGAAGATCTCCCTGCTGCTGGAGGCCGATACCATCATGCGCCGGAATCCGGATATAAAAGTGGCCCGGGGCAGCCTGTGGTTCTTTCATGAGGATAAGGTGTTTGCCTCCACCCAGGGCAGCCTGCTGTCGCAGGAGATCACCGAATCCGGCGGGGAGATCAGCGCCCTGGCGGTGGACGGACCGGAGGTTCAGATCCGAACCTACCCCAACATGGGCGGGGATACCGGCCAGGCCGGATATGAGTTCATCGAAAAACTGGACCTGGCGGGCAACGCCGAGAAGATATCCCGCGAGGCCTCCTTGCTTCTCAAGGCCCCTCTTTGTCCGGCCAAAAAGGGCACGATCATTATTGCCACCAACCAACTGGCCCTGCAGGTGCATGAATCTATCGGCCATCCCATCGAGCTGGACCGGGTCTACGGCACCGAGGCGGCCTATGCCGGCACCAGCTTCCTGACCACCGACAAGCTGAATGCCCTTAAGTACGGGTCGGATATGGTCAACGTCAATGCCGATGCCACGGCGCCGGGAGGGCTGGGGACCTTCGGATGGGATGACGAAGGAGTGCCGGCCCAGAATGTGCCCATAATAAAGAACGGTCTTTTTACCGGTTATCTGAGCTCCCGGGAAACGGCAGCCCAGCTGGGCCTGTTGTCGGGTGGCGCCATGCGGGCCGACGGATGGAACCGGATCCCCCTGATCCGGATGACCAATATCAACCTGGAGCCGGGCAGCTGGGATTACCAGAACCTCATAGCCGACACCGCCGACGGGGTCCTGTTCGACACCACCAAGACCTGGAGCATAGACGACAAAAGGCTTAATTTCCAGTTCACCACCGAGATCGCCTGGCAGATCAAGGGCGGTCGGCTTACCGGCCAGGCATACAAGAACCCCACCTATACCGGCCTGACCCCCGAATTCTGGAATTCCTGCGATGCCATCTGCAACAGCAGATCATGGCACCTATGGGGCATCCCCAACTGCGGCAAGGGCCAGCCGGGGCAGACCGCTCATGTCGGGCACGGGGTCTCCCCGGCCAGATTCCGCAACGTCCAGATAGGAGTCTCCTGATCCCCAATATGTCAAACAATAGATGCATAACGCTTGCCAAAAGGACCGGCTTTGTTCTGACGCTGGTTATGCTGGCCGGAAATTTGGGCTGCGCCTATTTCAACACCTACTACAACGCCCAAAAACTCTACAATTCGGCCAGCCAGAAGCACCAGCAGTTTCCCGACACCACCGCCGCCAGCGGCGCGGAAAAGGACGGCCTGAAAAAAGCCATCGACAAATATGCCGATGTGGCCCTGAGATATCCCAACAGCCGCTGGGTCCTTCCCAGCCTGTATAATATGGGCAATGCCTATTACCTGAGGGGCGAATACGACAAGGCGGCCCGCAAGTACCAGGAGATACGGCAATACTATCCGGAAAGCAGATATTCGGCCTGGTCCCAACTGAACAGCGCCCTTATCTCCCATAACCTGAAGCAATGGGACAAGGCCTTGTGGGAATTGTCCCAGATAAGGACCGACGACAGAAACATCAATCAAAGGACGGCGTATTTGGAGGCCTTGATACTGCAGGCCATCCCCGATTATCCCAAAGCGATCATCTCCTGGGAGCGCTTCCTGCATAATCACTATAAAAGCGATCTGGTGATCGATGCTCGTTATAATTACGCCCGGTGCCTGTTCTCCCTGAATGAATTCACCAACTCCATCCGGGAGCTGGAGATGATTCTGGATTCCCGGATCAAAAGGAACTTCCGCTATCAGGTCACCATGTTGCTGGGCCAGGCCTACCAGGGGAATGGCAGACATTCCGCGGCCCTGCCGTTGTATCAACGCTTGCTGAAGCGGGAGTCCGATAAGAGCCGGATATCGGCCATAGAACTGGAGATCTTGAACTGCCAAACCCCGGGGATCACAACCGACGTTGCGGTTGGACTGTACTATGGTCTGGCGCAGAAATATCCCAAGACCGCCGTATCCTCCGAGGCCTGGTTCAAAATCGGGCAGATCCATGAAGCCGGACAGGAGCTGGACAGCGCCTTGGTTTACTACAACAAGGCCCGAAACGAAAACCCAGCCGCCCATGTCCGCGAAGCCGCGCTAAAGAAAAGCGCTGATATCTCTTTGCTGCTGGCCTATCGCCAGCAATCCGATCAGCAGGCGGCGGAACAAAGCGCCAAATTACAGTTTCTGATGGCCGAGCATTACCTGTTCGGACTGAACAAGCCGGATTCCGCCCTGGCCGCCTATAGCCGGGTTGCCAGCGGTTCCGGTGATAAGCAGCTGGCCTCCAAGGCCTGGTATGCAGCGGCTTGGACAGCGCGAAATTACCTGTCGGATACTTTAAAGTCGGACAGCCTGCTGGCTGTCTTGATAGAAAAATACCCCCGGACCAGATACGCCAACGGCGCCAGGCTGATGCTGAACCAGCCGATCGACACCACCGTCAGCGACACTGAACCGGAGATCGAGATGAATATACGGCCCCTGGAACAGAAACCAGAAGCCCCTCCGGCACCGCCCGATAGCGCCCAGGCACACCCGCCCGACAGTGACGCCAAAGATACTCCGCCCACGCCTCTGATACCGGGGCCGAATATAAACCGCTCGATGGATCCCAGATAAATGAAGCAATATCCTTCAATACAGATCGCCTCGAATATCCCTGTTAGCGATAAGGCCCATGAACTGTCCCTTAAAGCTCCCGGGTTGGCCAAAAGCGCCGACCCCGGGCAATTTATACATATCCGGCTCAGCACCGGGTCGGATCATCCCCTGCTTCGCCGCCCTTTCAGCATCAACGACATCCGGGGGGATAGGGTATCGGTCCTTTACGAGGTCAAGGGATCCGGCACCGAATTGCTCTCCAAAATGACGCCCCGGGACACCTTGGATATCATCGGGCCGCTGGGAAAGGGATTTGACATCGATCCCGGCAAACGGCACCATCTGCTGGTGGCCGGGGGTATGGGGATCGCTCCGATGGGCTTTCTGGGCCGCCGGCTGAAAAGCCTGAAACTGAAGCATGAATTGCTTTACGGATGCCGGTCCTCCTCCGAGCTGATACCACCCGACATAAAAATGTGCCGCCTGTCAAGTGATGACGGAAGCTGCGGGAAAAAAGGCTTGGTCACCTCCCTGCTGCCGGGTAGACTGGAGGACTGCCAGGACCCGGTGGTCTATGCCTGCGGGCCGTGGCCCATGCTTAAGGCGGTGGCCCGGATCTGCCGGGATAAAAAAACACCCTGCCAGGTTTCTCTGGAATCATTCATGGCCTGCGGGGTGGGGGCCTGCCAGGGCTGCGTGGTCAGGGACAGCGACGGCGGCTACCTTTCGGTCTGCGACAAAGGTCCGGTTTTCGACAGCCGGCGGATCGACTGGGACCAGGATTGCGTCATATGAAGCAATTAAAAAACATCGACCTGCGGGTCAGCCTGGCCGGATTGGAGCTAAAAAATCCCGTCATTGCCGCCTCCGGCACTTTTGGCTACGGAACGGAATACTCCCCCTTGGCAAAACCCGGGGATTTCGGGGCCGTCATCACCAAGACCATCACCCTTTCCCCCCGGGCCGGCAACCAGCCGCCCCGGATCTGCGAGACGGCCTGCGGGATGCTCAATTCCATCGGGCTGGCCAACGTGGGGTTCGAGGTCTTTAAAAAAGAAAAGCTGCCGCGTCTGCTCGGAAAAGGTGCTGTGATCATCGCCAACATCGCCGGCAACACCATTGAAGAGTATGCCCAGCTGGCGGGAAAGCTGGATAAAATAACCGATATCCCGGCCCTGGAGTTGAACATCTCCTGCCCCAACGTCAGGCACGGCGGGATAGCCTTCGGCACCGACCCGGCCAGCGCCGCGGCCCTGACCAAAGCGGTCCGCCGGGTCTACAAAAAGACCCTGATAGTAAAGCTCAGCCCCAATGTCAGCGACATCGCCGCCATCGCCCGGGCGGCCGAGAAAGCCGGGGCCGACGCCCTGTCCCTGATCAACACCCTCTACGGCATGGCGGTGGACATAAGAAAACGCCGTCCGGTGCTGGGCAACATAACCGGGGGCCTTTCCGGGCCGGCCATCAAACCGGTGGCCCTGTACAATCTTTATAAGACCTACCATTCGGTAAAGATCCCGCTGATCGGCCTGGGCGGCATCATGGATCACCGGGATGCCCTGGAGTTCATGATCACCGGGGCCGCGGCGGTGCAGATAGGGACCGCCAATTTTGTCAACCCCTCGGCGGCCAAGGACATCCTGGCGGGAATGACAGGATACTGCCGGGAGAACAACCTCCCCAGAATTAAGAACCTTACCGGGATATTGAAATGCTGATGTCAAATTTTAAAAGCAGGCTGGTCGCCTTCTCCGTCCTGCTGGCCCTGCTGAGCTGCGCCCCGGCCCCCATCTACCGCGCAGGGCCGGCCAGGGAGACGGCGGCCCCTCAGAGCGATCCCGTCAAGAAAAATGAGAAACCGGCCGCCGAATGGCCCCTGACCACCGTCACCGGCATCGCCAGTTATTACGGCAAGGAATTCCACGGCCGAAAGACCGCCAACGGCGAGACCTTCGACATGAATGCCATGACCGCCGCCCACCGCACCCTGCCCTTCGGCACCATGGTCCGGGTCACCAATCTGTCCAACGACCAGAGCATCACCGTCCGGATCAACGACCGGGGCCCTTTCATCAAGGGACGGATCATAGACCTGTCCTACGGGGCCGCCAAAACCATCGATCTGCTGTCCATCGGACAGGTCAAACTGGAAGTGTTAAAATATCCCCAATAAGCTAAAGGACTTCTATGAACATCTCCCCCCGCGACCGGCTGATAGTGGCCCTGGACGTGCCGGATCTGAAGCAGGCGCAGAATTTAATAGATCGGCTGGGCTCCTCGGTGAATTTTTACAAGGTGGGCAACCAGCTGTTCACCTCCTGTGGCCCCAAAATAGTCGAACTGATAAAAGAACGGGGACACCAGGTCTTTCTGGATCTCAAATACCACGACATCCCCAACACCGTGGCCCGGGCCGCCCAGGCGGCCTACGAACTGGGCGTCGATATGTTCAACATGCACGCCATGGGCGGGTTTTCCATGATGGAGACGGCGGCCACCACTGTCACCAATTCCGCCTCCAGCGATAAAAAGACCAAGCCCGTCATGCTGGGGGTGACGGTCCTGACCAGCATGGACGAGGCCACTTTCCAGGATGTGCTGGGCACTCCCGGACGGTCCATAGAGGAACAGGTGCTGCACCTGGCCCGCTTAAGCCAGAGCGCCGGGCTGGACGGCGTGGTAGCCTCGCCCCACGAGATAGCCATGCTGCGCCAGGAGCTGGGAAGCGAGTTTGTGATCCTGACGCCAGGCATACGCCCGGCCGACAGCTCCAGCGACGACCAGAAGCGATTCCTGACCCCGGGACAGGCCATCAGTACCGGGGCCGACTACCTGGTGGTGGGCCGCCCCATCACCGCGGCTAAAGATCCGGCCGACGCCGCCACAAAGATAATCAAGGAGATCGAAGATGCTCTCAAATGAAGATATAAAACAGATACTTATTAAAAATCAGGTTTTGCTGGACGGTCATTTCCTGTTGACCTCGGGCCGCCACAGCCGTTTCTATTTCGAGAAATTCCGGGTCCTCCAGCAGCCGGCCGACGCCGCCCTGTTCTGCCGGACCATTGCCGAGCATTTAAAAGGGACTGATATCGATACCGTGGCCGGCCCGACCACCGGCGGGATTATCATCGCCTTCGAGGTGGCCCGGGAGATGGGCAAAAAGGCCATTTATGCCGAGCGGACGCCGGACGGCCGGGGTTTCTTAAGAGGGATGTCCTTGGCCAAGGACGAAAAGGTGCTGGTGGTGGACGACGTGATGACCACCGGAGGCTCGGTTCTGGAGACCATTGAGGCGGTAAAAAAAGCCGGAGCGGAACTGAAAGGCGTGGCGGTGTTCATAGACCGCAGCGCCGAGAAACCGGATTTCGGGGCCCCCTTCTTCTCGTTGTATCACGAAAAGGTGGAGACCTTCGACCCTGAAAATTGTCCGCTGTGCCAGCAAGGGATACCGCTGGCCAAGCACGGCAGCAGCCCCAAGAAATAGTTAACCGTTTCTGTGATTCCCGGCTTAAACGGGGATCCATGGGAAAACAAGAAAGCCCCTTCTGATGAAGGGGCTTTTAAAATATCTCTGCGTTATTTCATGAACGGATAGGGAATGGTGATATAGGTATCGGCCGGCTTGCCGTTCTTGGTCCCCGGTTTGAACACCGCCTTGTAGGCGGCATCGGTGGCGGCCTCGTCGCAGCCGTACCCTATCCCCCGGATCACCTGGGCATCCTTGACCTTGCCGTCAGGGCCCACCAATAACTTTACATACACCCTCCCGGTGATCCCGGCCTTACGGGCGGTCTCGGGATAGGACGGAGAAACGATCTTCACCGCTTCGGGTTCGGTGGGGCGAATTTCAGGCTCGGCAGGGGCCTCCTCCGGGACTGGGGCGGGCGCCGATGGTGCAGCCTCGGCTACCAGCAAGTCCTGGGGGTTCACCGCGGCAGGCTTGGGCGGAGTCACCACCGGTGCGGCCGCCGGCTTGGGTGCCGGCTGTTCGGTCCTGGTGGCTATGGGCTGGGGCTTGGTTGTTACTGCGGTGGTCGGTTTTTCCGGCCGCCCTCTTTCCGGAGCGGCGGTCTCCACCGGCTGGGATGGCGGCGGCGGCACCACAGCGGAGGGGGTTGCGGAGGCCAGGGCCTCTCCCCTTCTCTGGGCGGCCGGGATCCACCACTCGTCCAGCGAAGCCATCGGCCCGCGGGCATCCTGGGCCGGACCCTTGACCCCCTTGTAGATGATGGTGACCACGTCCGGAACATACAGATAGGTGGCCGGCATCTCGGTATTGACCACCTGCTGGAACTTGACCCAGATATCCTTGGCCTTGCGGCGGCTTAAAGTGGCCAGGCCCACGTCGATAAGGCTGTCCACCGAGGAATTGGAATACTTAAGGATGAAATTATAAATGCCCTTCTCCGGGGCCGAATGCCACACCGCCGTGGGGTCCACCTTGAAATCGTTCTTCCAGGAGAACAGCATGGCGTCGTACTGGCCGCTCCTCAGCCGCTGAATGAAGGTCCTGGCATCCACCACCGCCAGGTTGACCTTGACCCCTACGACTTTAAGCTGTTCCCTGATCAGCACGGCGGTGGCCTCCTGCACCGGCTGTCCCTGGGCCAGCAGCAGGTTAAGCTCCAGCACCTGCTTGGGCCCCTTGGCCAGGTATCCCTCGCGGTTCTTGTCCTTCCAGCCCATCTCGGCCAGCAGGGTTTTGGCCTGTTGGGGATCGTAGGGCTGGGCCTTCTGGCCCTGATCGTAGGCCCAACTGGTGGGCAGGAACGGGCCGTTGGCCGGCTTGCCCTTGCCCATCAAAACGTCGTTGATCAGGGCCGTTTGGTCGATGCTCAGGGCGAAGGCTTTGCGCAGGCTGACATCGGAGAACAGCGGGCTGTTCAAATTCCAGCCGATGAAGGTGTAGGTGCGCCCGGGATATTCAATGGAGGTCAGATTGGGGTCGCCCTGGACCTTGAGGGCATACTGGGGCGACAGGTCGTTGGTCATGTCCACCGAGCCGTTCTGCAGGGCGTTCATCAGGCTGGCCTCGTCCCCGAAAAATTTAAAAACGATCCGATCCAGGGCCGGTTTGCCCTTGTAGAAGTCCGGATTGGCGGCCAGCACCAGACGGTCGCCCCGCACCCATTCCTCCACCCTGTACGGCCCGTCGCCCACCGGGGTGGCGTCGAACTCGGTGGAATTGGCGGCGCTCAGCTTCTCCAGAATGTGCTTGGGCAGGACCATGATCCCGGTATCGAACAGCTCGTCGGAATATACCCGGTTGAAAAAGAACTTCACCGCCAGGGGCCCCACCACCTCGACCTTCTCCACGAACTGCAGGCCGCCGGACCGGGCGTATTTTATCTGGGGATCGCGCATCATGTCGAAGGAGAACTTGACATCCTCGGCAGTCACCGGCTGTCCGTCGCTCCACTTGACATCCTTGCGCAGAACATAGGTGACCTCCTTGAAATCCTCCGAGAACTTCCAGGAGCGGGCCAGCCCGGCCACGATGTTCATGCCCTGGTCGAAGTGATGCAGGCTCATGAACAGTTTTTCATGGATATCGGTGGAGGCCGTGAATGACAGCCGCAGCGGATTCAAGGAGGCCGGCTCGTTCAAGGTGCCGATGGTCAAAGTCCCTCCGGATTCGCTGGGCGGATACTTTTCGCTTTGGGAACATCCGGACAGCACCAGAAAGAATCCGGCGATCATTAAAAATAATCCACGAAAAACCCATGATCTCATGGTTCGCTCCTTTTATTAACGTTCGATTATAGCCCTGATCCCCTGTAATATGTATAAATTATAATAAGTTAAGCGATTTGTCAAGTAAAATTTGTTGATTTGTCAATATTTCTGTAGTATAGTACCTTTTGGGAGGATATTATGAAGCACCGCCTCATTTTTCCGACACTATCAAGGATAATTTTATCCGCAAATATTTTACAGGGAGCCGGCGACAATATGTCCCAAACCACCATCTGCGACCTGCATTGCGACACCGCCATCAACCTGGCCGACGGTAAGGGGATCGGCGGGCAGCAGGCAAAAAGCCAGGTCGCTCCGGAAAAACTAACAGCCGGCGGGATCGGCCTGCAGGTCTACGCCTGCTGGGTGTCTCCCAAATACAGGCACCGCAAGGCATGGGACCGGGCCCGGCAGCTGATAGCCGCAGCAAAGAAGGAGATATCCGACCATCCCTCTGAACTGATGCTGGTCAGCGATAAAAAGAGCTGGCAGGAATGCCGTAAAAATAACAAGGTAGGGATCATGCTGGCAGTGGAGGGCGGTCACGTGCTGGACGGCGACATCTCCCGGCTGGATTCACTTTATGACCAAGGGGTGAGGATCCTGACCCTCACCTGGAACAACTCCAACCAGTTTGCCACTTCGGCCTACAGCGCGCATAAAACCGGCTTGGACAAAGGTCTCACCCCGCTGGGACGCAAACTCATCGCCCGGGCCGATAAACTGGGCATCCATATCGACCTCTCCCATTCCTCGGAAAAAACTTTCTGGGATGTGCTGAAAACCAGCCGACATCCCCCCCTGCTGTCTCATTCCTGCGTAAAATTTCTCAACGGGCATTTCAGGAATGCCTCGGACAAGCAGATCAAGGCCGTGTCTGATAAAATGGGATTGATGGGAATAAATTTTTGTCCGGCCTTTCTGGGGGATAAACATAAACCCAAATCGGTAGAGAGTGTGGCCGACCAGTTCGAGTATATTAAAGAGTTGGCCGGGACCGATATCTTGGCCATCGGCTCGGATTTCGACGGAATACGGGAAACACCGGAGGGACTGGACGGTCCGGACAAACTGCCCGGTCTTATAAGGATGCTGAAATCCAGGGGCTTCAGCCAAAAAGAGCTGGATGACATCAGCCTGAACAATACCTTGAGGTTTCTTGGCTGGCAGTAATGGGTCTTTGACCTCTCCCTGCCTGTCGGCTTCCCTCTCCTAAAGCATTAGGAGAGGGGTAGGGTGAGGTCCTCTGTTAAGAATCAACCGTTTGACAAAAGCCCGGATGAAAATCCGGGCTTTTTAATCGGCCTCGCCGTTGATGAACCGCTGGACCCTTTGGTCCGGCGATCCTTTTATCTCCTCCGGGGTGCCGCAGAAGATGATCCTGCCCTGATGCAGCATGGCGATCCGGTCGGCGATCTTGGAGGCGCTGACCATGTCGTGGGTGACCGCTATCGAGGTCAGCGTCATCTTGTTCCGAAGGTCGATGATCAGATCGTTGATCTTGTCGGCCATGATGGGATCCAGCCCGGTGGTGGGCTCGTCGTAGAGGATGTATTCCGGGTCCATGGCGATGGCCCGGGCCAGCCCCACCCGCTTCTTCATCCCGCCGGAGAGCTCGGCCGGCATCAGGCCGCCGGTGCCGGACATGCCCACCAGCTCCAGCTTTTTATTGACGATGCCGGATATCTGCTCGGCCGAATATTCCGAATGCTCCTTGAGCCCCAGCCCCACGTTCTCGGCCACCGTCAGCGAATCGAACAGGGCCGCCCCCTGAAACAACATACCCAGGCGCTTCCGCAGGGCGAACAATTCATTTTTTCTGATATGGGCCAGCTCGGTGCCGTCAATTTTGATGGATCCCTTATCCGGCTGCATCAGCCCGATGATATGGCGCAGCAGGACGCTCTTGCCGCAGCCCGACCCGCCGATGATCACCATGGTCTCCCCGGTGTTGATAGACAGGTCCACCCCGGCCAGCACCTGCTTGGAGTTGAAGGATTTGTATATGTTGGATATCTCGATCATTAAAATGTTTATTAATTTTCGATTACTTCTGTTTTTTTACTTTCCAACCAAGTTTTAATATTACTAACCATTGTTTCCCACTCTTCTCTTTCAGAAATTAAATCTATAATTCTTACTAAACCAGCTTTCTGGTCTAAGCCTATTGTATCTATGATTCTATCAATATAATTATGATTATCATTCTCAACGGAAATATTATTTGCGAGGGAAACAAACTCATTTTCAGTGTTTTGTAACGATTTTAGAATATTATACACATGTTGTTCGGGACTCGTTGCTGCCGGTAAAATTACTTCCGTTATATGTGTTAATGCTTTTGCACGTAATCTGTTTGCTGTTTCATCTGAACCAGTAATCAATTTATTAATAAATTCAGACTTTTCTGAACTACTTACGTATCTATCACCATCTAAAACAAATAAAGTATTATCAATATTATCTGAGTTTAATAATAAGCCAGCTACAACGGTAAAACAATTAATAGCAGCACCATATTCTTTTATTGAAAGATACTTTAAAAGTCCCATGTCCATGGCAATTTTTTCTACAATAGAACGAGCAAACTCATCTTCGACAAATATTTCAAGGCGTTTTTCAATTCTACCAGTTAAACGGTGTATTGCGTCTGGTTTTGTATTATTGAAACATAACGTGCTTTCACCTATTGTGTGTATATGCCTAATATTAATATAATTACTCAAATCTAGTGATGTTTCTCTATGTGATGTAAATATTATTTGAATATTTTTATCTATTGCTCTCTCGGAAAGTACTTCAATAAGTCTATTTAGTGCATCATTATGCATAAGTAAATCTATTTCATCTATCAAAATCAAACTGTATTTGGGTGCTTTATATATTTGCTCTAATATTTTAAATATTCTTTGTTCGCCTGCACCCATGCTAAGTGCGCTATATCTCAAACGATTGTGGGCAACACCAGTATAAGTGGTGCCACGCAATGTACTATTCAATAGATTATATTCTGTATATACGCGATTTAAAACATAACTTGCTTTTCTTTTAACCGTTGTATGCAATTCGCTTGTTAAAGGGTTTGTTTGATAATTTATTAATGTCCGTTGCCTCTCTTCTTCTATCCGTGGAACGCAAGTCTTAATTCCAATGTAATCTACATACCTCTTGATTCTTTTACTGTATTTTGGTTTCCACCTATCATTAGACTTGCTAAATTCAAATAATTTATTATCATATGCGTCAGCACCAATTCTATAGCTGTGCTTTATTGTAAACTTACTACCATCCCATTTTGAATCACTAGTAGGAAGAAAGAAATTGCTGAATTTATAGTTTTGTTGTTCCTCTTTTTGTGGATTATAGCAACACGCTAAATCGTGTAATATTGTTGATTTGCCTGAACAATTTACACCAAAAATGCCAGTGATATATTTACCATCAAAAGACATTTCAGGTAAATTAACAATACTTTTTAATTTATCGATATGAATTGATAATATTTTCTGTTGTGTTACTTCTTGCATCTAAAACACCTGCTTTTGTTTTACCTGAATATCCAGGCCGAGATGATGTAATCGAATATCAGTATCAGCACCGCCGAGGTGACCACCGAATTGGTGGTGGCCTTGCCCACCCCCTCGGCCCCGCCCTCGGTGGTCGAGCCGTGAAAGCACCCCGAGGTGGCGATGATGATCCCGAAGAACACCGATTTGACGATCCCGCCCACCAGGTCCCGGGTGTGGAAATGGAATCGCAGGCCGTCCAGGTACATCTGGCTGGAGATGCCCACCGACAGCACCGCCACCAGCCAGCCGCCGATCAGGGCCACGAAATTGGCGAACACCGTCAACACCGGGGCCATCACCGCCCCGGCCACGAAACGCGGCATGTACAGGTAGGCCACCGGGTCGATGGCCATGGTCTCCAGGGCGTCGATCTGCTCGGTGACCTTCATGGTGCCCAGCTCGGCGGCGATCCCGGCCCCCACCCGGCCGGCCACCACCAGGGCGGTCAGCACCGGCCCCAGCTCTATCAGCACCGCCCGGGAGATCCCGGCCCCCAGCCAGATGGGCGGCACCAGGCCCTGCATCTGGTAGGCGGCCTGCACCCCGGCCACCATCCCGGTGAATACCGCCGAGAACAGCACCACCGGCAGGGAGCTCACCCCGAAGAACATCATCTGGGTGAGGACCTGGGAGAAATTCCTGAGGATGTATCTTAATGACAGGGCGATCTTTCCCAAAAGGATGAAAGCCGCTCCCCATCCCTGGAAAAGGTCGATGGTCGAGCGGCCGATGTTTTCGAAAATACTGCGCTGGGAAAGAATGTTAAGTTTGAAAGGCATAATAACGGATTAATGGTTTGAGACGGCAAACCGCGGAGGCGCAGAGATGTTCCGGTAATACCTCAACCCAAGCTTAGTGCACTCAGCGTCTTTGCGGTGAAATATACTGGTCATTTGCGGTCTATTATTGGCGCAATTCGGCTTAGAACGGATCGGTCCTCTGCTCCTGGGTCTGGTTCTCGAACCGGGTGTACTCCTTGAGGAAGGTCAGGTTGAACTTGCCGGTGGGGCCGTTCCTCTGCTTGGCGATTATCAGCTCGGCGCTGTCGGCGTCCGTCTGCTCGGACTGGCTCCGTTCCTCCTTGTCCTTGTAGACGCCCTTCTGGCGGTGCAGGAACAGCACCACATCGGCGTCCTGCTCGATGGCCCCCGACTCGCGCAGGTCGGACAGGATGGGGCGGGAGTCCTGGCCCCGCTGTTCGGAGATGCGGGACAGCTGGGAGAGGGCCATCACCGGGACATCCAGCTCCTTGGCCAGGGCCTTGAGGGAACGGGATATCTCGGAGATCTCCTGCTGGCGGTTCTCGGAGCGGTAATTGGAGCCCCGCATCAGCTGGAGGTAATCCACGATGATCAGCCCCAGGTCCACCTCGGACTTCAGGCGCCGGGCCTTGGCCCTGATCTCCAGGGGGCTGGAGCTGGAACTCTCGTCGATGTATATCGGGGCCTCATGCAGCAGGCCGGCGGCCGAAACCAGCTTGGTAAAATCCTGCTGGGAGAGATAGCCGCTGCGCACCTTATGCCCCGGCACCCGGGCCTCGGAGCACAGCAGGCGGATGACCAGCTGTTCCTTGGACATCTCCAGGCTGAATACCGCCACCGGTATCTTGTTGGTTATGGCGGCATGCTGGGCGATGTTCAGGGCGAAAGCGGTCTTCCCCACCGAGGGGCGGGCCCCGACGATGATCAGGTCCCCCTTCTGCATGCCGGAGGTCATCTCGTCCAGGTCGGCAAAACCGGTCTCCACCCCGGTGATGTGCCGCTTCTCCTTGTACATCTTCTCCACCATCTCGAAGCTGTCCTTGATGAAGGAGCCCAGCGGCATCAGATGCTTGCGAAGGCGCTTTTCCTTGATGGAGAATATCAGCTGTTCGGCGCGGTCCAATAATTCCTCGGCGGTCTCGCTGGCCTCGTAGCAGGAGGAAACGATCTGGGTGGCGGAGTTGATCAGCCGGCGCACCACCGCCTTCTCCAGCACGATCCGGGCGTAATAATCGACATTGGCCGCGGTGGCCACGCTCTCCACCAGACGGGTGAGGTAGACCGGCCCCCCGGCGTCGTCCAGCCACTTAAGGCGCCGCAGTTCGTCGGCCACCGTCACCAGGTCGGCCGGCTGGTTCTTCTCGTAGAGGTTGATGATGCCCCGGAATATCTTGCGGTGGGCCGAGGAGTAGAAATTCTCCTCGTCGCTGATGATCTCCACCGACCGGGAGACGGCCTCGGGCGACAACAGCATCGAGCCCAGCACCGCCATCTCGGCGTCCTGCGACTGGGGCGGCAGCCTCTCTATCATGTTGTTGCTATCGGCCATCGGACCTTTCCTGATCGTATATCTTTCTTACCAATTGGACGTCCTCCCAGGTCTGCCTCTTCCAGGCCGGGTTCCGCAGCAGGGCCGCCGGATGGAAGGTCGGCACCAGTTTTATATCATGATAGTAGTGGATCTGGCCCCGCAGTTTTGAGATCGGGGTGGTGTTTTTCAGCAGGGTCTGGGCGGCGAAGGTGCCCAGGGCACAGATCACCTTGGGTTTTATCAGCTCCAGCTGCCTGATCAGATAGGGCTCGCACATCTCGATCTCCCGGGGCTCCGGATTGCGGTTGCCCGGCGGGCGGCACTTGAGAATGTTGCAGATATATACCTGGGAGCGGTCCAGCTTGATGGCCTCGATGATCTTGGTCAGCAGCTGCCCGGCGGCGCCCACAAAGGGTTTTCCCTGCAGATTCTCATCATGGCCCGGGGCCTCGCCCACGAAGACCATGTCGGCTTTGGGATCCCCGTCGCCGAAAACGAAGTTGGTGCGGGTTTTGGACAGCGGGCATTTGGCGCAGCCGGAGATCTCTTTTTGGTACCGGGCCAGGGCCCCGCTCCTGCCGGAGCTTGATATCACCGGTTTTTTGCTCAGCACCAGTTCGCTGACGCCCTGCTCCTGCTCCTGGAGGAGATATTTCCTGAGCCGGCTGATGGCCACGGTTGATGTCACTTATCGGCTCCTATCAATTTGATGGTCCGGTCCAGGATCAGCCCCGCCAGCCGGGATTTCGGCATCGGGGGGAATTTGGCGGTATTTCCTTTTTGGTCGATGATCACGGCCTGGATATTTTCACTGGACAGCGTTTTTGCCGGGTTGGCCACGATCAGGTCCAGTTTTTTGGCGGCCAGCTTTTTCCTGGCGTTGGCAATCAGATTATCCGTCTCCAGGGCGAAACCCACCAGCACCGTCCCGGCTTTTCGCCTGCCTGCGGCCAGTTGAATTATATCGGGATTCTTCTTGAGGGTCAAAGTCATATCGTCGTCGTTATTTTTTTTGATCTTGCCGGAGGCAATATTTTTTGGGGCGTAGTCCGCCACCGCCGCCGCCATGATCAATGCCCGGTTATGCGGCAGCTCTTTAAGCACCGCCTGGCTCATCTGGGCGGCGGTATTTACCGTTATATGTTTGAATACCTCCGGAGCCGGGACATCGGCCGGGCCGGATATCAATGTCACTTTGGCCCCCCGGCGGGCGGACTGTTCGGCCAGGGCCATGCCCATCCTGCCGGATGAGCGGTTGGAGATGAACCTCACCGGGTCCCAGGGCTCCTCGGTCCGCCCGGCGGTGATGATCAGCGGGATGTCCCGGTAATCATCCTTCCAGCCCAGCAGGCAAAGGATTTCATTCTCAATCTTATCCAGCGAAGCCAGCCGACCGTTGCCCTCCGCCCCGCAGGCCAGCCGGCCTGATTCCGGCTCCACCATCCGCCAGCCGTTATCCGCCAGCCGTTTGACGTTCTGACGGACGATCCGGTTCTCCCACATATTCACATTCATGGCCGGGGCCAGCAGCACCGGCGCCCTAACGGCCAGGGCCACCGTGGTCAGCAGATCGTCGGCGATGCCGGCGGCGGCCTTGGCGATAAAATTGGCCGAGGCCGGCACTATCGCCAGCACATCGGCCAGCTGGGCTAGGGATATGTGCTCGATATTCTGCGGCTTGGAATCCGGAAATAGTTCCCGGGCCACCGGATTGCCCGACAGGGCTTCGAATGAGGCCGGGCCCACCAGTTTGCAGGCATTGCCGGTCATGATCACCGTCACCCGGCAGCCTTTCTTCCTCAGGCGGCCGACCAGGTCCAGGGCCTTGTAGGCGGCGATGCTGCCGGTCACCCCCAACACTATGTTGGGAGCTTTAGTCATTGCCGTGGAATTCCACCTTGTGGTCCCTCAGCCGCTCCAGGGCCAGCGAGATGGGCTTCAGGGCCATGTCCATCCGGCCCATCCTCCGTTTGTCGTTGAGGCGCCGGGCCTCCTTGGCGGCCACCAGGACCGCCATGTATTTGTTCTCCATGCCTTCGCTCAGTTCTTCGATGGGAATGAAAGCCATTGCCGGTCTCCTTAAAGATTTTATATTATTTTTATGATCTCGTCCTTGTTGTACCTGGAAAGCCTGAGCCGCTCGGCCCGGATGATGGCTACCACCGCATCGATGGCCTGGTTGAGGTCGTCATTGACCAGCCAGTAGTCGAAATCGCCGATCTGCTCCATCTCCAGCCGGGCCTTGTTCAGCCGCTTGCTGATCACCTCGTCGCTGTCGGTGGCCCGGCTCATCAGCCTCTGCTTCAGGGCCTCGATGGAGGGCGGGATCACGAAGATGCTGATCGCCTGGGGGTATGTCTTCTTGACCGACCGGGCCCCCACGGTATCGATGTCCATGATCACGTCCCGCCCCTGCTCCAGCTGGCCCGAGATGTCCTTGCGGGGGGTGCCGTAATAATTATCGTGGACCATGGCCCACTCCACCAGAGCGTCGCTCTCCAGCATCTCCTCGAAATCGGCCGCCGACACGAAATGATAGTCCTGCCCGTGTTTTTCGTTGGGGCGGGGCGGCCGGGAGGTCACCGATATGGAGTAGACGATCTCGGGGTGCCTCTCCACCACCTTGCGGCACAGGCTGGTCTTGCCCGCCCCGGACGGGGCGGAGAGTATTATGGGAAACCCCTGGCGTGTCAGGTTATGCATATAAATAATTAATTGGCATTAAATATTTTTGAAAGTGGGCCTGCAGCAACTTAAATGTTACTTTCTTATGACCCTTCACAAACAAGGCGGGTTGTTTTTCTCAGGGCAGGCGCCGAAAGTAACCAAAGGCACGTCCTGAGTCAGTCTGCTTGTTCGGCAAACGAAGGAAATCTTTGCCTCGCCCAGTTCTGCGGACAGTAAGGCCTACGCCCAGGCATTCATTGAACCAGAACTTGCAGGATGTCTTTGACGCAATGACTGCTTTATCGGGGCTGAAGTGTGCGCCGCTTCACTGATGGCGGGGCCCCGGGTCGCATCAGCGCTGCTGCCTGGTAAAAGCCGCCGTTAAGAATGTTTTGCCTGCTGGTGCCCGGTTTCGTGATCAAAACATTTAGGCGGCTGGTTTCAGGGCTACCGGGCAGCGGTGCAGCGACAGTTCTCTTTGTAGCTTTCTCTTCAAAGAGAAAGCGGAGGACATATATTCAGGCACAGGAGCTCCGGTCTTTGTCACGGCTGGAAATGATTTCTTGAGTTTGCTGCCGGTGTTTTAATTTCAGATCGATACCCTGATCCCGGCGTTGAGGGCGATGGTCTCCCAGGGCTTGAAGTCCTCCATCTTCTCCAGGTTGGAGGTGCTTAAGATCCCGTTGGCCAGATTGATCCGGGAGCCCAGCATCAGCTCGCCCTTGGGAAAGGGGATGCCCACCCCGGCACCCAATATCACCATAGGGGCCGAGCTGTAAAGCTTGTCATCCTCCAGGGCCAGGTATTGCCAGCGGCTGGCCAGCCCCAATCTTAAGCTGGTGCGTTTGATGGACAGCGAGGTGCCCAGCGAGGCGTAGGCATTGCCGATCATGGGCCATTCCCCGGTCATCATGTCCATGCCGCCGTTGACCCCCACCCGCAGGCCCCACAGTTTGAGACCCAGCGAGGCCTTCAGGCTGGTCACCCCGGGAAGCTCGATCTCGCCGGTGTCGGCGGCGGTCTTGCGGGTGTATTCCACCCCGCCCAGATTGAGTTTGACATCGCCGGTGAATGTCTGGCTGGCGCTGTCGTACTGCAGGCTGCTGACGCTGATGCTGTCCAGCAGCGGCTGGCCTTCGGGCAGTCCCGAGTTGTTGAAGTAATATCCGGAGAGTTTGTAGGGCATTCCCATTTCCAGGGACATCCCCAGCTTGACGATGGGCAGTTCCATGTTCCCGCCCAGCACCAGGCTGTACTGGGTCCCCTGGAGGTCGCTGGAGAATTTGCTGTAGAAGATTGAATCACCGAACGGGGCGTAGATGTCCACGTTGTCAAAGATCACGCTGGGGCCGCCGTAATTGGCCGAATCCAGCTCCCCCCTGAGGCTGTCGATGCTGCCGGACAGCTTGAGGCTGGTGTTGGCCAGCGCCTCGATCCTGGTCACCTTAAACCCCATCCCCATGTTGATGGGACCGTATTTGGTGCCGGCTCCCACGAAGATCGGCTGGTTGGAGATCCGGGCCTCCCCGCTGCCCTTTAGGCGGACGTTGGTGACCGCCGAGACGTTGAAGGTCACCGGGACCGCCAGTCCTCCCGGCAGCAGCCCGTTGGCGTCGCTGGTCAGGATATAATCGTAGGCGTAATTGAACCTTTGGGAGATGTCCATATCCGCCTTGTCCAGCCCGGCCTCCACGGCAAAGCTCCTCTGGTAGGCGATGCCCACCCCGAAGGGCCCCATCTTGCCGGCCACCCCCACGTAATCCAACCCGCCCTGGTCGGTCAGGGTCAGGTAGGTGGGTATATTCAGTTCCCCGGTCACCTCGGTGCTGTCCATCAGCCTGATGTCGGTGCTCATGCTGGCGTCCTTGGACAGGCTGCCGGCCACGGTGACGTCCATGATCCCGGTCCTCCCCAGGCCCCCGGGGTTGTTCATCATCCCCACGCTGCCGTGGGCCAGGTTGAGGTCCAGGAAGCCCAGGTCCAGAAAGTACAGGTTCAGCTCCGGGGTGGACATGGAGATATGGGCCTCCATCTGGGTGGCGAGGCTCTGGGCGTTAAGACCGGCGGCCAGCGCCAGGCTCAGGGTTATTGACAAGAGGGTCTTTTTCATGGCAAATTCCTTCCCTTAATATTATTCCACGTTCTGGGCTTGTTCCCTCATTTTCTCCAGGTTCTCCTTTATCCGGACCACCAGCTGGGATATCTTGTCGTCGTTGGCCTTGGAGCCGATGGTGTTGGCCTCGCGGTTGATCTCCTGCAGCAGGAAGTCCAGCCGCCGGCCCACCGGCTGGGAGGTGTCCAGATATTCCTCAAAGGCCTTGATATGGCTGGCGAAGCGGACGCACTCCTCGCTGATATCGCACCGGTCGGCGTAGACCGCCGCCTCCTGCATCAGCCGCTGGGGGTCCAGGGCCGTTCCCTGGGAGATCTTTTTAAGGCGCTGGGCGAACTTGTCGCGGAACTGCCGGATCCTCAAGGGGGCCAGCTTCTCGATGGACGAAAGGCTCTTTTTCAGCTCGGCGATGTTCTTGCGGAGATCGGCCGCCAGGGCCGAGCCCTCGCGAATCCTCATGCGGTCAAAATCGTCCAGGGCCTTCTTCAGGCAGACCTGCAGTCCGGACCAGGCCTTGCCCTGCGACAGCGGGGCCTGACGGCTCCTGAATATCTCGGAGAAGTGGCAGATGTCCTCCAGCTCCACCGGGTCCTTTATCCGGTAGCGCTTGCGCAGGGTGTTGAGCAGTTTGTAGAAATGATCGGCGCTGCGGAGATCCAGCTCCGGCAGGTCGGGGGCTTCGCCCCCGTTGTAGGTGGCGGTCAGGCTGACCGAGCCGCGGGCGATGCGCTTCTGCAGAAACTTCTTGACCTCCGGCTCCAGGCTGGCGAAGGCCCGGGGCAGCCTGATGCCGAAGTCGGTGAAGCGGTTGTTCACCGAGCGTATTTCCAGGGTCAGGCGGGAGCCGTTAAGGGTGGACTCCGCCCGGCCGTATCCGGTCATGCTTTTTATCATAAGGCCCCAATATAAAGTCTTATTATAACATAAATTAGGGTGATGTCAACGGAAAATAAAAGACGGCCCAGGCAAGGCCGCCGATGATGGCTGAATAGATCATTAATTGCATGTGATTTTGCGGATTTGGTGGCCTGGCATGTCATTCCCGCCCCGCATCAAGTACGGGACAAACCCTGAGCCAGCAGGGCTTGCTTGCCTTACTCAGGGCAGGCTTCCGGCGGGAATCCATGAAAACAGGTTTGAGAAAAAGCCAGGGTCAATCCGTTGTGCCCTTTGTGCGCTTAGTGTTTAAAATTCCTCCGCACCTCTGCGGTGAAGAAAAACCCTCACTCCCCGATCTCGATCTCCACTATGGCCGGTGGGATCCGGGGAAAGGTCGATCCCGTGTAACTCTCTCTGGCCTTGGTGACGGTCAATCTCAGTTCCATAGAAGCCACCTGCGATATCTCGCCCCCCTGGATGAGGCCGTTCTGGTCGGCATCGGCGACAGTAAAACACTGGGCTGGGGTCATGGCCATGGCGCTGTCGTTCATCGGCTTGTATTGAATATTGAATTCGGCTGTTTTATACCCAGCCGGCAGGACCGGCTTAGAATTGACATACAGAACGCTGTCCTTGGTGCCGCGAAATATGGAGATGGTATCGCCGTTTTGGGCCGCCAGCAGCATTCTATGCGAATCCCCCTCCAGCCAGCCGAATGAATCGGATACCTTCCGGTTCAGCCCGTTCAGCGCCTGTTCGGTCTGCATATAAAGTTCATGCCGAAGCTGATTCTTGGCGAAAGCCCTGAACGTCGGGACCAGCACCCCGAAAATGCCCGCCATCACTATTCCGAATATGGTCAGGGCTATTATCGTTTCCAGAAGCGACCAGCCCGAATCCCTGATCCTCATGTTCATTCCTTCTTGATGATAAACCCGCTGTCGTTGATATACAGTCCGTAGGCTTCCTGGGACGGATACTGGAAGGCGGCGATGCCGTAGGCGGCGTCGATCAGCTTTGTCCGTTGCCCGTATTTGAGCAGGCTTTTCCACAGCCCGCGATGGGAGCTGTCTATCACCTGCCGTCCGGGAACCAGCGAGCAGGTATCCGATTCGTAGCGCCCCGAGAATCGGTCGATCTTGTAATAGGCCCCGGCCCCCAGCCACCTCAGCAGCGGGTTCCAGCGGACGATGTAGCCCTCCACCATCCACTGGTCGCCGTTCAATTCGAAATTAAACCGTTGCTCGGTCTTAAGATCGGTAAACTCCATCCTCAGGCCCTGCCCCTCCTGCCGGGCGGAGATGGTGCCGATCCGCTGGTCGTGCAGGTAACGGTTGAGGGTCTGGACGAACAGCGACAAGAAGATGAAGGCCGCCGAGAGCACGGCCAGCACCGCCGAATTCAACAGCAGGTTGACGGCCCGGCCGGCCCCGGCCTTTCGCTTGGCCAGGCGGCTGATCAGATAGATGAATACCAGCAGGGCGATCAGCCCGATTGTCAGGCCGATCAATCCGGTGGAAACGGCGAACTTGTCCATTTTATCTCCTCCTTATAAGATATATCACCAGCAGGGCGGCCAGCCCCAGGCAGGCCGCCAGCGTCCCCAGGATGGCATATTCCTTGAACGGATAGACATCGAATCTGCCGGAAGGCATTTTGCTTGTTTTAAGGCTGTCCGGCTGGATGCGGTTTATCGGTCGGTCATATTTATCTTTGTTTTGCAGATAATCGGCAAAATAATCGAACCCGTCTTTGCTATCATAGCCCATCAATACATCATCATGCCGGATGGGATTGCGGCCGGAGATCTGGAAATAAAGCCGCCCCTGGTCGTCGTATTCAAACACTTCTCTGGGATAGATCCCGAACACTTGCGATGACAAAAGCCGGCCTTTCAGATCGATCTGTAATTCGGTATCCTGCATCTGTCCTTCCCAGGCCCGGGCCTGCTCCAGCAGAAATCCCAGGAAGAACGAGCGGCGGACATTGCCGCCCCGGGCCAGCTGGGCCGGGCCGGTCCTGACGGCGTACGATAATCTTAACGTATCCCGGCTGCCGGGCGGGATATCCACCGCCCAGCCATACCATTGGCTGACCGAATCACGGTACGATTCCGGCAGGGAAAGATACCCGTCGCTTGATCGGAGATCGGCAGTGATGGTTTTTACCATCTGCTCCCGCCCTTTCCAGGATATTTTCAGGTCGAACAGCGAATCCAGCTTGATTATGGATATCTCATCGTGGGTAAAACTTCCGCTTTTGGGGAGAGCCAAAGATATTTGAATATTTTTTCCACCGCGGTTGCTCAGGACGATCTTCCATCTGATCAGCGCCAAACCGGGATAGAGATCGGCCGTGATCGTCTGGCTTTCCATGGCTATCCGGCCTTCAGCGGCTGCACTTTTTAACGGAAGGGGAACGACCGCCCGGCCCATCCCCGCCCCCTGCAATACCGGAGTGACGCCCCACGAAGGCCTGGCCGACAGGAGAAGCAAAGCCAGCAAAGGCAGGATCCCCGCTTTTAACCCAGCCCTTAATGGCTGGGTTAAATAAGCCCCTAGAGGAGTAACGAGGCCATTCATGGCCTTAGGTTTATCATGATTTGCTTTCATCGTCATCTTAGTGCAGCCGGAGCTCAGGCCTGCCAGTAGTGGTCCTCGAAATCCCGGCCCGGCACCTTTATCGTTATGGGCGGCCCGTCGGGATGCTTCTCCAGTTCGTTGCCGCCCTCCTCCAGAATGAGCAGCAGGCCCACGCTTTCTCCGGCTTTGGCCCCGGTCAGTTCAAAGGGTATCTTCATCTCCACGATCCGGTCCGCCGCTATCAGGCAGCCCTCCGGCCCCTGCTGTTCCTTTAGGCGGAAGATCATGGTTCTGCGGACCGGGCTCAGCAGCTCCACTTTCAGCCGGGCATCGCCCAGCGATCCCAAATTCGATCCGGGGGAAGGGTCCAGCCGCAGATAAAAATTCCCGGGGTCGAATCCGAAGTGGACCTGCGAGAAAAAGCTCTGGCTGCGCCGCATGGCCCCGCCGTTGAGATGGACGTCATAGACGCCGCTGCCCGACCACTCGTAGAACTCGGTGACCCGGCCGTCAATGGCCGGAGTGATAAAGCCGATGGGCTGGGACACCGGCTGGCGTTCCGCCCCCTCTTTGGCGATCGGCCGGAACAGTCGCTCCGGCGCCTCCATCTCCAGCAGTTTGTACACCGCCCGGAGATGCCCCCGGAACAGTTCGTCGAACTCGGCCAGATTCTCGCTGGAGAAGTTGCCGCCGTACCACCAGCACCAGTCGCTGCCCTCGGCGGTGTAGATCTGCTCCATCACCTGGCGGTATCTCTCAGGATCTCCCTCCAGGGTTTTCTGACTCTGCTGGACCGCCTGGCGGGCCCGGAGCAGCTGCTCCCAAGCCTCGTTATCCTCCTCGGCCCCGATCCATATCCGGAAATCGCTGTTTATCCAGGAGCCGGGAAACAGTTTCGTCAGGCCGGGCAGATCATGCTGTTCGTCCAGATACTGGCTGAAGGTGCAGCATCTCAGCTTCTGGCTGGATGACAGGCGGCCGTACAGCTGGTTAAGGAATTCATGGCCGTCATCCGGAAAGAATTCCCAGACATTCTCGCCGTCCAGTATTATCGGGGCGATATGTTTTGCGGCCTCGGCCCCCAGTTTTTCTGCCGACTGCTCCAGCCTGGCCACCAGGTCCCGGGCCGCCTGGGCCGGGTCCCAGTTGTAATAATCAAAGCCCAGCTTGTCCGAGATCACCCGGTCCCGGAAGAACAGGCTGCAGCTGCCCAGGCGATAAGGACGATATAAGATCTCAGGATGGGCCAGCTCGTGCCCCCTGCGGAGATGCCGTCCCAGCGACCGTTCCAGAATGCCCTCGTCGCTGGCCAGCCAGCGGACCCCGGTCCGGTCCATCAGCTCCACCGTCTCCCGGCTGACGCTGCCCTCGGAGGGCCACATCCCGGCCGGCCTCCGGCCGAATATCTTCTCCAGGTAATCCAGCCCTTGGGTGATCTGGGCCAGGGCATCCTCCGGGAAAACAAAGGCCGGAGGCAGCGGGGCTCCCGGCATTGATTCCCGGGCGATATTGCTGTCGCACAGCAGCGGCAGGATGGGATGATAATAGGGGGTGGTGGATATCTCCAGCTGTCCCGAATCCCAGGCCTGTTTATACAGCGGGATGATCGAGGCCAGGATGGCCTGCTGGCTGTTCCACAAAAGCCCCTTGTCCTCCTCGGTAAAGTTGCTGCCCTTGGCCTTAAGCCGGGCCAGCTGGGGGTCATTTTGGAAATGGACCGGATCCGTCCAGCCCAGATTGAACCAGACCTGCAGGTCGCGGATGTCCTGGACGCTGAACCGTCTGGCGATATCGGCCAGATCCCCGGGCTTGGGATTACGGCCCCGCTTGCCCAGCAGCTCCCGGTACCGGGGATGGACCTCCACCATGTTGGCCCAGTTGGCCATGAAAAAATCCCGCAGCACAAAGAGCTTTTCTTCGTTGTTCAGGTCGGCGGCCGGTTTTTTGCTGACCTCCAGATGCAGATCGCTGCAACTTCCCGATACGTAATCCTGCAGCTGTTCCAGCAGCACCGGCACCAGATTGAAGCACAGCTTGATATCCGGATGCTGCTGGGCGATGGAGACCATGTCGTAATAATCCTTCAGGGCATGCAGCCTTACCCACGGTAGGCGAAAAACCCTGTTATCCGGCTCCCGGTAACAGGGTTGGTGCATATGCCACAGAAATGCGACGTTCAGGGCAGGCATGGTTCCTTTCTCATTCCGCCGTCGGAAGCATGGCCAGGGCCGACCGGGCCTTCTGGGCGTTCTGGTCATCGGGATATTTGCTGAGGATCCCCTGATAAACCTCGCGGGCCTTGGCATTGTTTCCGGCCGCCCGATAGCACCGGCCGGCTGACAGCATGGCGTTAAGCGAAATATAGTTCTGTTTGGGATAGCGCTGGAATATCTGCATATATTCCTCGGCAGCTTTATTGAAATCGCCCGACTGCTCATAACAGGCGGCCACCCCGCCGATGGCGGCCGACATCAGCAGGTAGCTCTTGGGCTTGGCCTGGACCGCCCGCTGGTAATTTTTCAGGGCCTCCTCCTGGTTGCGCATCTGAAAATTCAGATTGCCCAGGTTGATCATGGCCTCCTTGGCCGATTCGGTGCTGCCGAAACGCTTGATGATGTCCTCATATCCCTGGCGGGACTGCTGGGCGTCGCCGCTGAACAGGGCGGCATGGGCCGATCCCAGCAGCAGGTTGGCCTCCCGCTCGTTCTTGGTCCGGTTCTGGGCCACGAAGAATAATCCGATCACGATGATCAGGGCCCCCACCAGGACGGCCAGGATCTCGGTGCTGTATTTCCGGAACAGGTTTATGGTCTTGGCCATGTCTTCGGCGAACTCATCGTGTTTCAGCCGGTGCTTGCTGATATTATGCGACACTTTTAAAATTCTCCCTTAAGTTCTAGAATGTTTTTATTCCGTCAATGTATGATTATATATGAATTGACCGGGGACTGTCAAGCCGAATGAACGGATAATATGCGGCAGGACTGACCGGTTAGCTCCCGCCCTTGTCCCCTATCGGGTCGTTCTGGCCAAACCGGCCCAGCTTGGGGTAATACTCCCGCGCTCTCAGGTTATACGCATACGCAGGCTTTCCATCATACTCTTGGCCTGTGTACCTATAAGTGTTATAAGGAGTAGGACCCCACGCGCCAAGGCTGTCTCCGAACTCGTCGTAAAGGTAACTCTTGTAAACAGCGTAATTACTGTCGCTTATGCCTATGGTGCTTCCCAGGGCATCGTGGTGGTAGTAGAACTTCCTCCCGGTGCTGTCTAACCTGGCCAAAAGCATTCCGTTGGCATACACATATTTAAGAACACAAAAAGCCCTTACCCGTAATCAGTAAACTACGAACAGGGGCTTTAATGCAATTATGGACCATACCGCAGTCTATCTTACCCTCTGCCCGTCGGACTCCCTGAAAAGATGGGCCTCGGAAGATTTGAAATCCAGGCTGATGTGGCTGTTCTGCTCCAGCTTGACATTGCCGAAGCTCCGGGCGATGACCTTGTATCCGTCTGGCGAGGTGGTGTAGATCAGCGATTCACCCCCCAGCTGCTCCACCAGGTCCACCACGGTCTTGAATCCCTCCCCTTCCTTTACCAGCGATACGTTCTCCGGCCGTACTCCCAGCAAAACCGGGGTGCCGTTCTCCGCCCCGGCGGAGATATGCGGCAGCTCCTTGGATAGCTGCTTGTTCTTGAAGCCTAATTTGCCGGCGGCGGCCGTCAGCTCTCCCGGGATCAGGTTGATCCCCGGGGTGCCGATGAAATTGGCCACGAACAGGTCGGCCGGGTCGTTGTAGATGGCCAGGGGCTCGCCCACCTGGTGCAGCCGTCCGTCCTTGATCACCGCTATCCTATCGCCCAGGGTCATGGCCTCGGTGCGGTCATGGGTGACGTAGATGGCGGTAGTGTTAAGCTGCTGCTGGAGCCGCTTCAATTCGGCCCGGGTCTGGGTCCTGAGCTGGGCGTCCAGGTTGGACAGCGGCTCGTCGAACAAAAAGACCTTGGGCGATTTGACGATGGCCCGGGCCAGGGCCACCCTCTGGCGCTGGCCGCCGGACAGGGCCTTGGGTTTGCGGTCCAGGTATTTTCCCATGTCCAGCATCTCGGCGGTCCGGGCCACCTTCTCCTTGATCAGGGCCTTGTCCATCTTGGCCATCTTCAGCCCGAAGGCGATGTTGTCGAACACCGTCATGTGGGGATAAAGGGCGTAATTCTGAAAGACCATGGCCACGTTGCGGTCCTTAGGGGCGACATCGTTGACCACAGCACTATCGATATAAACCTTACCTTCGGTGATCTCCTCCAATCCGGCGATCATCCTTAGGATGGTGGTCTTGCCGCAGCCCGACGGGCCCACCAGAACCAGGAATTCCCCGTTCTTGATCTTCAGATCCACCCGGCTTACCGCCGTGACCTTTTTGTCATATACCTTGGTCAAATTCTCAAGTAATACTTCAGCCATGCCCTCTATCCTATTATATATTAAACTGTTTAATGCTACTTTCAGTACCGCAAGGCGGGGAGATGTTAAGAGCTCGCCGCACACCTCCCGGGTGGGTAAAGATATACGGGGCCTAAATTTCTTGATGAGATAAATAAAACCCGTGCTCTGCAAATAAATCTTACCGGCCACTGTTGCCATCCCCGTCAGCTGAAGCGGCCTTTTACCTGGGTTCCCCAATGTGCCGCAGTCAGCGGTGCTGGTTAGGCTTAGGCGGACGCCCGGAATTTGCTGTGAGTTACACAAATGAGCTTGGCGTGTTCAGCAAATTCAGTCCGTCGGACATCATTCCGTCAAAGCACCGGTGTAGGCGGCGATTCTCCTCTCCACTTTCTCTATAAAGAGAAAGTGGAGAGGAAACATGGATATAGATACAAAATACCAGGTTTCTTCCCTTGCGATACAGCAATTCACGAAGATTACTTATTAAGAACTCAATATTTATTTGCTTTGAGCTCTAAAATATCCAAATAGAAAATGTCCTTATGGGTGACATCCAGGGTGCAGCGGCATTTGCAGCTTACAAAATCCTGATTTTTCTGGCTGGCCATAAGATATCTCAGCCAATAACGGTCACCCGGCTGGCTGTATTTGGGCAAAAGCAAATTATCAAATTCGCAGACCGGAGGCTGGTTGGCCGGACCGAACGGCGCCCGCAAAAGTATCTCCGGCAGGGCCGCATCGATCTCCGACAGCCGGACAAGTTTATGGTCGGTTTTTTTTGATGGTTTCGCTTTCAGGATCAGGGCTGGATCTTTAGTTCCGTATTTTCGCAGGGCCTCGATCAGCTCCTTCTCCCGGCCCTCCAGGACCGTGAAGCCGGCCGCCGGTTTGTGCCCGCCATGCTGGAGAAAAAACCTTTTCAGTTCATTAAGCAGGGCGACGAAATCGAACGGTTCGAACCCCCGGCATTCCCCGGCGGTCAGGCCGTTCTTGCGGCCCAGGATTATCACCGGCAGCCCGGTCCGGTCCCGGACCCCGCCGGCCACCGGCCCCACCAGGCTCCAGGGCAGTTGATCATCCTCCAGCACTTTAAGGGGATTGGGGTCGGCCAGGGCCTTTTCGGTCTTGGCCGCCACCTGCTCCTCCATCCGGTTCAGCCACAGCTGTTCCTCCGAGTACAGCTCCTGCCAATGCTGGGGATCAAAATCACCCTGCAGCAGCTCCAGGGTCTCATGGCGAAACCCTTGGGAGATGCCCGAGGACAGCAGGCTCACATAGGTCTGGGAAATTATCCTGGGCGACAGGCCCTGTTCGCTGGATATTCCCAGCAGATCGTTCAATCTGCCGATCACTTCGTTGCCGTCGATGAACCCCAATCCGCTCCGGACTATATGCCAGTTCTCAGAGGTCATAGGCACCCGGTCGGTGACGGTGGCCAGTGCCGCCCAGGCTGTCCGTTGGGGATGTTGGTTCAGCCAGTCTTCCCGGGATTCACCGTCCATTGCAGCCGCCAGATACAGGGCCACACCGGCTCCGGCCAGATGGGGGGTGGGACGCCCCTCCTCCGGGATCTTGGGGTTGAGCAGACAGACAGCCTTCGGCAGCCGGGGAGGAAGTTCGTGGTGGTCGGTGATGATAAGTTCCAGCCCTTTTGCTGCGGCATATTCCGCCTCATCTATGCTGGAGATGCCGGAGTCCACGGTTATCAAAAGCGAGGCCCCCCGGGCCAGCAGCTGATCGATCACCTCCCGGTCCAGGCCGTAATGGGTGACGGACTTGGGGGGGATGTAATAGATCACCTCCGTCTTGCCCCGCAGGGCATCCAGCATGATGGCGACGCTGGCAATGCCGTCGATGTCATCATGGCCCCAAATGGCGATGCCCCGTTTCTCCCGGCAGGCCCGGTTAATGATCGCCGCCGCTTTTTGCAGCGAAGCCCAATCAGCCGGGTTTGCCGGCCTAGGCGTGGTATGGTTCTCCGGCATGCTAGAAGCTGATCCCCATGGTCAGGGCCTGGATATGGCCCAGATCACCGTAGGAACGGTAACCGTAGGTCACGCTGAGGTCCCGGCGCCCCAGCTTATCTATCTCGATCCCAAAGCCCAGGGGAGATCGGTCGGCCAGCTCGGGAACTTTTTCATACCCTATTTTCAGGTCCAGGCCTGACAGCGGTGCGACCTCCAGGGAAAGGGAGGGATAGCCGCCCTCCTCTTTTCTGATGTTATACTGCACCGAGCCGCTGACCTTTCCTTCAAAATATGCCGCCCCGGCCCCGGCCAGATATACCGTATTAAGGGGATAGTTGATTTCGTTGTTCTTGGGATAATCCGGCCCCAGGTCCTTGACCATCAGGCTGCCGGTGATCAGGCCCCTTTTATAGCTCAGGGCGATATCCGAGCTCCAGCCCCAGTCGTAGCGGTCCGGCAGGTTCAACCGGGAGGATTTCAAGGCCAGACCCAGCCCCCAGGCATCGTCCAGCACCAGCCCGTAACCCAGCCCCAGGTTGGTGGCCTGCGACTGGACGGTTCCCATCGGCCGGCCGTCCTCCGAATACCCGGCCATGGTCCCCAGTGACCAATAGCCCAGGCCGAGGGAAGCCGTGCCGTATCCTCTGACCGGAAGCACGGCGCTGGCCGAGCCCCCGTATACCTCCTGCCACCATTGGATCCCCGAGGCCGCCAGCGTCCGGTATTTTATGAAGCCCAGGGATGAGGGGTTATGCATCAACCCCTGGGGTTCCCGGGATTGCAGCAGACATCCCTGGCCGAACGCCACCTGTTCCGCGGTGGTGGGCAGGCCCCAGTAAAGTAATTGGGCCTGGACTGTCTGGGCCAGCACCACGGCGCCCAAAATGATAATAAATCTTTTCATCGGGACACCATCGTTTTCCCCAGGGAGGTCCTGGTTTCGGTGGCGGATCTCTGTTCCAGCCGGATGAAGTAAACGCCGTTCATGACCTGGCGGCCCCTGGCATCCTTTCCGTCCCAGCCGATAGGCTGATCGGGCTGGCTTCCGGTTATCTCCTTTATCTTCTGCCCGGACAGGTCGAAGATGACAGCTTTGACCGAGATTGCGCCAGGCAGAGGGGTGAAAACGATCCGGGAAAAATTCCTTATGGGGGTGGGCCAGGTTACCACCGGACTCTTTTCGGCCACCCCGTCGATGTGCACCGGGCTGGTCCAGGCCCGGTCGCCGTCGGTCTGCAGGGCCTTGACAAAATAATACACCGTGCCCAATCCAATACTCTTCTCCAGCTCCCATACCGTCTGGTTGGAGGCCGGGACCAGATTGAAAGTATCGGATGGAATGCCGTTGCTGTAAAGCAGCAGGCTGGCGAAGCTGGTGGATGCCCGGGCTTCGATCCTGATCTTTGCCGTCCCCTCCTGCCGGATGAAATGCTGACCCTGATAGCGGCCGTCCACCGAAAGCAGCAGCTCTATCCGGTCATCGGCCGGGCTGACCTCCATGGCGGTGGTGCGCCGGGCCTGTAGGGCCTCCAGAATGGCCGGTTTGGTGAGGGTGTCGGCCCAGATCCCGGTCAGCGGGATGTTGCCGTAGTAATTCACCCGGTGGCCCCAGTCCCGGTGATGGTTGTCCTGGTTGGACGAGGCCCCCACATGCCAGCCCTTCTCCAGGGCCCTGAAATAGGCATCCTCGTAGAGCGAGCTGCTGTTGATCACCTCGATCAGGTCCATGGCCCGGTCGTAATCCTGATAGTAGTACAGATCGTTGAAATTGCTGTTCCAGGAGGAATCGGGATGGCAGTACATGGCCGGGTAGCCTTGCCCCAAAATCCAGGAATAACAGCCCAGCAGGTCGGTGTTGTTGTAGGGCCACAGGCCGGGGGCCTCCCAGATGTTGATATGGCCGAAACCGGAGCTGCCGATGCTGCCCACCTCCTGTCCGGACAGGGCCACGAACCGGCCCGGCGCGGTCATGGTGTCGGCGATCAGCCTCAGGTTCTGGTAATGCTCGGGGGTGATGGAATAGCTGACCCCGCCGAAGCTCCCGCCGTTGTTGTGCTCGGTCAGGGCCTGAACATCCACCCGGGCCACATCCCGGGCGTAGGCGTAGGCGGTGTCGGGGGTGCTTTCGCCGTCGGAATAGCTGGTGTGGGCATGCAGGTTGCCGTAAAAACATCTGTACTCCGCCTGGCTGACGCCGACCCAGATACACAAAAGGCATAAAAACAGTATCCTGAATATCATCCTCATTTGAGCAACTCTCCGCCTCCTTCCGCTTTTCTTATCCGGCCCTCGATCCTGGCCTCTATGGGCGATCTTTTCTTGACATAGTCGACCATGGCCTGTCTCAGCTGGATATAGGTATCCGAACGATTGCCCCCCTCCTGAAAGATCTTGTAATTGCCGCCGCCGGCCCCCAGGAAATTATTGGTGACCACTTTGTAGACCTTGGCGGTGTCGATGGGCTGGCCGTTTACGGCAACCCCGACCACCCTTTTCCAGACCGGTTTTTTGGTGTCGTAGGTCATCTGCAGACCCCCCACCTGGAAGATGGCATGGTAGCCCAGCACGCTAGTCTCGCAAACCCTTATCACCTGGCTGCCGGTCATATCCATGGTCACCAGGTAATTGCCGAAGGCGTCCACCTTGTAGATGTTGCGGTAGGTTATCTCGCCCTTCATGATGTCGGCCTTGATGCCGGCCGAATTCTGGAAAGCGATGTCGGCTCCGGTAGCGTCCATCATGGCATCGCATACAAAGTTCCCGATGGAGCTCTCCTTATCGCCCCCGCCGCGTTTTATGTCCACCAGAGCCTCTCCCAGTGATTCGTCAAACCCCTTTTCGGCCCGGGCCGCACTTTCGGACACTATCCGGTCCACCATGGTATCCTGGGGGACCGCCTCGGTGAACAGTTCCTTCAGTTCGCTGTTGTATCCCACGATCCGCTTGGTGTCCGGGTCTATCATCAGGTCCAGTTTCCCGATGGTGGTCAGATGCCCGAAGGTCTGGACGATGATGGTGTGATGCCTGGGGTCCTCGTAGGCGGTTCGCAGCCCGGTATGGCTGTGTGATCCGATGATCACGTCGATGCCGGCCACGGTGTCGGCGATGGCCTTGTCGTGCCGGAAGCCGGTGTGCAGCAGACCGATGATCAGGTCGACATCTTGGGCCTTGAGGGAATCCACCATCTGCTTGGCGGTGGCCGACTCCTTGGCAAAATCCAAGCCCCGGACATGCTCCGGGGTAGACATGCCCCTCATGTAGTGGGTCAGCAGGCCGAAGAGGCCGATCCTCAATCCGCCCCGTTCCAGGATGACGTAGGGCCTGAGATAGTCGACGGTCCGGCCGCTGGAAGAATCCACCACATTGGCGCCCAGCACCGGGAATCCGGCTCCGGCGATCAGGTCCAGCAGCACCTCCTGCCCCTTGTCGTAATCGTGGTTGCCCACCGTCATAGCATCATAGCCCATCAGGTTCATGAAATCTATCACCGCCTGGCCCTTGGTGAACTCTCCCAGCGGCGTCCCCTGGAAGATATCCCCGCCCTCCACCAGCAGAAAACCCCAGCCGTTCTGCTCGGCCCGCTGCCGCTCCTCCTTGATGATGGTGGCCACCGCCGCGGCATTGCCGATGGGGGGCGGAAAGTTCGGGTTGATCCACCAGGCCTCCTCCTGGGGCAGGTGGCCGTGGATGTCGTTGGTGTGCAGAATTATCAGGTGCTGCCATTCCTTGGCCTGGGCGGTCCCAGCTATCAGAAAGGTCAGGGACGCAAATATAAGTTTGAGGTTCTTGAACATAATCTTACTTCAGCGAAAAGGTTAACATCAGGTCGGCCATGGTCTCGGAAACCGTGGTTCCGCTGGAGGTGCCGAAGGCCTGGCCGTAATTATAGGTCCGGCGCCCCACTCCGGCCGAGATCCCGGTCCTGACCTGGGAGACGGATATCTCGGTGCCGAACCCGGCCCGGGCCAGCCCGATGGACGATGAACGATATGAGTTGGCAAAGGACACTCCAAAATAAAGGGGCAGATTGTTTTTCATGCGGTGGGATATTCCAAAGCTATACTTGTTCACCGGGACCAGCGGTTCGTAGGAGAACAGGTTATCCTCCAGATTCTGCCAGGGAGTATGCTCATATTCCAGGCTGACGGTGGCCGGAAATTCGTTGGACGGCCGGTAGGTTGCACCCATGGCGTAACTGCTGGGCAGCCCCACCCTCTGGGTCTGGCTGATGGAAGTGTCGTTATCGCTGTAGGACAATAGGCCCTCCACCCGGGCGCTGCTTTTCCAGCTTATCCCCAGGTTGATCCGCGGGGTCAACTGTCCAAAAGCCCCGGCCGAAAAACGGTAGCCTTGGTAATTATGCTGATAACCAATGGCGATGTCGGTGTATGTCGGGTCTTCAAAATTTTCGGTGATGGTGAGTTTGGGATCACCCGACAGCCTGGTCAACCCCAGCCCGGCGGAAAAAAAGGAAAGCAGTTTCACCGCCAGGGCCCCGCTGTATCCGTAAACTGCTCCCTCCTGGACCTGCTCATACAGGCTGGTCAGGTAATAAAAGGCATCACGCTCCTCCGCCTTTAACCGGTAGTTGAAATCGTATTCCCGGCTGATGCCGAAACCCAAAGCCGTCTTGGGAAATTGTCTGAATTTGGCGGCATACGATACCTCTGCACCCTGGAGGTTGTAATCGGTCTGATCATTGATGGCCGTGGTCCTAAGGCCGACCGAATTGGCGTAGGAGTCGAACACCTCGATGGAACGGTATTCCCGCCGCCAGTTGATGCCGGCGGTAAGCTGGGCCTCCAGACCGTCGGTCTCGGCCATCAGCGCCGGATTGGCCAGCAGCCCCTGTCCGGGAAGGGCTACCCCCTTTAGGTTCAGAGCTGTTCCCAGGGCGTTATAACTTGACGCCGGCGACCCATAGGGGGTGTATTCCAACAGCCCGGCCCGGGCGCTGCCCAATGCGGTGAAAAAACTTAACGCCAGCAGCAGCTTTATTCTTCCTCTTGTTTTCATCTATATCTCCTTTGGATGATTTCTTTTATATTTTCCGGTTACCATCTGAAATCCAGCTGCAGGTCCACCTTCCACAGGTCGCGCCGGTCGGTGAAATCCTGCACCGCCTCGGCCGGCGATTCGGTGTAATAATAGGCATAATCCGGGCCGTAGATGTTGTTGAAGTTATACCGGCTATCCTTGCCCCGCAGTCTGAGCCGGGCCTGGAGATTGTCGGAGAGCCGGTCGGACACCGATATGAAATATTTCGTACCGTCGCCGTCCAGGAAGTCTATTCCGGCGTCCTCGAATATCCACTGGGACATGGCATCGGTCCTCCAGCTGGCGATCCCGGCCTTGAGGTCCCAGTTGGGGGAGAAATTATGCTGCCAGTTCGACGCCACATAGACCCCGCTCATCAGGGTGTTGCTGCCGTACAATGTCGAGGGGGTCAGCCGGACCTCGCCGTAGCGCAGCTCCACGTTGAAATAATCGCGGTCGGTCAGGGTGCAGAAGGTTCGCAGGGTGGTCTCCCGGGTGTTGGATCTGGTGGCCTCGGCGCTCTTGGGCAGGTATTTGGTCTGGTATTTCTGTTTCAGCCTGAAGCGCAGGGGAAAAACCGGACGGTATTCCAGCTCGCCCTGGAAACGGACATTATCCAGCCCGTAGGCCAGGTTTCTCCAGAAGTCTATATAGGCCCGGGTTATGGTGAACTGGCGGCTGATCTGCCACCGGGTCTCGATATAGGTGCCGTCCTCGGCCTTGGGCGCCGGATAGTTGACCAGTTGTTTGTAGACCGGGTCGATCAGGCGGTATTCCTTCTCCAGGATGGTGTCGTCGAACTTGGTCTGCTCGGAAAAACCGCGGGAATAGGGATTATCGTAGTCCACGTCGTAATGGCGGCGCAGCAGCAGCAGGTACAGGGTCTCGTATTGCAGATGGGTCTTCCACAGATAGGCCCAACCGCCACCGTTAAGATGGGCCAGCTCCCCCTCCACCGAAAGATTGTCCACCACCGTCCGGAAATTGCCGGATTTTACGCCCCGAACGTTTCCCGACCACAGCTGGGTGAAATTGGGATCCGACAGGTCGTTCACGTCCCCCGGCAGGTCCAGCTCATAGGGGTCGGGCCGGAAGGGCTTGTCGTACTTGCATTCAAAGGCGGTAAAGCCCAGGCTGGTGCCCACCGGCAGGGACATGGCGCCGGAGAGGTCCCAGTTCAGGTTCATCCCGTAGGTCTTTTCGTTGAACACGTCCCGGTACCAGGGGTAGCGGGGGGACGGGGAGAAATAGGTGTTGACCGTGCCGTCCCGGTTCAGTATCCCGTCCTTCTGGTCGGAGGAAAAGAAAACGGAGGGCGTGATGTTCCAGAGGCTGGACTGAAGCGCGGCGCCCCGCAGGGCGAATTCCTCGTTGGAAGTGATGTCTCCGAAAACCCCGGCTCCGCGGGAGAAACGCCGCACCATGGATTCGTCGGCCGACCAGCGGTTATCCATGGCCAGCCCCTGCCCGAAGGTCAGACGGTAGTTGCCCAGGAAAAGCTTGTCTATTGGCGCCATGTCATACAGGGCAACATAGGCCTTGGTGAAGCCCTCGGTCTCGTAGGGTTCTTTTTGATGATAATACCCCAGCTTGAAATCCCCGCCCAGGTCCATCCTCAAGCGGTGCTGTACCGCCAGATCGTTCCGGGCATATCTCAGCTGGTCGTACTCGGATTGCAGCCGGCTTTTCAGCTGGGCTATCTCCGGCTCGGTCCAGCCGTGCTGGCTTAAGATCTTGTCGGTGGTCACGGTATCATAAATGGCGGAGCCGGGGACGAAGGCCAGCAGGGCGGAATTCAGCGAGGCCGCCTGGTAGCGGAAGTCATCCTCGTCGCCCGGATCGAGCCGGTCGTCCGAGGTCAGCCGGACCCGGTAATTGCCGTCAAAATAAAAATTTTCCTCTGGGGGCGAGACGGTCACATAGTTCCTCATATTGGTGAAGCCGTAATGGGACAGACCGTCTATGTTGCGCTGCAGGGTCCGCCAGTCCTTGATCCGGCCGGAGTATTTGATATGCCTGGCCACGGCGGCCGCGTCGATGGGCGACACATTCTGCAGGGTCAGCAGCTGGTCGATGGAGGCCCGGTTGATGTCCATGGGATGGAGCAGCAGCTCCTCCCACTCGTTGACGGCCCCGTAGCCCGGCGATTCCTCGGAGGCCAGCCTATCTTGTAATTCGGCGATATATCTGGTGACCTTGGAGGTATCAGAGGAGGGAAATACGGCCACCTGCTGGCGTAGTTTTTTAAGCTCGGCCGGGGTCATCCCGGGAACCTCCATCAACTGGTAGAAACTGGTGAAGGCCCCGCGCTCAAAGCGGTAGGTGTGGATGTCCTCGGCCAGCTTTGGCGGAATGCCCTGCAGGCCCAATATCTCTTCCCGGGTGGCCCGGTTCAGGTCCAGCTGTGCCCCGGAGGCCGCCGCCAGGGTGTCATCCGGCAAAATATTGACCTGCGTTTCCTGATAAAAATCCACCTGCTGGGCAGGGGCGGAGCATATCAGAACCGGCACCGCCAGCAAAATGAAAATTATCATTTTATAATTTAATTTCATAGATATCACCACTTATAGCCCAGGGCGAACTGATGGGTCCCGGACAGGGCCTGGTGGCCGCCCTCGAAGGCATAACCCACCAGTATCCCCCTGGCCTTCACCCCCAGTCCCATGGAATAAAGGGTCAGCTGGCCTTCATTGAGAATGCCGGCCCGCAGGGCCAGTTTGTCCTGCCACAGTTCATATTCGGATCCCACCTTGTACCTGGTAATCTTGCCGGCATCCTTCCCGGCCTCGACCGAGGCCAGCACCCCGCTTAACGGGGCATAGGAAAGCCCGATGCTCACTCCGCTGGGAAGGTCGTATTGGTATGATTTCCCCAGGCTGGGATGGTTAAGGTTATGCCCGAAGCAGCCGATCCTCCAGCTGCGGTAAACTTTGGCCAGCAGGCCGATGTCGATCCCCACGGTCATGGCCGAGCCGAAGCGGTCCTGCCACAGCCGGTAGAAATTGAAATTATACCCGAAGGCCAGCTGGCTGTTGAGGTCGAAGCCGTGGGACAGGGTCACCGTCTGGTCGGTCTCCAGGTCGCATCCCACCTGCTGGGCCGAAATGGCCGCCCCGCCCCATTGGCCGAAGCTGCGGCCGATGCTGGCCGTCTGGTTGGTAAGGCCGGCCACCCCCCACAGCCGCTTGGCATAGACCGAGGCCTGCCATGAGTCCAGGCTGGACAGCCCGGCCGGGTTCCACCTCACGGCGTCTATGTCATCGGCCACTGCGGTATAGGCCCCTGCCATGCCGACTGGCCGAATGCCCACCTGCCAGTCCTCGAAAGCCGCCCGGGCGGTTCCCAGGGCCAGGGCCAGGATAAATGTCAGCGAAAGAATCTTTTTCATATCTGCATCCTTCATTTCAATGGCGTGCCCAGCACGACTATCTTGGTTTTGTCGGAGATGGCCCCTTGGGCGGTGACGCTTCTCAGGTGGGCGATATACATACCGATGTCGGCCCGGCGGTTGGAATTATCGGTCCCGTTCCAGTAATAGTATTGATGCCCGCCGGGGACATTGTTCAGGCAGGTCTTCACCAGCCGTCCCTTCAGATCGTATATCCGCAGAGTCAGGTGATCGGTATCCGGGGCGTTGATTTCGATGACCCCCACCTCCCCCCATTCCGGCGAGAACGGGTTGGGCTTGACCGAAACGATCTGGGAGGAAGCCGAAGCCGCGGTGGAATCAACCAGGATCTCGATGTCGGGCGGATACAGCACCCCGTTGTAATAATAATCCTGGGCGAACCTGGGAACCAGCTGGTAGCCGCTGTTGTAAGGGGACTCCTTGTCGTATTGCGAGACTATCCCGGTAACCCTGACCTTGGCGCCGTAGGTCATCGGGCTCATGTCAAATCCGCTGATCTCGGCGATCCGGACCGCCAGGGGGGCGTTGCCGTTGCGGACCACCATATTATATCCGCCTCCGGCATAGGCCGGGATGCCGCTGATGGTGCCCTCCACCGAGGCCAAGTGGCCCTCGATGCTCTCGCCCAGCAGCTGGTTGTAGACCATGGCCCGGGGGGTGGCCGGCTGGTCGGCCCAGTCCCACATTGCGATCTGGGCTGCGGTGCTGGCCACCTCGGTGACCCCGTTGTATTCCGTCACCCGGCCGGTGACCACCGCCCGGCGGCCCAGCACGAACTGGCCCTTGGTGCCGCCGTAAACATTCACTCCGCCGGTGCCGTCGTCCAGATACCAGCTGGCGGTGCTGGCGGTGGAGCTGGTGAAATACATGTCCGGGCCGCTGACTATCCCCTCCACCGTCACCGTCTGCCCTTCCAATAGCGGGGTGAAACCGTCAGCGCCCGGTTTTTGCACCTGGGAGATCCTGGTGGGGTTGAGAAGGGTGACAAAACTGAAGCGGATATCGTCCAGGCTGTCATTGGAGGCAATACCGTTCTGATCGCCGTCCAGATAATAGCCCAGAGTGTCGCGCAGGGAATGCGCTATCCAGACCGATACCGTCTCACCCGCCGAGAAGGCGGCCGTGGGGATTAGCCTGATGGAATAATCGGCGCTGTTGTAACTTAAGGAGAGATCATGGGCCGCCGAACTGCTTCCGTTAACCGAAAAGTTTGCGGCAACTACCGTGGCCGGATCCAGCGGCTTGTCGAAATTCAACCGGATGCCCACCTGGGTGGGAACATTGATGTTGCCCTGGGCCGGCAGCGAGGAAAGCATCTTAACCGGCTTGAATTGTACGATATCCCGGGGGAAGCGATGCTCGATCTTCCAGCCGAAAGAGGCATGCAGGATGCCCTGTACCCGGATCAGGCTGTCGCCGATGGCCGGGGTATAGCCCATGTGAGAAAGAGAATCAAGGAAATCGTCCATGATGCAGGGGCCGCTGCCGTCGGTGACATTCCATTCAAAATAGCTGTTGGGCAGGCTGGTGACACTCACCCGGTTGGTGGCCACCAGCACCCCCTCGTAGGCCTCGGCATTGGGATTGTTGCTGGAGAAACTGTCGGTGGGCAGGACCACCGGCTCCGGCACCAGGGTGCCTTTCTTGAGCAGCTGGAAGCCGCTGACCGGCGAGATCTCTGTCAGTCCGAAATATTCGATGACCGTGCCGCTGACCAGCACCGAATCACCCTCCTCGGGGAAACGGTCCCGGTCGTAGCAGTAGACCCCGTTCCAGGGGCCGGTGCCGTCCTGGATGAAATACATCCCCTTGCTGTTGCCCACCCGCACCACACCGGTGACCACCCCGCTGACGGTGATGTTCTGCCCGCTGTAGGGCGAATTGCCCGAGGGATCGCTGGTGTACTGGATGTCGAATATGGTCAGGTTGGCATTTCTCCTGGTCTGAAAGGAGAAGGTGTCGCCGACGGCCGGGTTGCCGGCGGAGTCGGCCAGTGTGCTCCTGACCTCCACCGTCACCGTGTCGCCGTAGGCAAAGCTGTCGGACGGCTGAACGGTGACCCGGGTGTTTCCGTTGGAAAGCACCGGGGCCATTATTCCATAGCTGGCTATGCGGCGTCCGGTCAGCCTGAAGGCAGCGGTGTCGACGGTGGACGGCAGCAGGGCCTCGCTGAAATTGATCTCCACCGAAGAATTGACCTGGACATTGATCTGCCCCTCGGCCGGGGCAGTGCTGATTATCCGAGGGGCGGCGGTATCCGGCAAAACCGTATGGAAGGTCCAAACATAGGGGGATAGAAGATGGTTCCCGCCGGTGTCGGCGATGGCCGTGGTCAGGGTCACCGTGACGGTGTCACTTTTGCGCAGGCTGTCTTGGACATAAAAGGTATAGGCGGCGCTATTGGCCGCCGGGCGGATGGAATCCGGGTAATAGCGCGCCTGTTTCAGGCCCGCCACCGCGAAGCTGGCGGTATCCAGGGTGGCTGCGTCCATCAGCCGGTCGAAGGTCACCGAGATCACCGCTTGGGTATTGACGTTGGAGGCATTGTTCACGGGACTGACGGAAAGCACCTCCGGGTTTACCGGCAAGACGCCCCTGATGTCATCCCAGGTGTTGGCGGCGCGTATTCCGTCGATCGAAGCGTTGGGCGTGCCGGCATTGCCCTGCCGGATGGCGATCCGTCCGATGCTGTCCGGCTCGCTGGTCGAAGCCGAGATCTGGGTGATGTCCGGCGCCGGCTCCGCTCCGGCCAGGGAGGGATTGATGAACAGGGCGGCGTCATCGTTGGCGCTGCCGGTTATCATCTGGTAGCGCACCAAAACCAGATAGGTTGTTCCGGGTGCCAGATCGGCCGAGGCCCAGACGGCCGCCGCATTGGTGGTCGACGACCGCAGGCCCAGATTGTAGCTGTTGGCCGCCGCGCCCTTTCGGATGGACACCCGGCCGATATATGAGATGCTGCTTACCGGCACCAGTGACGCGAAGTAATCCCCGGTGGTGCTGCTGCTGGCCGCCAGGCCGGCGGTATCGGTCAGGTTGAGCAGGAACGAAAAATACACGGTCGTGCCGACCGGCTGGTTCTGGCTGAAGGCGCGGCCGTCGTCCTCGGCGGTTGCCGTGGTGTTGATGATGTCGATCTTATTGCCTATGCCCGACGAGGTATAGCCGGCGTAGGTCAAACTGCCGCTGGAGACCAGTATCGGATTGGACCCCAGGCCGGAAAAGTTTATCCAACTGCCACCGCTGGCTGTCAGCAGCTGGCCGGTTGAATAATTGAAGTTCTCCTCCATCAGCAAAGTGGCTCCCGATCCGGCGGCCATCAAAAACAGCAGCGGCAGGGTCAGCAGCGCTCTTTGCCAGGTCTTAGTTAAGGCCATGTTGTTTCCCTTCCTGATTTATAATAATATTTTTTTAATTTTCTGGCCTGTGAAATTTCCGTATCATAACCAGCGGAACCAATCAACGGTGAATATTATTGGCCCGAATAGCCAAGCGATCGCGGCCGAAACCGCTAAAAAAAAGGCCGATAACAAATAACCCAGTACCTTGTATTCTGTCCGCTGCTGGACCCTTATTATTTCAAAACCCCGAAAACCTATATATATTGTAGCCCATGAACCCAAAAGCAAGAGCAACGCTGGTACCGATGCGTTATAATCATAAATATAATTGATGCCGGTTGGGGTCAGCCTGCTGGAAAAAAAACATAACCAGGAAGCCATGAAAACGATTAAATACAATGCGATATAATTGCCGTAAGAAATTTTATTAACATTTCTGCTGAATGAAATTGTACAGGCAAAGACCAGAATAATTGAGATTGCGTTAATGGCTATCTTGATGATGTGCCGGTAATGATGCGGATGCATGGCTTTCCCCGCCAAAAATAATACCAGGCACAAAAATAGCGCGCAAGCATATAATGGTATGCTTTTATTCATGTTTGGGCTTGCGAAATTTAGCGATCAAGCCCAGCGCCGACAAAGCCACAATGACTATCAGCAGGATCAGTGCCATCCAGGGACTGCCGGCTTCCCCCCCCTGTTGCAGGTTTATTTTTTTGGCCGCCTTGTGCAGGGCCTGGGCCGGAGTTTTGAATCCCTTCAGAGCCGGCTGCAGGCCATCCTCATCCATTATGGAGCGGCCGATGTTCCAGACCACCTCGTTGGGCTCGGGATGGGCATATTCCAATTGCCGGTAGGCGTTCTCCAGCCCGGGGTATCGGGCAAATTTCTCTTTCAAACTTTTCTCATTCAGGGCGGATCTTCTGACCGGCAGATAGCTGGTCTCGGCCGACCAGCGGGCGGTATTTTTTGGCTCCATCATCCATTGGACCAACTCCCAACCGCGGGCCATCAAATCTTCCCTGGGCTTGCGAAACATGATTATATTGGTGCCGGATAGCACCACCGCCGGCCTCTTTTTCATCGGCAAAGGGGCTATCCCCATATTAAAGGGTATCTTCTGCAATGCCATATAAGCCAAAGAGGCCGAGGAACTTTGGATCATAGCCACCCGGCCGGACAAAAAGTCGTTCTGATGTTCGTATCCGGTGGTCAGGAAGGCCACCTTATGTTTATATACCAGATCCACCAGGTATTGCAGGGCTTCGATCCCCTCCGGACTGTCGAACACCACTTTTTTCCCATCGGGCGAGAATATCTCCCCCCCGTTCTGCAGCACCAGACACTGGAACATCCAGGCCGCACCGGTGGTGAAAGCGGTGCCCCACTGTTCCGGGGTGCCGTCCTGGTTGCTGTCCAGGGTGAGTTTTTTGGCGGCTTCTATGAATTGGTCCCAGGTGGCCGGGAATTTTTCCGGATCCAGCCCGGCTTTTGCAAACAGATCCTTATTATAATAATACACCGGGACGCTTTTGTTGAATGGCATACTGGTAAGTTTTCCGTTCCGGGAGCATTCGGCCAGCATCACCGGGAAAAAGTCGGACAGATAACTGGTATCTCCCATTTCGGCAATGTAATCACCGAAAGGCTTTACCGCATCCTTTTCCAGCAGCTGGCTGGTCCAGGCCTCGTACGACTGGGCCAGCAACGGTTCGTTGCCGGCCGCCACCGAGGCCATCAGCTTCTGGGACAGGGCGGTATAACTTCCCATGCTGATGGGGTCTATCTTCCGGCCGGGATTTTCTTTGGAGAAATCGGCCACCATCGAGTCCAAAGTCTTGCCCAGCGGCCCGCCCATCACATGCCACATCACCACCTGGTCGGATGATCGCGGCTGACATCCTGCCAACGCCAGCATCAGCAGTAGTATCGGGAATATATATTTGTTCATATTATCGGCAGTGATTGATTAATGACTGGTACCTCAACCCCACCCTTCTCTTGGCAAGAGAAGGGAATGATCGGGTATCTTTGTCGCATAATTTATGCAGACCAGCGGTGAATTCAGGAAACTCGTATAATATATTTTCGTGTATTTCGCGGGCAACGGCTTACTCTTTCAGCCCGCTGGAGACGAAACTCTGGTTGATCTGTTTCTGAGCGAAGATATAGAAGATCACCAGCGGCAGGATGATCATGGTGGAGGCGGCCATCAGCAGGGGCCACATCGATCCCTGTTCCTGCGAGAAATAGGCCAGCCCCACCTGCAGGGGCCGCATGCTTTCGCTGTTGGTCACGATCAGCGGCCACAAGAAGCTGTTCCAACTGCCGATGATGGAGAACAGGCTGATGGTCACCAGCACCGGCTTGGAGATCGGCAGCAGGATGTGCCAGATGAATTTAAGATCATTGGCCCCGTCCATCTTGGAAGCTTCATAGAGGCTCCAGGGCACGCTCTTGAAATGCTGCCGCACCAGAAAGATGGAGAAGATGTTCACCGTCCAGGGGACGATCAGGGCGTAAAAAGTGTCCAGCCACCTCAGCTTGGCCAGGATCACATAGGCCGGCACCAGATACACCGGCTGGGGGATCATCATCATCCCCAGCAGGGCCAGAAAGGTCAGATCCCTCCCCTTGAAATTTTTGAATGAGAAGGAGAAGGCCGCCAGGGTGGAGGTGGCCAGCACCCCGGCCAGGGTCAGCACCGTCATGATGATGGTGTTCAGGAAATACCGCAATAACGGTATCTGGCGCCACACCTCCAGGTAATTCACCAGCTGGGGCCGGGCCGGGAATATCCGCGGCGGTATCAGCAGGGATTCCGGCTGGGTCTTGAGCGAGGTCAGGATCATCCAGACGAAGGGAAAGATCATCACCAGCGAAATGACGGTCAGCAGGATATAGATGATTATTTTGACTTTGGTCCTATTCACTTTTTATATGCTAATAAATTTATTTTTACGCCGACACGTCGCGAGAAAGCAACGATGTCCAGCAAGTGAGGAAAACCCATTTCTCCTTACTTTCTCTTGTGACCAAAAGAAAGTAACAAAGAGAAGTCCTGGGGCGCTCCAGCTGATGTCTATTGATCTGAATGCGAAATATCAGGATCCTTTATTAGTGGCCTGTCCTTTTATCCACTGTCCGATGCCGCCGATCGCCCCCAGATCCCGGCCGATCATTTTGGCCCGGCAGATTGATCGGCTTTAGTTTTTTCAATAAATCACTGAAGTAGGAGAAAACATACCGTCTCCGGCATGCCATATGCGCATACCGGCTGGCAGGCTTTATTGATAATGCACTTTCGATTCCAGCACTTTCCGCTGGATGATGGTCAGGGCCAGGATGATCAGGAAAAGCACGAAAGCCACCGCGTTGGCGTAGCCCATCTGCCAGTCGGAGAAGCCCTTTTCATAGAGGTAATAGACCAGGGTGCGGGTGGTGCCCAGCGGGTTCCCCCCCACCGGCCCCTGCATGGCGTAGATCTGGATGAAGACCTGGAAAGAGGTGATGGTGCTCATCAGCAGCACATAGAAAGTGGTGGGAGAGAGCATGGGCCAGGTTACATGGCGGAACGAGGCCCACTTCCCCGCCCCGTCCAGCGAGGCCGCCTCGTAGTAATGTTCGGGAATGGACTGCAACCCGGCCAGAAAGATGATAATGTTGTATCCCAGGGAATGCCAGATGCTCATTATTATGATGGCGACCAGGGCCAGACTGGGGCCGGCCAGGATCCCCGGCAGGTTGACCCCCAAAGGGCCCAGCAGGATGTTCATTATTCCGGCCGGCTCCTCCAGCCATAGGGAAGGTTTGATCCCTATGAAGGATAACACCTGGTTGGCCAGGCCCAATCTGGGATTGAATATCCATTTCCAGACCAGGGAGATGGCCACGGTGGAGGTTATCACCGGCAGGAACAGGGCCGTCCGGTACAGGGCGGTGGCTTTTATTTTCTGGTTTATCAGGACGGCAATGAAAAGGGCTATGAACAGGCTGGCCGGAACCACCCCCAGCACGTAGAACAGGGTGTTCAAAAGGCTCTGGCCGAACCGGCTGTCGCTGAACAGATAGATATAATTCCCCAGCCCCAGAAATTTCCTGGCCCCGGCCAAACCCCAGTCGAACAGGCTCATCCACAGGGCGTACAGCATGGGCGCCATCCGGAATGTCGCGACGATCACCAGGGCCGGCAGCAGGAACAGCCAGGGGGAGAGACGGGATATTTTTTTAAGCGCTTTGGTCATAATATAATTTATAGATGATAACCTATAAAAGCACCCCTGTCAATATACATAAAAAAGAGGAGAGCCTAATGGTTTCTCTCCTCTTTTCTATCGCAATACGGCTTATTTTAGAATCAGCATTCTGCGGGTGGAACTGCGGCTGCCGTCGCTCAAATTATAGAAATAGACCCCGTTGGAAAGCTGCTGGCCATTTTGCCCCTTCAGGTTCCAGGCCAGGCTGTGCTGTCCGGCCGACATCTGGCCGCTGAAGACGGTGGCCACCTTCTGCCCCAGCACGTTGAACACCGACAGGTCGACCCTGCCCTGATTGGCCAGGCTGAAGGAGAACCGGGCCTCGCGGCCGGCCGGGTTGGGCGAGCAGGGCATCAGGCTGAAGACCGGCTTGGCAATCGGCGGCTGGCCGGCAACCCCGGTCGGACCGTGGTTGATGACATCAGCCGAATCCCTGGGCAGCAGCTTGAAATGGCTGAAACTGTATGTCATCACCCCGGTGACGGTGACGCTGTCCACCCCGAAATTGGGCTTGGCATAGTAGATGCCGTTGGAATTGCTGGAGTTGTCGATCCGCAGGGTGTCGGGGCCGATGCAGACGGCCCACTCGCCGTAGGTGGGGCTCATCCAGGTGGTGTCGCAGGCCAGAGCCTTGGGAACGCGCACCAGCGTCCCTTCATAGGATTCCGCCGTGGGCGAGCCAGTCTTGACGTCGGCCAGCGATAGGTTGGTAATTGCCGGGACGGTTCCGGTGCCGCGCACCGTCACCTGGGAAGCGGAAAGTTCCGTCAGCCCGTTGTATTCGGTGACCGTGCCGGTGATGATGACCGAATCTCCGACCACCACGTTGGCGTTGGAATAGACCACTATGCCGTGCCAGGGGCCTGAGGCTTCGGCCAGCATGAACCCGTCGAAATCAACATAGTTCTTGGAAGTGACGATGCCCACTACGCTCACTGCCGAATCGGTCAGGGCGCCGCCGTTCTGAATGTCATAGATGGTATGCGGGGTATAGACCACCGCCCCGCCGTTGGTGGCCCCCGGGGTGGGCACCACCATGTCGGCCCAATCGACCGCCAGGTCGGTATCAACCCCGTTGGGACTCCGTCCGATCGAGTGGCCGGCTGCCGCATCTATGCACCCGGGATTCCAGCCGCCGAACCTGATCCAACTGGCCCAGGTAAGGGTGGGTGTTCCCCAGTTCATCTGGTCGATCACACTGTCGGCGGCATTCAATATGATCAGCATGTCGGCGCCGTTGGCCAGCCCCGCGCCGAAGCTGCTATCCGGCCACTGTATGGCAGGGACCGCCGGGAAGTTCAGGTGGAAGCTGTCAACCACGGCCGCCAGCACCAGATACTCCCCGGCCGCCAGCACTGTGCTGGGAAATGCCTCCCCGATGCTATCCGTGTTATCACACATGATCCAGCCAGTAAGATCTACGTCATCACCGGTTGGGTTGTAAAGCTCTATCCATTCGGTCTTGGTGTCGGTGCCGCCACCGATCGGATCATACTGCACCTCGTTGATCACCACCTGGGCATTGACCGAGACCGCCGCCAGCACTAAGATCAAAGCCAACAATGTTCTTTTCATTTCCGAAACTCCTTGTTCATTATTATAGATTTGTTTTTTCGAAGTTTATTATGCCACTTTTTATGCGGTTTGTCAAGTTAAGAATGGGTGAAATTTAATTTCATAATCTCAACAGGTGACACCAAATATTGTGGTAAGCAAGGCAAATGGATACCGTATGCGGTATTTTGCTGCAATCAGCAGGTTTGCCTGTCTCCCGTGTGTTTCCCGCCAGAGACGGACAAGCGTGGGCACAAACCCTGAAACCTATTTCGAGCCGTTTCGTGTGTTTCGTGGGAAAGTAGATCTAAATGGCAAATAAAATGGTACCCCTGGGCCGATTCCCCGCCGGCAGCAACTCTTTACAGTCGTGCGACGGCTGGTCCGCCGCCGCTGGGCACATTTCACGACAGCAGGAGGAGAACGCCGACACCCCCGATTTATCGGGGTGCTCTATCCATATCAATCGAACAGAGCAACCGGCAAATAAAATGGTACCCCTGGGCCGATTCGAACGGCCGACACACGGTTTAGGAAACCGTTGCTCTATCCATCTGAGCTACAGGGGCACACTTTGTGGTTCATGGGGTTATGTGAATTATCTTTTTATGCATTTTGGACTTGGTGTCCATATAGTGTCCACTCTCCTCCCCGATGCTGCTTTCCAACTGAGCTACAGGGCACATAATATCCATCCGGGATTTCAAATTTGGTCATATTATAACAAAACCCTGGCCGTATTTCAAGCTTGATGAAAGGGCGGCTGGGCCATGTCCTCGCAACCGGGCAAACCATCAGCGGACGATCTTCAAACGATCGATCCTCTCCACCCAGTTCTTTAGGCCCAGCCGCTGGAATATATTCCGGGCTTCCATCACCCTGTCGGGCTTTCCCATGGCCTGTCCATGATAAAAACAGGCCCGGGCGGTTTCCATCGGCTGGTTCAGTCCGTCGAATATTGCTGCGGCCTCGATGAATTTATCATCATTCTTTTCTATTCTGGCCTGCAATAGAAGCGCCTCGGCTTTGCCGTCCTGGGAATTCAATTCCCCGGCCAGTTGCAGTGCGGTTTCGGCAAGATCCGCGGCCTTAGCGGGAGCCGATCCCTCCCAGATCTCCAGCTCGGCCAATGAAAGACAGACCCTTCGCGAGATATCATTCACCTTTATCTCCCGGGCCAGCTTTTCGCTCCGGGTCAGATGTTCCCGGGCCTCCCTAAATCGGCCTTGTTCCAGGCAGACCCGGCCGATGTTATTGAGAATTATCGCCTGGCCCCGCCGGTCCTTTATCTCCTCCCGGATCCGGAGTGATCGGCCGTAATATTCCAGGGCCGGAACATGAGCGCCGAGTTTGTACTGCACCGTGCCGAGGTTGTTAAGGCTGACGGCATATCCCTGGCGGTCCCCTATCTCCTGGCGTATTTTCAGGGCCTGGCCATGGCAATCCAGGGCCCGGGGGTAATTGCCCAGGATGGAATGCACCGCGCCGATGTTGTTCAGGCTGCGGGCCTGGCCCTCCCGGTCGCCCACCTCCTCCTGGATCTTCATTGCTTTGCCGTAATGCTCCAGGGCCTGGGGGTAATTGCCAAGTTTGTCATAGATGGTGCCGACATTGTTCAAGCTCAAGGCCTGACCCTTCCGGTCGCCGATCACCTCCCGGATCCTCAATGATCTGGGATGATGCTCCAGGGCCCGGGCATAATCCCCGCGGCTATAATGCACCGAACCGATATTGTTCAGGCTGTTGGCCTGTCCCTTAAGATCGCCGGCCTCTTCCCGTATCTTCAATGAGCTGGCGTGGCATTCCAGGGCCCGGGCATAATCGCCCAGCTTGTTGTAGATGGTGCCGATATTGTTCAGGCTGTTGGCCTGTCCGGTTTGATCATCATTTGTTTTCTGGATATTCAGGGATCTTTCATAAAATTCCAGCCCCGAGGAATAATCCCCCAGGCTATTGTGCACATGGCCGATATTGGTAAGGCTTTCCGACTGGCCCTTTTCATCATCAACCGATTGGTATAATAAAAGGGATTTCTCCGCCGAGTCCAGCATATCTGCATATCTGTTCACGGAACCATAGATATCGCTTGACTGCAGATGGCAGTCCGCCTGGCATTTCTTGTCCTGGATCACCCCGGATATCAGCAAGCCCCTCTGAAAGTCGGCCAGCGCCCGCTCATTCTGGCCCACCAGGGACAAAACCTGGCCGCGATTCAGCATGATGTGGACCACTCGGGCATGATCCAAAGGATGTTTGGGATCGATCATTCAGGTATGTTTGATTGCATTGTCAATCACCTTTCAAATGACAAGGATATCAATTCCACCGATAAATATCAAGATAAATAACAACAGCCGGGCGTTGCCGCCCGGCCCCATCTCCCCCCTTTCGCCAATGGTGACATCCCATATCCGGAGTGAAACTCCAAACATCCGGTTCAACCGATAAGCTCTTTTATCTTATTGGTCAGTTCGTTTATCCGGAAGGGTTTGGTCAGATAATGGTCGGCCCCGGCCGCCAGTCCCGCTTCGATGTCCCTTCCGCTGGTCTTGGCGGTCAGCATTATGACCTTGATATCCCTGGTGTCCGGGGAGGCCTTGACCCGGCGGCAGACCTCTATGCCGTCTATCCCCGGCATCATTATATCCAGCACCATCAGGTCGGGGTGGAGCGACCCGGCCTCCCGGAGGGCCTGGTCGCCGTTGACGGCCTGATAAACCTGGTAGTTCTGACGGGTCAGCAGTTCCGTGATCAGGAACAGAACGTTGTTATCGTCATCGGCCACCAGTATTTTTTTCATCTCATCCATAGATCACTTTTATTGAGTTATAGGTTGTTCAGTTGTTACTGGGGGCAGTATCTAAGTTGCGTTTTTTATCAGGAATCCATAAAACCACGAATACCATAAACCAGGGAAACCCCTATTGATTCCTGCAATTCCTGGCTTCCTTATAGAATAAAATGAATAGAGTTCTCTAAATTTTATCAAGCCGGGTTTCCGCCGTCCAGTACCGTTTTAACCTTCTCCCTCAGCTCGGCCAGGTTGACCGGTTTGGTGATATAGGCGGCGATATCGGAGGTTCCCACCACATAATCGTCCTGCAGATGCTTGTAGGCCGAACAGATTATGACCGGAGTGGTCTTTTTAAGCTCCCGGATCTTCTCCACCACCTCCAGGCCGTTCATCTCCGGCATTTTGATGTCGAATATCAGCAGGTCGAACTGTTCTTTTAATATCCTCCGAAGGGCCTCCCGGCCGGTGGCCACGGTGGTGACCTGGTAGCCCTCCTCGCCCAGCACCTCCTCCAACAGCAGCCGGATATTGGCCTCGTCGTCCGCCACTAAGATCTTTTTCATGTCCGCTCCTTTATATGTTTATTACTTCAATGATCAAATATTGTCATATGTCATTCCCGGCCTGACCGGGAATCCAGACTTTTTCCCTCACTCAAATACACAAAGGCACAAAGGGTTTTGCTTTCGTCATTCTGAGCCAGACAGCCTGCCCGACAGGAGCCTGTACTGAGGAATGCCGTCCTCAGGATGACGCGCTTTTTGGCTTTTCATTTGCCCCACCTGTCATTTCAGCACTTCATTGCATTCAGCATAAACCCTGAGCCAGCAGGGCTTGCATGCCTTACTCAGGGCAGGCTTCCGGCTGGAATCCAGGTTTTTTCTGGATACCCGTCTTCACGGGCATGACAATATGGATTATTGGCCAATTGAACGCCGAAATTAAAATTATTTTGGCGTTGCCTCGGCTGTATCCAACTGCTTGTTCAGCGGCAGAAAGATGGTGAACTTTGTTCCCCGGCCTATCTCGCTTTCCACGTTTATGGTCCCCTGATGCTCTTCTATGATTTTTTGGATGATGGCCATCCCCAAACCGGTGCCGGCCTGCTTGGTGGTGAAGAACGGCTTGAATATGGCGCCCAGATTCTCCGGCGGTATGCCGCAGCCGTCGTCGGATACGGTCAGTTCGACCCCCAGGCCGTCAGAGTTGTTCTTTTCGGCCGCCGCTATCTCGATCCGGCCGCCGTCATTGATGGCCTCGATGGCGTTATTGGTCAGATTGAGGATCACCCTTTCCAGCCTGACCGCATCGCCCTGTATGGCCGGCAGGGCCCCGGCAATATTTTTGACCAGCTGGATGTTCTTTTCCGCCGCCTTGGCCTTTTTGGCGTCCATCACTTTATCTATCAGCGAAGCCAGATTCACCTCGGACCAGATGGTCTTCTTCTGGTGGGCGAAGTCCAGGATGTCCGATATCAGGGTGTCCACCCGGAAGGCCTCGTTTACTATGATGTCCACATACTTGCGGTTCTTGTCGTCCTCCCCCACCCGGGACTGCAGCAGCTGGGAGAAACCGGCAATGGAGTTCAATGGATTTCTTATCTCGTGGGCCATCACCGCCGCCATCTCGCCCAGGATGGCCAGCTTCTCGGAGTGCTTGACCCTCTCCTCCAGCGACTTGGTCCTGGTCAGGTCGCTGAAGATGGCGATGGCGCCGTTGGTCCTGGCGGTCTGGGTGTGCAGCAGCGAGGTGGAGATCCCGATGGTGATCTGCTGGTCGCTGAAGGTGGTGATGGTCATTTCGTTGCGGTGGACGCTTTTCCCGGTCTCCATGGTTCTTTGCAGCAGATCGTTGATGGTTTTAAAGCGGGGGAATTCGTTCAGGGGTTTTCCCATCACCGCGGCCGATATCAGATGAAAGATGTCGCTGGCCCCCCGGTTGAAGGTGGTGACGGTGCCGTCCACATTCACCACTATCACCCCGCTGTTGATGCTGGCCATGATGTTTTCGCTGTATTCCTTGTAATATTTCAGGCTCTGGTTGGTCTTGACGATCTCATCGGTGGCCAGCTCTATCTCCCTTTTCAGGCGTTGATTGATCCTCTCCTCCTCCTCCTTCTGCTTGCGCTCCCCCGCCGCCTGGCTGGCCCAGTAACTGCTGAACAGGGCCACCAGAAAGAAGAACGGCAGACGGATCCAGAACGACGGGGTGGAGAACACTTCCGATCCGGAGTTGTGATACACCAGCCAGCCGTAAAAGATCGAGGCCACAAAAGCCACCGGGATGGTGCCCTTGACGTTCTGTCCCACGCTGGACATGAAGATGCTGAGGAAGTAGATCAGATAGAAATCGGTGTTGATACCCTCGGCAAAGTAGACCGAGGCCGAGACGAAGCAGATGTCGGAGAGGAATATCACATAGTTGAGCCACTGCTTCTCGAACAGCCGGGCCGGGACGAAGGTCAGGATCAGGTTTGAAACGAAGAAGAATATGGCCAGCAGGTAATTCTTGCTGCCGAAGTTCAGCCCCCCCTCGCTGAACCCGGCCAGCAGGATCACCAGCAGCACTATCAGCCAGCGCATTATCAGGATGGTGGTCTTGTGGTCCATGTATTGGACCCGGTTCTTGATCTTGGCCGGTTTTATCCGGCGCAAAACATTTTTGATTATATTTTTCATCTTCAGATTATGGTGTTGATTATTATGAAATTAAATACACCATAGGTCATTCCTGCGAAGCTTGTCCTCGCGAAGGCGGGGAGCAGGAATCCAGGCTTTACTTGCCCCAAAGGCACTAAGGCACAGAGGGTTTTATTTTAACGTTATCATCACCACTTCGAAAGTTTTATTTTTGCCAACCTCAGTGCAGGCTCTGAGGTCTCTCCCCGCATAGCAGGCCGAACGGGTGACAATTGTCATCCTACGCCCAGCAAACATAAAAGTCTTCTCAGGATGACAGAAAGCATTCGGCGCAGATCCTTCCATTGTGAAAACCGGGGTCATTGCAGGATGACGTGCCTGTCGTGTCACCCTGAGGTCTCTTCCCGCCCGCCATGTTGAACGGGTGACAATCTTAAATATTATTCTATGACCGAAACCCAGGAACACATTCAATCTGCCGGGCAAGCCGGTCTTCTCAGTGTGACAAGGTATGCATGCCCTGGGCGGATCATGCTCCGCCCCTACATTAAATATATTCTTGACCCTTCAAACTATTCAATCTCCGCCCCTACTGACCACTGTCCCCTGTCTCCTGTATACTGTATGCTAAATACGCATACCGCTTTTATGCCTTAAATTTTATGGTCACCCTGGTCCCGCCATCGTTGGTCATCTTGATCTCGGCATCCAGCTGGCCCGCCAGTGAATCCACCAGTTGCAGACCAAGGGTGGGTGAGTTTTTAAGGACCACCTCTTCGCTGATCCCCGGGCCGTTGTCGCTCATCTCCAGGGTGCATATGCCGGCAGCATCCTTTTTGAAGGATATTTTTATTTTGCCTTTTCTCTGGGGGTCCTTAAAGGCGTACTTGATACTGTTGGTGGCCAGCTCGTTTACGATCAGCCCGCAGGGGATGGCTATGTCCACCGGTATTTTGTCTTCCATGATATCAGTCGTCAGTTCCACATCGCCCTGGGTAATCCCGTAGGAAAGATACAGTTCGTGCATAAGGCCCTTGACGTATTCGGAAAAATCTATGCCGGCCAGGCCCTTGGACTGGTAAAGTTTTTCATGGACCAGGGCCATGGAGCGCACCCGGTTCTGGCTCTCCAGGAACATCTTCTTATAACGCGGATCCTCCACGTATCCGGTCTGCAGGTTCAGCAGACTGACTATTATCTGCAGGTTGTTTTTCACCCGGTGGTGGATCTCCTTGAGCAGGATTTCTTTCTCTTTCAGGGAGTCCTTGATCTGTTCCTCCGCCTGCTTGTGCCCGGTGATGTCCAAACAATGGCCGATATACCCGACAAACTCGCCGGCGCCGTTATAACGCGGGCTCCCATCATCCCGCAACCAGCGGTATTCCCCATCGTGGCGGCGCAGGCGGTATTCCATGCTGAAGGGTTCCCGCCGGTCAAAGGCGTTGGTATATATTTCCAGGCAATACTGCAGATCATCCGGATGCACTCCTTCGGCCCAGCCGTTGCCCAGCTCCTGTTCCAATGGGCGGCCGGTGAACTTCAGCCAGACTTTATTGAAATAGTTGCATAACTTGTCGGTTCCGGCGGTCCAGACCAGAGCTTGGCCGGAATCGGCCAAGGTCCGATAACTTATTTCGCTTTCCCGCAGCTTAACCTCGGCCAGTTTGCGCTGGGTGATGTCCCGGATGTTGCACTGAACCACATTGTGGTCGCCCACCGGATAAACATTGCTGACAAATTCCACCTCTTTCTTCAGGCCGTTCTTGGTCACCAGCGGCAGGTCCTCGTACCGGACGTACCCCTTTTTCTGCAGTTCCATGAAGCTGTCGCGGCTGGCCACGATGTCCCGGAACAGGCCGATCTCCCAAAGTTCCTTGCCGATCAGTTCCTCGCGGGGATACCCCAGCAGGTCCTTGATGAAGGGGTTGGCGTCATCGATGATGCCGCTATCGGCGTTCAGGATCAATATCCCGTCCTTAGCCGATTCAAACAGCCGGCGGTAGCGGGTTTCCGAGGCTTTTAATGATTCTTCGACCTGCTTGATCTCGGTCATGTCATCGTAGATGGATACCACCTCCCCGTCCGGCAGTTTGTAAACATAATTCTCCCTCCAGCCGGTCAGGTGTTCATCCTGGTAAACCGACACCGGGTGCTGCTCCGCTTTCCCGGTCCGCCACACCCGCTGGAACACCTCCAGCAGCCCCATGGGTTTTATTCCCGGAAAGACCTCGGTCACTTTCCGGCCGATCACCTGGTCGGCCGATGTTTTCTCTATCCTCTGCCCGGCCCGGTTGAAATCCACGAACACGAAATCGTTTCCGTCGTCCACCGCCCGGTAAACCGCCACCCCGCTGTTGATGCCCTGGAACAGCTCGGTATAGCGCTTTTTGGTTATTTGGATTTCTTCCAGATTGTGCTGAAGTCCCTCCTCGGCGGACTTGAGTTCCACATTGGCCGACTCCAGCTCGGCATAATTGCTCTCCAGCTTTTCGTTGCTCTGCCTCAGTTCTTCCTCGGCGGCCAGCAGTTCCTGGTTGGCGGACTCCAGTTCCTCGTTGCGTTCCTGAATCTTCTGCTCGAATAGCCGGCGCTCGGTAATGTCCCGGACGATGGCCTGCAGGTATTTTTTGCCCTCTATTTCAATGGACCGGGCGCTGATCTCCACCGGGAAGGTGGTGCCGTCCTGGCGCCGGTGCATGGTCTCGTAGATCAGGCCTTTTTGAAGCACCAGTTGGCTCATTTGTGTTTTGAACAGCGCTTTTTGGTCGTCGGCTCTCAACCGATCGGCTTCCATTCCAATGAATTCTTCCCGGGTGTAGCCGTAGATATCCAACGCCCGGTCGTTTATCTCCGCCACCTTGAGACTATCGTCGATCAAAAAAATGATGTCGTTGGCGTATTTTGTTAAATAATCGAAATGCTTTACCAGGGCTTGCCGCTCATTCTCCAGGGCGTAGAGTTTTTTGAAATAATCCTTGCGCTGGTTAAGGAATAAGATGCTCAGAACCGAGACGGAGCCGGCAAAGATCAGCAGGGCGGCCAGGCTCCAGATCAAGGCATTGGCCCGATTGGCGTCATTGACCTCCTGCAGGTCAATTTTGGCCACCATAAACCAGCTGGATCGGGCCAGGGCTCCGGTAACAGCCAGCACTTTTTGCCCCCGGTAATCCCTTCCCTCACCCACCGTCCTCCCCTCCAGCACCGCCCTGACCGCCGGGACATCTTTTTCAGACAGGGAGATCTTTAGTTTTAGGGCGGCGTCCTGGGCGAACCGGACATCGTTCAAAAACAGCACCGAATCGCCGTCCCGGCGTATCAAAAGGGTTTCGAAGGTCAGGCCCTGAAAAGCATTGTTCTTCATCAAGGGGTACAGATAATCCCCGGGAGAGACCCGGAGAATTACCGCCGATTTTCCCGCTTTTCCCCTGGCCCCGGTGTTGATCGGAGCGATGACGTCTATGTGGGGCGTATTATGGACTGTGCACATATAGAAATCGGCCAACAGGTGCTTGCCCTCGGCCAGGGCCTTTTGCAGATAGGCCTTGGTCTCCGGGGACAGCACGTCCACCGTGCCATCGGCCTCCAGCAGGATGTTTCCGTTTTGATCTGCCAGCAGCACGTCGGAATAGCCGAAATGTTCCTGCCAGCCATTGAGACGCGATCGAATGGACGCCCGCAGTTTTACATCGCCCGGGTTCTCCCGCCATCGCTGCACCGCCTGGCCCAGGAACGGGCTGTCGGATATAAGGCTGGCATTGGCAGATTGAGCCTTGATCCAGTGGTCGATCTGGGCCATTTTATAATCCAGGGCCGCCTGCAGTTCGGCAATTTTCTCCCGTTTGTGCTCCTCGGCATGAGAATGAAGCAGAAAATAAAGGCCAGCGCCCAGGGCAATGAATAGTATCAGGGCTGCGAATATCAGCCCCCTGGGATATGCCTTGTTTTTTTCGGACACCATATTCCCCTCCTTAGGTTTGGCCCCTCTCCCTGCCGCTCCCCGTCAGGAGAGAGGCTTTCGTCATTGCGTGGAGACTTTTTTAATTTCAAACGAAGCAATCCCGGCTTTTCCTCACACAGAGGCACAAAGACACAAAGGCACAAAGGATTTTACTTTAAGGATCAATTTCATTGTTTTTGTCACCCTGTGGATTCTTCCCGGCAAGCTAAACGGGTGCCAATTGTCATCCTACGCCCAGCAAACATAAAAGTCTTCTCAGGATGACAGAACGCATCGTGTAACCTTGAAGGCCCTGGGCGGTTCATGCTCCGCCCCTACATTCAATACATTCTCGGCCCTTCAAACGATCCAACCCGTTTTCCCACTGTCTACTGTATACTGTATACTGGCAATTGTTAACTTTAAACTTTTAATTTTAAATCCACATATCCTTCACCCATTCGGTCTGCCACATTGCCTGCCTGTCTCAGGGTGACACACTTTAAACTTTTAACTTTCAGCTTTAAACTTCCGTCGCCAACGCCTGGTTTATCTTCTGGGTCAGCTCGGCCAGCCGGTAGGGCTTCTGTAAAAAATCCCTGACCCCGCTTTTCATAAGGTCCTGGGCCTCCTCCTCCATGCTGTAGCCGGAGGACAGCAGGGCTTTGATGCCGGGATTTATCTCCTTCATCTTAAGAAAGGCGTCATGCCCGTTCATCAGGGGCATGATCATGTCCAGTATCACCAGGTCAATTTCCCTGAAATGTTCCCGGTAGTAATTCACCGCTTCCTGCCCGTTGGCTAGCATGATCACCGTATATCCCTGGTCGCCCAGCATCTGGCTGGTGATGTCCCGGATGGTCTGCTCGTCGTCCACCAGCAGGATGTTCCCGGTTCCCTTTTGAGCCGGCTGTTTTGCGGCCTCCCCGTTTTTTTCCGGACCCAGTTCGGCCAGCGGCAGGTAGATGTTAAAGGTGCTGCCGTGCCCTTCCTCGCTGTAGACCTCGATGGACCCGTTGTGAGCCTTGACGCAGCCGTAGACGCTGGCCAGCCCCAGGCCGGTGCCCTTGCCCTGTTCCTTGGTGGTGAAGAATGGCTCGAAGATGTGCGATTGGATCTCCCGGGACATGCCCTGCCCGGTATCGCTGACCGATATCTTGATGTATCTGCCCACCGGGATCTTGTAGGAGTGATTCTTGACATACGATTCGTCCAGCTCGGCCACCTGGGTGGTTATGGTCAGGTTGCCGCCTTCAGCCATGGCATCCCGGGCGTTGAGGCAAAGGTTCAATATGGCGTTCTCCAGCACGGCCGGGTCGCCCAGCACGGTGCAGGGATTGGCGGACAGCGCCTGACGGACATTGATGTTCTTGTTCACGGTGTTGCCCAGAATGCCGGCCACCTCGGCCACGATGCGGTGAAGGTTCACCGGCACCTGCTGGTAGTTCCCCTTGCGGGCGAAGGTCAGCAGCTGTTTGGTCAGCGAGGCGGCGTGCTCCCCGGTGGTCAGTATCTTTTCGGCCAGGGCCGCCAGGGACGGCTGGTTGATCAGCTTGATCTGCAGCATCTCGGCCTGACCGATGATCCCGGCCAGCAGGTTGTTGAAGTCGTGGGCGATGCCCCCGGCCAGCTGGCCGATGGCCTCCATCTTCTGGGCCTGCTGCAGCTGCCCGGCCATCTGCTTGGCCTGGGTGATGTCGGTCAGGGAGCCGATCAATCCCAGGGGATCTCCACCTCCCTCCGATAATGGACGGCTGGCGCTGCGGACGAATACGACCCCCCCGTTCTTATCAATGAGCCGGCATTCATAAGGATCACCGGGCCCCTGGAGCCTGTTTTGAAAAACCTTCGTCAGGTCCGGCAGATCGTCGGGGTGGATGAATCTGGAGAATGGCTGGCCGGTAATTTCTTTCACGGTGAACTGGGTCATCCTTTCTACGGCCGGGCTGATATACTGAACGATGCCCGAGGGGTCCAGCAGGAAGATCACATCGCTGATCTGCTCCACCAGGGTCCGGTATCTCTCCTCGCTCATCCTAAGGGCCTCCTCGGCCTGCTTGCGGTCGGTGATGTCCAGCATCACCCCCTGAATAAACAACGAATTCCCCTCGCCATCCTTTATCTGTTCGAGATGCTCATAGGCCCAGATCAACTTTCCGTCCTTGGTGTGCATCCGGTATTCCTGCTGGACCGGCCCGTTTCCGGTCGCAACTTTTTTAAGCCCCTCCGAACATTTTGTTCGATCATCGGAATGAACCTGCTTGATCCAAAGTTTTGGATCGTCCATCCACTCCCGGGAGGTGAATCCCAATATCTGCTCCGTCTGCCGGCTGATAAATGTGGTTGAGTTCTCCCGGTCCAAGGCCAGCCTGAAGGTCACCGCCGGCAGCTGGTCCACCAGGGTGCGGTATTGCTCCTCGCGTCCCCGCAGTTCTTCCTCGGATTGTTTGCGATGAATGGCGAAGGCCACCTGCTCGGAGATGAATGTCAGGATCTCCTTCTCCCTCTCCCCGAACCTGATGCCCTGGTCGTAGGTCTGCACCACCAGCGCCCCGGAGTATCTGTCCGAGACCAGCAGCGGCACCCCCAGCCAGTCCAGCGGGGCTTTGCCCACCATGCGGACCTGGCCGGAATCCATCAGCTTTTGGTACACTTCCGGGGTGGCCAGCAGCGGCTTTTTTGAACGGATCAGGTATTCGGTGATGCCGGATCCCATCGGCCGGGATTGAGGCGCGGGGTCATATTCGTCCACAAAATAAGGGAAGGACAGGCGTTCGGTATTATTATCGTATATGGCGATGTAGAAATTCGTGGTGTCCAACAGCCGGCCGAGTATATTATGCAGGCTCCGGTACAGGTCGTTCAGATTGCTGGATAGGGCGGTCTCGTTGGCGATCTGGTACATGGCCTCCTGCAGCTGCTGGGATCTTTTCTTTTCGGTAACATCCCGGAAGATGCCCCGCACCCAGGTGGGCTTGCCCGGTGCCTGCGAGCTGTTGCAGTTTCCTTTGACCATGATTGCCTTGCCGTTTTTAGTCCGGAACACGGCCTCTACCAACACCTCCTGGCCGGATAATACCCTGGCAAAACTGAGCCGGCATTTATCCAAACAGCCCTGATCCAGAACATCAAATATATTCAGGGAACCGATCTCCTCCGGCCCGTAGCCCAGAGCATGGTGCCATCTCTGATTCACGTATTTGAAGCAGCCCTTTTCGTCCAGCAGCATTATAATGTCGCTGGTATTCTCGAACAGATCCCTATACCGCTCCTCGCGGTCAGCCAGCTTTTTCTCCATCCGGTTCCGGTACAGGGCCATCTGGATGGTCACATTGAGATCCCGGTCGTTGAAAGGCTTGATGATGTAGCCGAAGGGCTCGGCCACCTTGGCCCGCTCCACGGTGGCATCGTCGGCATAGGCGGTCAGGTAGATCAGTGGTATGCCCATTTCGTTTTTTATGATATTGGCCACATAGATCCCGTCATGCTTCCCCTTGATGACGATGTCCATCAGCACCAGGTCGGGCTTCTGCTCCCGGGCTTGGGCCAGGGCGGATTCGCCGTTATCGGCTGTGGCCGCCACCTGGTATCCCAGCTCCTCCAGCCGTTTGCAGATATCCCTGGCCACAATGGCCTCGTCCTCCACCACCAAAATGCGATATTTGGGCATACCGTTCTCCTTTTAGGTATTTGTCATTCCCTTACCGGGGATCCGGGCTCTTTGAACCACCAAGACACAAAGATTATTTCTTTTAATATTTTAGCGTCATTTCGTGTGTTTGGTGGAGTAAGCCTCTCGTGTCATTCCTGCCCCGCATCAAGTGCGGGATAAACCCTGAGCCAGCAGGGCTTGCTTGCCTTACTCAGGGCAGGCTTCCGGCAGGAATCCAGGCTTCTTTGCCTCACACCAAGACACAAAGGGTTTTAGTTTAACACTCTTGTCACCCTGCGATATCTCCCCGCATAGCAGGCCGAACGGGTGACAATTGTCATCCTACGCCCAGCAAACATAAAAGTCTACTCAGGATGACAGAACGCATCGTGTAAACTTGCCTGCCTTAACTGGCACATTCTTTAAGCTTGCGTTTTGCCGCCTTTCAAAACGTCCCGGATCAGTTTGTTGGCCTGGTATTTCCTCAGGTTGGCCTTGACCCGGGCCAGCAGTTCCAGGGATTTGACCGGCTTGACCAGGTAATCGTCGGCCCCGATGTACAGCCCCTTGATCTTGGTCTTGAAATCATCCAGCGCCGTGACCACTATCACCGGGACTTCCATGGTCAGGGGGCTCTCCCGGACCCTTTTCAACACCTCCATGCCGTCCAGGCCGGGCAGCATCAGGTCCAGTATTATCAGGTCCGGAGTGTTGTCCTTCATGAATTCCACTGCCTCCAGTCCGTTCATTATGGTATGGGTCAGGTATCCCCCGGTGCCCAGAACGTTGGACATGATCCTGGATATCCGCTCATCATCCTCCACGATCAGCACCATGTTCGGGCTCAGGCTTTTCTTTTGTTTGAGCAAAAAGTCGGCTGTGCATTCCTTTTGCAGTTTGCTCAACTGATCCTGGAGTCTTTTCAGTTTGACCAGGGAGCGCACCCGGGCCACCAGCTCGTCGAAGTTGAAGGGCTTGGTGATGAAGTCGTCGGCCCCGCACTCCAGGCCCCGGACCTTGTCCTCCAGGGTGTCCATGCCGGTCACCAGGATGATGGAGATGTTGCTGGTCTCCGGATCGCCTTTAAGCTCCTCAGTGACCTCGTAGCCGTCCATCTCCGGCATGATCACGTCCAGCAGGATCACCTCGGGTTTGAATTCCCTGGCCTTTTTGACGGCCTCGACGCCGTTCTCGGCGGTGGCCACGGTATGGCCCTGCTCCTCCAGCACCGCCCGGAAGAAGTTGATGATGTTGGCATCGTCGTCCACCACCAGTATCCGGGCCGTTTCTTTCTCCTGCAGCATGGCTCTCTCCTGTTTTATACTTATTCTTTATGTCATTCCCGAGAAGGCGGGAATCCAGGCTATTGTACTCAACCGGCTTAACCAGGAATTCAGGCTTCTTTTCACCGCAAAGACGCAAAGGACGCAAAGAAGATTATTAATTATTCTTTTGCCTGCCAGCCGTAGCCTTGGCGAAGGCTGGTCATTCCCGAGACTTCGGGAATCCAGGTTCTTTAACCACAAAGCACACAAAGCATGCCCTGAGCCTTGTCGAAGGGAGCACAAAGGACTTTTCATTTTTTTGCTTTCAGCTTTAGACATTAAACTTATAACCAACGTACTGTCATTCCTGCCCCGCATCAAGTGCGGGATAAACCCTGAGCCAGCAGGGCTTGCTTGCCTTACTCAGGGCAGGCTTCCGGCAGGAATCCAGGGACTAATAGGACACGGTTTTCACGGATCTTTTCTGGGCGTATTTCATTGCTTTCGTCATTCTGAGTCTGGCGCTCCTGCCCGCCAAACCGAAGAATCTACTTAACCGCAGAGGCGCAAAGGGTTTTCCCACGAAACACGCGAAATACACGAATAATTACCAGGTTATTTTTAGCGGTTTTTCGTGGTTTTAGCGGGCAGTCCCCGGTAAAACTTCCCCGGCGCAGATCCTTCGCTAGCCAAAATACATGCCGCTCTCAGGATTACGCGCCTTTTATTCTTCGAGCGTTGTCACCCTGAGGTCTCTCCCCGCATAGCAGGCCGAACGGGTGACGGTCTTTCGTATTCACACATTCAGCCTGTCAGGCAAGCAAGCCTTCTCAGTGTGACAAGCTTTATTTTCTTTCAACTACCCTGTGTGTCATTCCCGGCTTGACCGGGAATCCAGTAGTTTAACCACCAAGACACAGAGACACAAAGTGTTTTTAATTCAACGTCATTGTCACCACTTCGAAAGTTTGTTTTTTGCCAACCTCAGTGCAGGCTCTGAGGTCTCTCCCCGCATAGCAGGCCGAACGGGTGACGGTCTTTCGTATTCACACATTCAGCCTGTCGGGCAAGCAAGCCTTCTCAGTGTGACAGGTCTTAAACTTTATACTTTGAACTTTAAACTAAGGTCGTTATTCACCCCACCTCGTCGCCCCTGGTCTTGTTCTTCTTGTCCTTGAAGTACTGGGGATACAGCTTGTGGGCGCACTCGTCGCAGATGCCGTGGGAGAAGTCGGCCTCGGTGTGCTCGGAAACATACTCCTCCACCTGCTGCCAGTAACCCCCGTCGTTGCGGATCTTTTTGCAGGAGGAGCAGATGGGCACCAGGCCCTTGAGGGTCTTTATATTGTTCAGCGATTCCTGCAACTCTGCAACCAGCTTCTTTCTTTCGTCCTCCCCCTTTTTCCGTTGTATGGCCGCCGCAATATTATCCGATACGAAATTAAGTATAGATAGTTCCCTGGCTCCGAACCTTACCTTCTCGCGATATGATTGGACCACCAGCACGCCGAAGGCCTGGTTGCCGTTTTTAAGCGGAATCCCCACCCAGTCCACCGAGGGAGTGCCCACTATCTCAACTTCCCCGGCATCGGCCAGTTTTTTCTGGACCATGGGCGGGGCCAGCAGGGGCTTTTTAATTCCCAGCACATATTCCGTCAAACCTTTTTTCAAGGGACGGGAGACTGGGGACGGATCCCGTTCGTCAACAAAATAGGGGAATTCAAGCTGATCCTCTTTTTCGTTGTAGAGGGCAATATAGAAATTGGCCGTGTTCATCATCTCGTCAACTACCATGTGTATCCCGGCATACAGTTCAAGCAGGCTTTCGGACGAAGTTGATATCTCTGAGATCTTATAGATGGCCGACTGCAGAGCCTCGTTCTGTTTGCGCTCGGTGATATCGCGAAACACCACCATCGATCCGATGGTCCGGCCGTTTTCAACGGTTGGGGTGCTGGTGTATTCCACCGGGAAACTGCTGCCGTCTTTGCGCCAAAAAACCTCACCAGTTACATGGTGAATCTGGCCGTCTGTTATGCTGGCATTAATTGGGCAATCTTTGCTGTCGTAATGCGAGCCGTCTGGTTTTGTATGATGCGAGACTTCGTGCTGGACCTGGCCTATCATTTCTTCGACCGAATAACCCAGTAAGTTTGCGGCGGCTGGGTTCATGAATATGGTTCTCCTCTTATCATCCAACCCGTAGATGCCCTCGCCGGCGCTGCTTAGGATCAGGTCCATGCGGCGGGAAGTGTCCTCGATTTCCTGCCTGGCTTTCTTCTGCTCGGTGATATCCTGGAACAGTCCCATAGTTCCGATGCACTTTCCCGCTGAATCAGTCTGGGGAATGGCCGAAACGAATATGACCTTCTTTTCACCTGTTTCGGCGCTTATCTCCAGTTCATAAAATCCTTTTTTGCCGTCTTTTCTTTGCCGACTCTCTTCCGCCACTTGTTGTATACTTGCCGGGGTTAAATATTCCTTAAGTGATCGGCCCACCAGCAACCCCTTTCCTAAACCAAAGATACTATCCGCTGCCGGGTTGGCAAACACAAACTTTTCTTCTTCGTTGGTTACCCCTATACCCTCGGTTAGGTTTTCAATTAAATTCCGGAATTTCTCCTCGCTTGCCCGCAACATCTCTTCCGAACGCTTCCGCTCGGTAACATCGCGAAAATACCAGACCCGACCGTAATACCGTTCATTAATTCCAATCATGGGCGCTGAGTAGCGTTCAAAGATGCATCCATCCTTTAGAATAATTTCATCCTGGCTTGTTTCCCCTTTGTGCTCATACAGGTATTGTACACGCTGGAGAAACGACTTAGGATCAGCCATTTTACTTGTTACATACTCCAATAATTGTTTATCTTCTTTCTGGCCGATCAAATCCTGCGGTATTCCCCACATCTCAGCAAATCGATGATTGGAAGATACGATATTGGTATCTTCATCAACTATCAGGATCCCGTCGGTCGATGCTTCCTGCTGGGTCGATAAAATGACATTCCTAAATTGCAGATCCTCTTCCGCCCGTTTCCGCTCGGTGATGTCCTGCTTGACGGCCACATATTTTACCGGAGCGCCGTTTTGGTCCTTGATGCACGCTATTACCGCCTGCTCCCAGTACAGGCTGCCGTCTTTTCGCCTATTATGAAATTCCCCCTTCCATTCACCGCCCCCAGCTATGGTCTTCCATAAAACCTGATACTCCTCTTCACTGGTCTCGCCCGTTTTCAGTATCCGGGGGTTCTCGCCGATTGCATCGGCCTTGGGGTATCCGGTCATAGTTACGAAGGCGTTGTTCACGTATTCGATCCGGCCATCAAGATCGGTGATGACCACCGCACTGGGGCTTTGCTCCAAGGCGATGTTCAGTTTTCTCAACTCATCTTCGGTTTTTTTACGGTCAGTGATGTCCCGGCACACGCAGAAAATCAGCTTTTCACCCTCAAATGCAGCCCCATTGGTGCTTATTTCAACGTCATAGGTGGTGCCATCCTTACGACGGTGTCGCGTCTCAAAGAAATCACCGGCCTCGTCAACATTACTGATCATATCCATCGTCTGCTCACGTGTATACTGAAACTCCCAATCCCATACGTGGAGTTGTTTGATTTCCTCGGGGGAGTAACCAAGCATTTCGGCAAACCGCCGGTTGGACTCGTATACGCTGCCGTCCTTGGCAAGGACGACAATGCCGTCACGGGACTGGTCGATAAGGATACGCCTTCGGATTGCCTCGGCATTGAGAGCCTGCTCCTGCCGCTTGCGTTCGGTTATATCCACAAAACTTTCCACCAGCACTTCACGCCCGCCCATTATGGTTGGTGTTACGGTTTTAAGAATGGGGATCATTTCGCCTTTAACATTGATAACACATTTTTCCGAATTATCCACTGTCTGATGCAAATCGGTTATGGGACAGGCACCGTCACTGGCCGGGCAGATAAATTTGTTGCATTTCCTGTCGAGAATATCACTAACCGGGGCGCCTATCATTTGGGTCGCCTGTTTATTGGCATACACAATAACGTGGGTTTCACGGTCTATCACCACGACCCCGGCCTGTACGGCCTCAAATATAACCTCCATCCGTTCCTGGTTCTCGCGGTTGATGCCCTCAATCTTTTTCCGTTCGGTGATGTCCTCGACAAGGGTCACAAAAAAACCTTGCTCCGGGCTGTAGACCGAGACCAGCAGCCATTTGTCCAGATGCTTCGAGTAGATCTCGGTTTTGCTGGTCTCGCCCGCCAGGGCCGCCCGGCCGTATATTTCCAGCCAGCCGATGTCCCCTTTTAGCATCCAGGGGGTGGCCTCCGAAGCTTTGCATCCCAACACCCGGTCGGCGGCCAGCCCGGTAAGGTCATAATAGGCATGGTTGGCCTCCAGCAGAATGAAATCCACCGGATTGTTCAGTTCGTCGGTCAACAACTGATAATGGGCCAGGCCATTCAGCATGTTGCCCAAAAGCGCCTGGTATTGCCTGGTCTGGTTGTTGGCTATAACCTCGGCCGATCTCCTGGTGGTTATCAGGACATGTGCGTAGGTCCCGAAAGCCAGCAGCATGAATGTCACCAGCAGCCGCATGTGCAGCTCCATCGGCTCGGCCCCGAAAAAATGCTGGTAGGCCGAAAAACCGGGGCTTAAACGGAAATGGATATAATACTCCAGCGCCCAGAACAAGAGCACCAGCCCCAGGCTGACGAAGATGCTCAAATAGGTCTTGAAAAATGATTTCTTGCCTTCCGTCTGGTTGTTCATTCGACCCCTCCTCTATCCGGCGACGACATCTCATCGCGGAAGGTCTCTTTTATTTGACAGATCCGGTCCTGCGACTGCACAAAACAATCCACCACCTGCGGATCAAAATGGCTGCCTCTGTTTTGCCTGATGGTATCAACGGTATATTCCAAGCTGTGGATCCCGCTGCGGTACGGCCGCTCAGAGGTCATGGCGTCGAAGAAATCCGCCAGGGCGGTTATCCTCCCGGCCAGCGGGATCTTTCGGCCCTTAAGCCCGCGGGGATATCCATCTCCGTCCCACCGTTCGTGGTGGGTCAGGGCGATCACCGAGGCCAGCCGGATAAAGCCGTGTTCGGAGCCCTCCATGATCCTGGCCCCGATGGTGGTGTGCTGCTTCATGATCTCCCATTCCTTTTCGTCGTGCTTGCCGGGCTTCAGCAGGATGTGGTCCGGTATCCCGATCTTGCCCACGTCGTGCATGGGCGCGGCGTATAGAATTGCCTCGATGGTGGCCCGATTGAGCCCCATTTTCACGGCGATGGCCTCGGCGTAATGGCTGACCCGCTTGATGTGGTCCCCGGTCTCCTTGTTCTTGTACTCGGCGGCCAGCGACAGCCGGTAGATGGCCTCCAAAGAGGCCGATTTTATCTTATCCAGCGAAGCCTTCAGCTGCAGGGTCCTTTTGGAGACCTCCTCCTCCAGCGCTTTCTGATAATTGACCATGTGGTCGTTGTAGGCCTTGACCTTGAGCAGGGAGCGGATCCTGGCCTGCAGTTCGGTGGGATCCACCGGCTTGTTCAAAAAGTCGTCGGCCCCGGCCTCCAGGGCTTTCACCCGGTCCCGTACTTCCGATTTGCCGGATACTATCACTATCGGTATGATCTTGGTGCGGTCGTTTTCCTTGAGTTTTCTGGTCACCTCAAACCCGTCCAGGCCCGGCATCACTATATCCAACAGGACCAGGTCCGGCATCTGGTCCAGGGACAGGGACAAGGCCTGGTCGCCGTCTCTGGCCAGCAACACGCTATAGCCCAGCCTTGACAGGATCGCGTCCATCAGCTCCAAATTGACCGGTTCGTCGTCAGCCACTAATATTTTGGCTCCAGGTTCCACTTTGTCATTCCTTTTTGGCCGGATGGCCGATAAGTTTTATCACCTTGGCCAGCAGCTGCTCTTCGGTGAACGGCTTGGCTATGGAATCGTCAGCCTCGATGGAATGGCGCTTCAACGGGCCCAGCACATTTTGCTTGCCGGTCATTATCATGAATTTTACCTTGTCCAGGCTGCGGTGATTCCTCAGCCATTCCAGCAGCTGCAGGCCGTCCATGGTTGGCATCGCCAGATCGGAGATCACCAGATCGGGCGGGTCCATTTTTATCATTTCGGCTGCCCGGCGGCCATCCCCGGCCACCGAGGCATGGTAGCCCCGGCCATTCAGCATCATCAACACCATTGCGGCCAGCACCGCTTCATCGTCCACTATCAGGATGTCCATCAGGTCATTCTCCGTTCTTTAAGGAGAAGGTTCTTGAGCTGATGCCGTAATCCTTAAGCTTAAGCTGCATATTCTGGCGGGCCATGCCGGCCATCACTGCGGCCTTGGTGACATTCCCCCCGGTGATCCTCAGCAATCCCTCGACATACTGTTTTTCGAAGATGTCCCGGGCCTCCTTCATGCTCCGGTCCAGCGGCAGTATCACCTGATCCAGCTCCACCGCCTGGTTGCGCCGCGGCATATCTCCGATCTTAATTATTTTTCCGGGGCATAGCGCCACGGCATGCTCTACGGCATTCTCCAGCTCCCGGACATTGCCGGGCCAATTATAACGGGTCAGATACTCGGCGGCCTCGGGGCTGAATTGCTTGGCCTCCCGGGACTGCTCGGCGCAATATTTGTCCAAAAAATGATGCGCCAATAGCAGGATGTCCTCGGGCCTTTCCCTTAAGGCCGGCAGGTTTATCTGAATGACGTTCAGGCGGTAGAAAAGATCCTGCCGGAAGACGCCCTTCTTGACCTCCTGCTCCAGGTCCTGGTTGGCGGCGGCCAGCACCCGGACGTCAACCTCCACCGGGCAGGTGGCCCCCACCGGATAGAAGACGCCCTCCTGCAGGACCCTTAAGAGTTTGACCTGGGTGCTCAGCGGCATGGTGGCCACTTCATCCAGGAAGATGGTCCCCTTGTCGGCCATCTGAAAAAGGCCCTGCTTGGAGGCGGCCGCCCCGGTGAAGGCCCCCTTGGTGTGGCCGAACAATTCCGATTCCAGCAGGGCCTCCGGGATGCCGCCGCAGTTGAGGGCCACGAAACGGCCGCCTTTCCGGCGGCTGTTGAAGTGAACGGCCCGGGCCACCAGTTCCTTGCCGGTGCCGGACTCGCCCTGGATCAGCACCGTGGTGCTGGTGTCGGCGATCTTGCGGATCAGGTCGAAAATGGCCAGCATCTTCTTGCTCTTGGCCACGATGTTCTCAAAACCGTAACGCCGGTCCAGGGTCTGCTGCAGGTACCGGTTCTGATCCAGCAGCTTTTTCCGCTCCGCCGCCTGGCTGATGGCCAGCAGCACTGCGTCGGTGTGTATCGGCTTCTCCAGATAATCATAGGCCCCGGAACGGATGGCCTTGACCGCGCTCTCCACGGTGGCATGCCCGGTGATCATGATCAGGGAGCTCTCCGGCGAGATCTCTTTCAGCCGGGGGATAAGCTCCAGGCCGGAGATATCCGGCAGATGCATGTCCAGCAGCACCACATCGTAATCGCCCTCGCTCATGGCTTTAAGGCCGGAGTTGCCGTCCGGCACCACCGTTATCTGGTAACCGACATGGGAGATTATCTGGCTGAGTATCTCCCGAATGGGTTCCTCGTCGTCTATCACCAAAACCCGGATATCAGGCGGTTTGTTCATGGTTCCCTCGCTATATTATGATCTGTGGTTTAATGACGCTGGGTGAAGTTCAGCTCAAATTCGGTCCCCCGGTCGGGGCTGCTTTTGATCTGAAGCCGGCAATTATTCTCCTCCAGCAATCTTCGGGCCAGATTGACGGACAGGTCCCGCCCCGGCTTCCAGGACGCCAGCGACGCCTCCATCATCCCGGCCAGCTCCGCCTGGTCGATCACCAGTGAAGGGCTGTGCATGGTGACGGCCATTTCATCATCCTGATGTTTGACGGTTACTTTAAGGTCGCCCCCCTTTCCCAGCTTTTTGCCTTGAAAGACCAGCAGCCCCACCAGCGCCTGCTGGATCTGCCCCTGATTGACCATCACCGGGTTTTCATACTCGCCGTGGTCGACCTCGATCTTGACCTTTTTCCCGGCCAGGTAATAGTTGACCAGCCCCGCCGCTTTTTTAACGATGTCCGAAAGCAGAGCGGTGCTTTTGATGTCCGAGGAATCCCGGCTGTAAAGGGACAGGTTGTCCAGGACCATATTGAGACGCTCCACCGACTTGGAGATGCTTCCCAGCGCTTTCTGTAATTTGTCATCGCTGGCGATGCACATCCCGAAATATTCCACGCCCAGGGTGATGGCCGAAAGCGGATTTCTCATCTCATGCACCAGGCTGGAGGCGATCTCCCCCAGAATGGCATATTTGAAGGAATCCAGCAGGTCGGACCGCTGGGCCTCCAGCTGTTCCATCTTTCCCTTTAAATTGGTCACCAGGTCCAGATTCTCCAATACCAGGGATACGTTCTTTGCCAGCAGGGCCAGCCCGGTGCGCTGGTCCGGGCCCAGTTCCCCCTCCAGGGGCTTGAGATAGATCATCCCGTAGGCGGTCCCCTTGGATTCCAGCGAGGCCTGGAGGGCATACAGTTCGAATTCGTCCTGCCAGGCTGGGTTGCTTTTATGGGTGCCGTCACTCAGCTTGATCTTAATTGCGGTATTCCCGGTTATATGATTCAGGGACTGCAGGGCTATGTTCAGCAGTTTCTCGCGGTCGGGACTGCCCATGAACAGGTCGTAGATCTGGTACAATGCCAGATCCCGCTTCAGAAGGCGGTTCTCCCGGCCCAGTTGCTGAGCCTGCCAGGACCTATCAAGTTTAAGCTTCAAGGTCTCCAACTTGAACGGTTTCTGGATATAATCGGCCGCCCCCAGCTGAAGGGCCTCCACCGCCGATTCGACGGAGCCGTAGCCGGTGATGATCAGGACCACCAGCTCCGGGTCCAGCTTTTTGCTCTCCTTTAACAGCCAGACTCCGTCCTGATCGGCCAAATTCAAATCGGTCACCAGAACATCCCAACGGTCTTCCCGCAAGCCCTGGCGGATCATCTCCAAACCCTGGGCGGCTCCGCCGGTTGATTTCACCTGGCAGCCCAAAGACCGCAGTCCAGCGGTTAAGAAATCCCGCAGCTGATCCTCGTCATCCACCACCAGGATCTTTAATTTATCGTCGGCCATTTTATCTCTCCGGTTAGTGTTTATTTGGAAGACCCGAAACAGTCCTTATTTCATGGTAACACCGCAGCCACAACGTGTCAATACGCTGACATATATTTATTGTTCCCCATTCAGCCGGATTTTTTCGATTATTGTTGCAAGTAAAGACAAAACATCATGCCAGTGTAAGAATAAATATGCATTTAATGTGCCTTTTTATGTTATAAGACCTAACCCATTATCGATAAAAGGGTAACTATTATCAAGAGTTTACAGAATAACAAATATATGTCATATTTATATGACTGTGGTCATATAAATATGACATATTGTGCAAGGTTATATTTATTTTTAACTTAAGGCTATATGCTACCTGCCGAATGCCAGGCCTGCCGAAACGCTCGCCCCAAATCCCTGGGAATTATAGCCGGGAAACCCCAGGCTGGTGGCTGCCGCGTCTAACCTGATGAAGCCCAGTTTCAACCCGCTGCCGGCGCTGTAGACGATGGTCCGATTATCCCATACGGCCAGTCCGGCCCTAAGCGGAAGAAAGGAGATAAGCCTTAACTCAAACCCCTGGGCCAACTGCCATCGGGCGGCGCTGCCGGCGCCGTTATAGAAGCCTTTCCTCACATCCAGCTCGGCGGAGAAGTATTTTGAGTCATAGGCGATGCCGGCATTGAAGGCGGCCGGGTACCGCGACCGGAAGATCCCTCCCAGGGTATCGGTCCGGTCAATGATCTGATTGCCCGAAAGCATCCCGGTAAGGCTGTCCCCCAGCAGGGGCAGTTCATTTACTTCCATATTTAAAACTCTTTTTCTGGTGTCGTTCTTCCAGGTTATTCCATTGCTCAGATTCATCAGCGAGGCTCCCAGGGACCAATGATGGTTCAGCTGGCAGGCCAGGCCCAGGTCGGCGGCAAAGCCGGACCCGTTCATGTTAAGCCTTCTGGTATCGAAATCATTTTCCCCGGCGGACAGGATCTCGATAAGCCCGGTGTTATTAAAGCCCGATCCGCTGGTGGTAAAACTTAACTCTCCGCCCATTTTCCCGTAATTTATGCCCATCAGGTGTTTGATCCCTATCCCCAGGGCCAATCCTTTGAATACCCCGATTTTTATTGGCTGGCCATAGGATAGGGTGGTGGCCGCAACGGTCCAGGCATCCCCCATATCGCTGGCCGCCAGGCTGTAGGTTCTGTCCAGCTGGTTCCCGAAAAGGGCCAGATCGAAAAGGTCCCGGGGTATGCAGACGCTCTCGGCCGAACGCAGGTTGACAGTCAGGGCCATCCGCCCGGCAGCCAGCCCCAGCAACATGGCATCCACCGAGGCTGAGGCCCGGAAACCCGAAGAGGGAATGGCCCGAAGAAGGGCTTCTTTTTCCCCTTCGTCCAGAAAATCCCCGGAGGCCCGGTTGTAATCTTTCAGGCTGAATGAATTATTGCCTGCCATCGCGCCAAAATGGAACAGTTTGATGTTGAGGCCGCCGTTATTTTCCATCCCCAAGTTGGCCGGATTGGCCAGTGAGCCCTCCACTCCGCGGGATCTTACCAGGGTGGCCCCTGCCTGGGCCATGGTCCGGGGCTCGAAACTGTCGAAAGCATACGCATTTAATGCCGCCATCGATGCCGTTAAAAACACCAGGTTTATTTTTATTGAAAGTTTCATCGCCCTGTCCTGCCGGTCAGTTGACCTTGGTCCTGACCGAGATCAGTACCGCTGTTTTAAGATAATCGGTGGGCTGGATATTTACCGACAGCCCGTTGGTGCCGCTGGTGACCAGGTAATAGCCTACATATACTGTCCCCGACTCATCGGTTAACACCGCCATCTCCTTTTCGGTAAGGGTCATATTTATCTTGGTGGTCCTGGACTGAATTACATTTCCATTGGCATCAACCTCGGCGGCCTCTATACGTAGCGGGCCAATGACCACTTCCGGCGCCTGATAAACAGTGGCGGGGTCACGGCTGATATATATGACAGCCGTATCCAACCCGATGGCCAGCCGGTTTTCCAGATCGTAATTGACGGCCCCGTTGCTTACCATTCCGCTTAATGCCGAAACGTCAACTTCCCTGACCTGGCCGGTGATGCTGGTGGCTCCCAGGATGACCGGAACAAAGGGGTCTTTGCTGCCGGAGTTCTTGAGACCGAGAAAATCGCCGATATAAGTGTTGCTGGTTAAAAGCGGGACATTAATATCGGCCTCCCATGAAGGTGCCACCGGATTCTGCAGGGAGCACTGTATGCCGGTGAACATCAATGATACTGTTGCTGCTATCAAACCTGCTTTTTTTACTGATGCGGGGGACATTTAGTTTCTCCTTTATTTCCATTTACGGTTCACCTGAATAATGTAGCAGATTGCATGCCAAGTTAAATATTTTGATCAAGGCCTTGGGATTGCTTGCTTTGCCGATCAGTGCCAAAAAACGATCATGCTATATCTGTCCTTTTAAAACGACAATGGTTGGAAATACATGTCTTTTAAAATTCATGCCTTGCTCAGGGCCATCGGTATTCCCGCCAGGAATAATAATTTCCCGGTTTATTTCAGTTAACCATATATAGCCTGGAAGGAGCAATGCCTGTTTTAAAACCCTCCAATAGCAGTCGCATTGCGGCACCTGTCCAATATTTATGGCGCTTCCTCTTATTTCACCCAGAGCAGTCTGCTCGACCAATATGCTGCAATGACAGCGATTACGCGGCAAAGCCGGACTTGGCATGATAAGTGCTTGTATATAATACCTGAACGCAAACAAACAAACAAAATAAACTAAATAAATCCAAGGAGAACTAAAATGAAAAAAGTAACCATCTTCGCAGCCCTGTGCGGAATCATCTTCGCCGGGATAACCACCACCTGTTACGCCCGCCCCAACTGGGAAAGATTTTTGCCCAGACCGATAGTCATTCCGGTTGACTCTTCTTCCTTAAGCAGCGATATCACAATTGCCGCCATCGATTTCCGGAAATATCTTCCCCGGCCCATTGTGATCCCGGTCGATTCCGCCGGATTTTCATCCCCCATCGAGCTGACCTCCTCGTATCAGGGCGAGATCATAATCGCCAAGCGCAATACAGTTCTCCCGCCATCAGCGCCCGGCCCCATAGACCCGAAGACCACTACCAGATACCAGAATGAACCAGTCATCTCCGCTGCTCCGGTCGCCAAGGATCCGCCGCCGCACCCCTGGATCAGAAAGACCCTGACTGCTTGAAGCTCTTTACCGCCAAACATAAAAAGCCGCAGCTAAGCTGCGGCTTTTTTTCATGATCCAATCACCTTATCATCAGAACGGTTCTCCCCAGGCCACCATCCATCTCCAGTATCGGATCTGCCCCGGCAAAATGCCCGCGACGGCCGTGGCCTGGGCACCTTTTATTCCCACAGGATGGTTGTGGGTGACCACGGCACTGGCCTGGGCCGCCCTCAGGACATCCTTGTGGCTGTTACGGAAGAAACCGACCGGACTGACCCCCATGGCCGATCCATTGCCGTAACTATTATATGGTTTGGGATCCGGGGGAAACGCCCAATCATAAAAAGGCCCGCCATATCCGGCATTGGGATATCGGCGGGCATATTCTCTAAAGGTCTTGACGTAGTCCTTTTTATTCAGCAAACAATCAGCCACCGCAACGGTAAGCACGGTATCATCGATGGAATGCGATCCAGCCACAAACAAAGGGAAATCCGGGGATTTATTCTTGGTATATTCGTGGACCGAGCCGATGATGCCTCCGGCTATGGCGCCAATCATGATATTCGGCATTCTCCAAACTATTTTCAGCCTGGCTCTTCATTTATAACCTTCTTTATTTTCGCAGCCAGATCAGCCAAATGATACGGCTTGCCTAAATAACCCTTGAGCCCCAATTTAAACAATTCATCTGAATCCCGCCCCGCGCTAAAGCCCGATGAAATCAGCACCTTTACTTTCGGATTGATTTTTTTAAGCTTGATAAAAGCATCCATACCGTTCATCACAGGCATAATCATATCCATGATCACCAGGTCGATCTCGTTCTGGTGCTCGCCATAAAATCCTACCGCCTCTGCGCCATCGGAACAAGTGTATACCTCGTACCCGAGGTGCTTAAGTAGATTTTGAGCCGCCTCCCGAACCATTTCCTCATCATCTACCAGCAAAATCCGGCCCTGGCCGGTTAGATCATCCGCCAAGGGTCCCGCAGCCTTTTTTTCAGGTGCCACGCTCATTACTGAAGGAAGCCAGATATTGAATAGAGCCCCTTTCCCCGGTTCGCTTTTAACCTCTATCGCTCCTTTATGATTCATGATCGTCCCATATACGCTGGCCAATCCTAAGCCGGTGCCTTTCCCGGGATCCTTTGTTGTAAAAAACGGTTCAAATATATGTTTTAATGTATTATTATCCATCCCATCACCGGTATCGGATATCGATATAAGCAAGTACTTCCCTGGCTCTATCTGATAGCCATGGTTTTTTATAAAATCGCTATTCAACACCTCATCGCGGGTGGAAAAGGTAAGCAAACCGCCTTCGGGCATAGCATCCCTGGCATTCACTCCGAGATTTAATAACATATTTTCCAGCTGGGACGGATCACCGTTTACTGCCGGCAGCACAGCATCCAATTGACGGTTCACCGTTATGCGGCGATCAATGGTTTTTTCCAAGATCCCGCAGGTATCGTCTATCAAATTGTGGATGTCGGTTGGCTGCCATATCACTCGCCCTTTTCTGGCGAAAGTAAGCAATTGCCGGGTGAGGGTTGCCGCATGATCGGCGGCATTGGCAATATTATTGACATAAGCGGATAATTCCCGATTTCCCAACAGCTTCATAGCCAACAATTCTACATTGCCGATGATGCCGGCCAGCATATTATTGAAATCGTGGGCAATACCCCCGGCCAATAGACCAATAGCCTCAATTTTTTGGGAGTGCCGCAATTCCTGCTCGATCTTTCTGCGCTCGGTAACATCCCGCATGAACACCAATGCACCGTTATCCCCCTGGTACTCGAAGGGCACTACCGAAACCTCGACGTCAACCGGAGTCCCATCCAGTTTAAGGTGCTTATATTCAACCGCGGGAAGATCACTCTTTTCCCGGTTAATCGTCCTGATTCTCTCAGTAACCATTTCCTGAAAATCGGGATGAATTCGTTCGATAATCGGGCTGTCTATCAGCTGCTCCGGTCTTTTCGCCCCGTAAAGAGACAGACAGGCTTTGTTGACATAAGCATATTTCCCGTCAATCTGTATGAAAATGGCATCCGGCGCACTGTCGGCCAGAAGCTGGAACTGTTGTTTGCTTTGGAGTAATTCCACCTGGTTTCTGGTTAAATCATCCAGCTGCTGATGCAGTTCCTCCTCGGCCGCCTTAAGTTGCTGTTCGGATGCCGTCAATTCCTCCACCGTCGCCGCCAACTCCTGGTTGCTATCCAAAAGATTTGTATTGGATTCCTTAAGCTGCGCCTCGGCCGACATTAACGATTCCAGATATTGGTTCCTGCGCTGATACCAAACAATGACCACCGCTGCGGCCGCCACCCCGGTTAGAAAAAAGGCCAGCAAGGCTACCGTAATGAAAAGTTTTTTTACGGGGGCATACACCTCTTCGGCATCGACCTTGGAAACCATGAACCATGAAGTACCGGATATCTTCCTCAAGGCCGCCAGAACCGGCTGGCCCCGATAATCATATCCCTCGACCGTTCCGGTCCTGCCGGTTACCGCCATCACCGCCGGAAGCTTGGTGTCGGTCAGGGGCTCTTTCATTTTCAGGGCGGTATTTTCACGATGCCGGACGTCATTCAAAAAAAGCACCGAATCTCCCTCCTGCCTGACCAGCAGGGTCTCCGAAGTGCGGCTGGGGGCCGGCCAACTCCGAATAAGGGGATAAAAAAACCTGCTGGGATCGACCCGGAGGATCAAAGCCCCCGTCCGCCTGCCTTGATATGCAATCGGCGCAACAAAATCCATATGCGGACGTTTGGCTTCGGGACAGTAGTAAAGATCGCTGGTCAAAACCCGGCCCGAGCCAAGGGCCTGGGTTATAAAACCGGTTACTTTGGGGCCGACATGCTTGGATGTATCGTTGATCGCCATCATTACCGTGCCGTCGGGCTTTAGTAAAAGAATGGCTTCGTATTGATTGTAGCGGAGCAATGATCTCAGGCGTGTGGCTACCGCCTCTTTCAACCGTCCGTCCTTCGGATTTTCGAACCATCCGGCCGTGGCTTCCGCAAACGAACGGCTGTCGGCAATTCCCCAGGCGTTATTGATGCGCTCCTGATACCATGACTCTATCAGGGATGATTTCAGGTCCGCTATCGCCGAAAGATTTTCCTTTTGTTCCTCCGCCAGGGCACGGCTCTGCCTTGCATAAAATAGCGTCGCCCCTGCGGTAATGAATAAAATAATGACGGCCAGAAAGCCTGTCATATAAAACAATTCCCGCCGGGTTCTTTTTGGGGTTTTATTCCACATTGCCTGCTCCCGTCGCCGCCTCAACCTGAACGGTCTGGTTCAAAAGGTGTTTTAACACACCCCCTTGCCGATGAAAAAGGGCGCATACTTTTTATCTTCATCCAGTATATGTTTCTTCAGCCATTCCCTAAGAAAACACATGGTTTCTATGCTGGCAGAATAATCTTCATTTTCGTGCTTTTCCTTCAAGGAAATAATGGTTTTCTTGAACATATTATGTTCCTGAATATGATGCATGGTCTCGGGGTACAGATGAAGCCCGAACAATGTTTCCTCCGTTTCGAAATGATATTCGGCATAATCCATCATCTCGGTCAAAATTCCAGCCAAAATGACCCTGGCCCCTCCGTTTTTCAGGGCAGTATATAGTTTATTGACCAGATCAATCAATTTTATATGCTGCTCGTCTATTTCCTCGATATTTACCTTGTATTGGTCGGCCCATTTTATCAACGTCATGTCAGCAAATCTCCGTTGCCTTGTGGCTGGAAAGATATTCCCTGGTCTTTAAGATGGCCTCCTGGGGTTCTACTTCAACATTGCTGACTGTTACCCAGCCGTCCTCCAGCCGATGCTTATGATAATAACGATACCCGCCTACCGGGTCAATAACCTTGGTAACCACATTATTTTCGTCCAGTCTGAACAGTACTGCGGATACTATTTCCGGCTCGGCCAAATACTGGTTTTTGGGATGGGGCATTTCAGCCACAACGAAACCCAGCTGTCTCTCCCGTTCGGTAATTACCGTAGCGTACATATTAAAGGCTCCATAAGGTTATTTCAGGGAAATTGTGATCTGGTTTTTATTTTGGGTGAATTTTATCTTATCCTCCCGGGCCAGCCAGCCCAGGGCCAGGTAAAGCTGTTTGTCGTCCAGCTTGGCCTGTTTTTTCAGGGCGCTGAGATTATGTTCCCCCTTGGCATTAAGGACCTTCCATAAAGCGCCCGCATTACGGCCTATGATCGGAGTCCACATTTTGGTTCCCTCCTTCATAATTATGGTTTGATACCGGCTTATGCCGATCTGTCCAATATGGCGTCGCCCTCCTCTATCGAAGATGCCGTATTGACGGCAGAATATCCCTGCGGCGGGTTTCCCTGCTGTTGGGCCGCCCCGCTATCGGATCGTGGTATGACCTGGATGATACGCTTTACTCCCATATATCCCAAAAAAGCCTGAGCCCGTTTGATCTCGATACCGCCTTTGGAGCCGGTGGGATGGGCCTGGGAGATATCGGTTATTACGGTGAAACCGGATTGCAGTTTTTTGGCCTCCTGCATGGTCTTATCGGCCGCGGCTTTGGCCGTTTCATCCGAGATGGAGCCTTTGATCACCAAATACAACCGGTTCTTGACGAGATCGGTCCAGATTTTATAATCAAGATCCATGATTCATCCTCCAACTTTGTTTTAAAAAGAAATGCTCGGGTTTCACTTTATTCTCTCGACCGCCTCTATTGCCTGTTCCTTGGTGTCATAAATGTTTATATCAAAATTGACCTTGCGGGATGATGTACGCACGTTCATCCTGGACATCGGGTCCCTGCCGTACCGGGCGAAGCAAATGATCGTCCCGTCCAGAAGCTTTTTGACCTGTTCCCCGTAATAATCCTGGACCTTGTGATTGATCTTCAAACCGTCTATGCAGGCAACCAGGCGCACCTTCCGGCCGATCACTTTGAACTTATCAGCGTATAATTTTAAAAATGCGTCAACCTCACCCTCTGAGTTGATCACATAATCATCCTCGACGAAAAGGATGTTTTTACTTTCATTGTATTCGAATTTTACCGTCTGAGAAGCCATGATTCGGTTCCTTAGCTTACTGTTTATTGTATGGTTCCTTTTGTCTGCTTTTAAAAGCACGGTAGCAGCCAGGGCTTTATTTCTTGGTGCGGTTATACGGTCTTTGGTTGTTGGGTTTTAATGATATGCCCTTTTCGCTTGCTTTTGAAGCTACGGCCTCCGCCGTTCTGCCAAGTTTTAGACCTATTACCCTGGTGGGGGTATTATGGTTGGCCGAGTCTTTTAGTTGTGCCACTGTTTGCGGGGTCCAGGGCTTGCCGGTATTGCGGGTTGAATTTGGCAGCGGGTACAGAGATGGGCCTCTATTCAAATAAATCGTTCAGTATTTTCCAACCTGATAATTGTTCGTTATAGCTGTAACTTTCGCTGTTATTTAGTTACCAAATATTGAAGACCAAACTGCCTACGTTTTTTTGGACTATTATTGGCAACTATTTGACAGAATTTATTTACAAATCATCTACAACAACTTCGTCCCACTCATCAATTAATATTAATTTATTTTTTCTTACCTTTAATCTATATATTGGAGCATGCATATAATATACATTTTCTCTAAATTGTGTAAACCAAGTCAATGTTGAATCTGGCACCTTTAGCCCAAATATAATTTGTATTAATGCCTCTTGCTTAAATGGGAATCTTTCTTTTTCGGATATTATTCTCCATTCCTTCTCGACACTCCAAGTTTTAACCTTTGACAATAAACACTTACGAAAATCTTCTGCACCGTTAATGTCGATGAACTCATCTATATACGAAACAGGGTTTATGGCTTTTTCTAAATTTGGGTCCTTAGATAACTCAAATTTTAGACAAACACCTGTATGGTTTTGTGCATAATGTGACCACATTAATGGATTATTCCCATCTTCTGTAAAACAACTAACTCTTAGTTTAGAGTATAATTCATCTATTGTGTTTATCCAAGAACTTTCTCCACGTTCAATTTCAGATTTAAAGATTGAGGAAACAAGTTCTACATGTTCTTTATTACTTTTTAAAGATGGATATTTCTCATAATATAGTTTTAAATAGCTTTCTAAACTAATTGCGAATGTTGAATCTAAAGGATCATTTAAATCTGACCTTTTTGACATATAAAATTTTGCATTAGTCAACATCTCCATCAGATGAAGATTCATTTGATGGTATTTATAAAGATATTTAGGTTTTTCCGACATCAGACACATTAGCTCTTAGAGTGAAGTATTTTCAACAATATTTCATAATGCTTTGGATCTGACTCTTTTATAATATTCAAAAGTACTTTTATAGCTTCTTTACTTTCACTTTTATCTTTGTGTTCTATTGTGCTCGTTGGGTCTGAGTTGTGTGAAAACTCGTTAACTAATTTGTATGCTTTGCCAGCATCTATTTTGCTTATCTTTTCATCCGGCACATTGATATTATTGAGCAACACATCCATTTTAGATTTCTGATCTCCTGTTGTTGGTATCTTAAAGTCTGCGAATATATCAAATAATCTCCTTGCCATATTACCAATTGTATAAAAGTCCTCGTACTCGGTATTAGGTTTATCTGAAAACTCTTTGAGTTTGGCAAATAAAAAATGATATTCAGATTTATAATTGCGAAGCGTTCTATCAAGTTCGACAATTTTTGCTTTTCGGATATCTGATTCAGTAAAATTCTCTACCATAAAATATTCGCAAGGGATTGGTTTTCCCACCTTACTTTCCGCCCTTGCTTTTTCGTTATCTCTCTTTGTCGTATTGTTTTTATTTATAAACCAGTCTTTGGTAAGATTAAAAAGCTGAAAATTATGAGTGGAAATGAAAAGTTGGCCCACTTCTTTGAAATGTGTGCTTATCATTGAGAAACAATGATAGATAAAATTTGAATCAAAACTGGAAATCGGATCATCAATAAAAACAACCCCCTTTGATTTATCAAAGGAACCCTCACCAATCTTTACAACAAAATACGAAAAAGCGATTGCCGTTTTCTCACACTCACTCAAATTTATCGCAGGATGTCCATTTCTTTCTATAGTATAACCTTTTTTATCTGCGTCTAGTGCAAGCTTTATTTCTTCTCTTCCAAAAAATTCCTTTAAATGTTTGTTTATTTCATTAATTGCATTGCCGATATTTGAAGTCTGTTTTTCCAAGTCTAATATTTCAGAGTCATTATTATTTAATGCCTTAAGTGCTACATCTTCATTTCTCGCTGCTTCTATGTAGTCGTTTACCATCTTTTTATAATCTTGTTCAGACAAAGCAGCGGCAATTGAATTAAGCTCCAATTTATCTCTTGCTTTTGTTACTTCCTTATCATGATTGATTACTTTCTCATTATGATCCGTGATAATTTTATTAAGTTCCTCAATAATTTGATTATATGAAGTCAAAAAGTCTTCTGGTGTTTTGGAATTTATGACGACAGACAGCGGATTATTGTGCTTTTCTTCTAATTTCTTTAAAACCCCATCAATCCAAGCATTTATTTTCCCAATACATTCATTTAATTCCTTTGCTTTTGTCTCGTAGTTAACCTTTAAGTCGGGGTAAAGATCGTCGTTTTTCAAAGCAAATTCATTTTTCTTTATTTTTATAATATCGTTTCTTAAATAACTAATCGTATTTTGTAAATCCTCATAATCTTTACTGAAATGCCTTGAAAGAGAATTTAAGAAGTCATTATCAAGTGGTTTTTGGCAAAACAAACATTTGCCTTTTTCGTTTTTGGCCTTGTGTAAATCATATCCCTGCTTAACCCAATTGTTTAAACTATGATCGTCTTTTAATCTATCCAACGTTTCGGAAATAACATTTTTGCTAAGCAGTTTATTAACCTCATCGAACAACATTTGAAAACTATTAACAATTACCCCCTCAAATGGAAATGAGAATTGATAATCAGCAAGGGGGTTTTGAACTACGCCGGCTGTGCTTTTACTTATTGCTTCGTATTTTTTCTTGTCTTCATCAGAAAGAATCTTGCCTGAATAATTATCAATCCCGATAGTGTTTATATTGCTCTCCACCTTCTTTTTATTGTAGTTCTTATCAAAGAGAATATTCGCAATTTCCCTTCCCAAACCAGTCAAAAAGGTGTTCTTCGTTTCTTCCTTTGCTAACTTAGTTTTCTTAGCTTCTTCGTATGTTTTGCCAAACGTAATTTTATCTAGCTTAAGTTGGGTAAGTCGTTTTTCAGACTCGTAATCTTCTTTACTTTGATAAAAAATAGGTGCACACGACTCTGCTGGGTTAAAAGAAATGTGCTCATCAATAAAATCTTGATTGAAAACTTTTATTGATAAGATGTTAGTAGTAACATTTGTATTATTAACAATTACACCATCGTCTGTCTTAATTTCAAATTCCCCATTTTCCGGATACTGTTTAAATTTATCCTTGTCATAAATACATTTTTTCTCACAACTCGCAAAAACACGCGCAATTGTAGTTTTCCCACTTCTATTCCAGCCATATATCAAATTATACTTCTTGAATTCGGGGAAGCCCGCTGTCCAAGAATAGTCGTGAAATATGCCGAAATTCTTGAGTTTTGTTATTTTTGTTATCATTTTCTTTTAAATACGCTATACACAATTATTTCATAATAAACGTCATCACCAGGGCGAACACCGCTTAGGTCTTTGGCATGGCCCCGGCCACCGAACACCCGCAGTACATTTGGCCTATGATGAAAATACGCTTTGAGATTTCAATGTTAAATTATCGATTCCCTTTTGCTCTATTATGGGTCTTACACAACATTTGACAGTTCTTGGCATTTGTACCGCCACCCTTGCTCCATGCTGTTACATGGTCGGCATCCATTTCGTCTAATTTCCATATCTTGCTCTTGTTGGCATCATGCCCCACTGCACAAAGTGGGCAGTTTGATTTTCCTTTGGTTTCAGCCTTTTTAGTCTGTGCTGCGTAAACAGTTTTCTTGGTTGCCTCATCAAAGACCCGGACCTCCAGCAATTTTGTATCTACGGAACCCCCAAGTATATACTCAAAGATTCCCTTTCGGTTTTTGATATATGGGTCAGCGTAAAGCTCCTGGGCTTCTGCTGATACTTTAGCAGGGTTATACGATTTTTTATGATACTCTTCATACAGCCGTCCCCACTCAATACCACACATCTCCCTTTGGACATCTTTAAATACGCTAGACGCCCATTCAATAACGCTATTGAAGTATGTTTTAAGCTCGTTGATGTTTTCATCCTTGCGATGCTGGCTCATATAGTCACTGATATTGCCCTTGCTCACCCAATCCAAAGCCCTTTCCATAAAATCCTGACGATTGGCGCTGCCTTTTACATAGGCGCTCCATTTCTGAATGTTGGCATTTTGACTGTTACTGAACTCTGCCTTGCCGAGCGTCACAAACGGACCAGAATATATTGCATTCAAAAGCTCCTGCTCATTGAGCGGGACCCCGGCAATGTTGATTGTCTTGAACCACTCCTTTATTTCGCTTTCCTTGCCCTCGCATTCGTAAATGGTCAGTTTTGTTTTCAATATTCTAGTTTGCTTGTCCTTTGCCATGCCACTGAAATATTGCTCATTCCCATCGTCATCTTTGATGGCAAATTTCCCAGCGATAAAGCGCCCGAAACTGGTAATGCGCTGTTGACCGTCCAAGACTTCCAGTTTTTCATCGCTTACTTTGTTAAAATATATCAAACCTAGCGGGTACTCTTTGAGTAGGGATTCGATGACGGCCACTTCTTTTTTGCCGCCGTCGGAAGCATAGATATAATTACGCTGGTATTCCGGCTGGATTGTCAGCTTGCCGGACAGGCCGAAAAGCCCCTTGCCCTCCAGTTCGTTATAGACGAACCCTTCGCAAATATCTTTGACAGTAATGTCTGTTTTTAATGTTGTTTTCATGTTACTTCTTCTTGTGTTTAATTAAGATTCTAGCATAAACGATTAAAAGGGGTCCATCTGCATTGTCTGCGGTGTAATAAATATCTGCTGGCACTTTATCAAGTTTAATAGTTGCACGAGTGTTGGATTTACTCCCATTAATTACACTACCATCTGTGTTATGTTGGGTTGGGTTTATATATTTTTTGGAGGGCCGACATTCAAACTCATCTCTGCCTGAAGTCAAGCCTACTATTTCAAATTGATCAGGATTATATTTATCCAAAAAACTAATCGGCACCCCCATTACGCCTTTGTAATCGCTCGGAATGGCATCAGTAAATGGAACTTCTATAGCATCGTAGTTGTCATAGCGGTCATAAAATTCTTTACCTTTCAGTTTTTTGTTAAATCTTAAATTGTCTTTCATTGACATAGGTTTTAGGGGTTGGTGTCTTCTACCGTGGTCAAGGTTGGTGAACCAACGGACACCTTTTATGCGTAAAAATATTTTCCCTTCATCATTTACTCTCCACCCAGCAGCAGTAATTGGATAACTATCTGGAACTTGAAACTCACGATCGCCACTAGAGATACTTGGCCCCAACCACATCTTGTTTTCCTTAATCTTTTGAAAAACTTCTTTGTAGGTAATCGCATTCAAGTTGCCAATAATCACAAACTTTTTATTATAATCAAAAAGCTGTTTAACATATTCGCGAAACAACGAAAACGGAGGATTTGTTACTACGATATCAGATTGTTTCAGCAGCTTTATACATTCATCGCTACGAAAGTCGCCGTCGCCGTTTATCGGTGTCCATTCGTTGTGTTTGTTTGCCTTTAACTGCTTGGCAACATCCTTCAAGTTGAATTCGCCGTCGCCATCTATGTCTTGAACTTCGTTGATAATAAATTTATTGGCGGTTATTTTGGGTCGGCCTTTTGATTTTGTGTGAGTTTTATCAACGCCTATTAACTCCAGTTGCGTGTTGGCCACTGGTGATGGCTTATAGCTGGTAGTGATAAGTTGTTTCAGTCTAAGCTTATCGAAATTTAGCACGAAATAACGAAAAAAATTGCTCTCGAACGGATCATCGCAGTTACAATACACTGTCTTGCCTTTGAACACCTTGGGGTTGTATTCCAGATATGCTTCAATCTCTTTTTGAATATCATCGTACTGTGTATAGAACTCGTCGTTCTTTGCCCTTTTTGCGTTTGTAAGATTACTGTTTGCCATGATTTTTAATCGATTGTTTTATAATTTGTACAGTTGCGGGGTCAACATTTCCACGCCTGCGGAGCACTTCGCACTACCTGTGAAGAGCATTTCAACACCCGGGAAGAGCATTTCCGCGCCTGCGGTGGGCTTCGCACTCCTTGTGATCACCATTTCGGCACCTGCGGCGGGCATTCCACCACCAGCACGGTATGCTTGTTCCTGTCATGCAGGCTGATGTCCGGAAATTTGCCGGTGTTTACACCCTGGCCGGAGCCCAGCTTCCAGTCGCTATCTCTCCAGCCTAAAAGTTCCAACACTTTGACTACATAGCTGGACTGCACCTGCATTTCGGCCATCTTATGGATCTTATTGGCTTTGGCCTGTGTTGCCAGTTCCTGGAGGGCGGCTTTGAGTTGAGACATAAAATAAAATTACAAATATTATTGCGAGTTATTTAGTAACAACTATATACTTTTGAAAGAGAATTGTCAAATAGTATTTAACCTTGGGACGACGATCAGTCTGTCGCTACGATCAACCGCCACCGAATGTCCCCTTCACCCGGTTTATGCCGGAATTTTGCGCCGACTCGCCCGGTCCGGCGGCAATATCAAAAGCGTAGTTATATACCTGCCGGATGAAATCCGGATATTTGTAGGCCGCCATAACCATTCTCCCTATTTTGGCAAGATATGCCGATAAACAAAAAGCCCGGAGTATGCATTATACAAACGCATTAATTGTACTGACATAACGGTATGGCCATTTATGACCATTGATGGTTTACCAGCGATATCATTAATGGTATCGCTGGGCATTCATCAAGGCCAGCTTGGGCCGGCCTCCCAAGCATAGAGTAGTAAAGAATTTATTAAATGCGTATGCATTAGTAAGATACCGCAGGCCCTTTTATATAACAATATCGGACCGGTGCAGCCCGTCTATTGCCTGGTCCATAAGGTGATGGTGTAGGTGTACCCGTATCTCCAACCCCGGCCTCCGGCTCTTCCCTGATAGCCCAGGAGCAGCATGCCTTTCTCCCACTTCCGGGCTTCATCCTCGGTGGCAAATTCACGGATCACATGCCAATCGAACGAATTGCCATGGTCCTGCTTCCGCCGAACCGGATCGTCGGTCAATCCCGCATAACGCATCTTCTTACCCTTGACCTTTACTGCCGCAGGTTTCCTCCACGTTGGCCGGAACGAAGATGGTGGCATCGATCACTTCGATGGCCCGCCCGGTCAGGGAATTGTGCTCGGCACACAGAGGGATGATATACCAATTGTCATCATTGGCTCCCACCCTCAATACATGCCCGCCGGCCTCCGCTTGATTGGCACAGCCGGCTTCGGAACAATACACCGCTATGCGGCCGCTGTATTTCTCCCAATGCGCCAGCCAGCTCCCGCAACTACAGGTATTATACGGTGTTCCGTTGATGTTTCGCACTTTCTTGGCCATATCAACCCTCTCGGCAAAATTTAAAACATTCAGTTAACAGACCGCCGGGTATTCGGGAAAGCCCGGCTCTTATACGATCGCCCCTTAGGAAGCCGGACACTATCGATTCACCGCAAAGGCCGTTGCCTGTCTTTCAAGCAGATCCAGGTGCCTTTGTTCCCATTTGACCAGGGAGCCGAAGAATTTCCTGATATTTACATCATGGCTGCTCTCTGATAATTTGGAATACAAGGCGATGGCTATATTTTCTTTTTTGATAAACTCTCTTAATGTCAGCAGAACAGGCTTCGACTCTCCCGTCAATTCCGACAGTTTTTTGGCATATAACGGGCTGGTTTCAAGCGTTCCGGATTCCGGGGGCGGCCCGATGTCCGGGAAATCGAACTTTTCGTGGTTGTGTTTGTAGCTTTCCACCACGTATTCCAATATTCTTCGGTGCTTCTCCTCGTCTTGGGAAAACTGCATCAGCATTTCACCGGCTCGGATGTCTTTAGAGAGCAGGGCAACATGCTTATAAAAAAGCGCCGCCTCGTTCTCCATTTTAACGGCCTGCTTTATGTTTTTCAACAACTCCTTATTTTCCATTGATTTCCCCTCTTATCAATTATTGTTTTAGTTCCAATTGCCATTTTATTATTTAAACCAATCGGAAACCAAACAAAGCGACAAGGCTGTGATCCCTAATGGGAGATATTCAAAGACCATAAATACTGCCAAGAAACAGCCTATAAACTAGCGTTCCCCCAATAACTTCGCTTGCATATTTTAGGCCATTTGTGTTGCTTTCCGCAACATTCGTAAGCCTTCTAATTACATGGAATTACAGCCGCTCAGGGCTTCGGTAGATAACGGCAAAGTAATAGTAATGCAATATTTACCTCCCAATTTGCAATAGGCTATTTTGTTAATCCCACTATATGGAAAAAGGCGGGATATTATATCCCGCCTTGCTGGAAAGCCCGGTTATCTGCCGTATAAAATTGCTTGCTTCAGGTTATTTCTCAAGAAACACCCTCTCCACTCGCCGAAATATTTACAATTTTAGCAATGCTTTTCAGCTTACTGTTATCGACCTTATTTAAGTCTTTCATGATCTTAGACATTATTTTTTCCCGTTCAACAACCTTGGCCGGCGCACCCTTCTTGGCTGTCTCAATCTCCTTATTGCCGGGAAACAAATCCGGCACCGTCAACTTAAGGGCATTGGCAACTTTCTCCAGAGTCTTGATTGTTGGATTTACCCGGGCCTGTTCGATAAAGCCGATATACCGATAATCAAAGCCGGCCTTCTCTCCCAGCTGTCCCTGGGTTAATCCCTGGGCTTTGCGAAGCTTCCTTACTTTGTCTCCAACCAACCCGATAAAATCATTCATATGACCTCCTTGCTTAAATTCAACCCTATAACCGTTTCATATGGCATAAATAATAGCAATTCAGCCTAAAAATAGCAAGAACAAAAAAGACCGTTTCCCAAAGGTGAACGGTCGATTCGGATTGAAATGCGCCCGGTTGGGCGTCCCCAAGATGGCGGGGTCTGCCGGGGCCGGAGATGGGCTGTCAAATTCAACCCGTATATCTAACGCACCATTTTGCCGGCCTGTTTCCGGCCGTCAGAACGGTTCTCCCCAGGCCACCATCCATCTCCAGTATTTTATCTGTCCCATCCGGGTGCCGGGAGCGGCAAAATCCATCCGGCCGGTGCCGAAAGGCAGGGTATACCTTATTCCCAGGCCGGGGCTGGAGACCATGTCGCCAAAAGATTGCTTGGCAAAGGACTTATTGCTGAGCATGCCGCCGTCAATAAATGCGGCCCAGCCCCAGTTTTTGCCCAGATCGACAACCGACTGAAGGTTGATCAACAGCATGATCCTCCCGCCGGTCACCCGGCCCCGGTCGTCAACCGGGCCGATCGAGCTAAGGGCATACCCCCTTACCGTTGACGGGCCGCCCAGAAAGAACATTTCATAGCTGGGGATGGTGGACCTTTGCGACCAGTCTCCGATGATCCCGTACCGGAAACGCCCGGCAAAAGACAATCTGTGCGAGGGAGCCTTGAAATAGTAGGCCCAGTTGTTGACGGCCCTCTGAAATGTCTCCGCCCCACCCATGATGCCGCCGGTGTACTCCAGTTCCAGATCGCTGCTTAACCCCTTTCGCGGATTCACCGGATCATCCAGATTCTGGTAGCTGGAGGCAACGACCAGCGACCTGCGGCCCTTATAACTTAAAGTATCGGATGAATACTTGGTAAGCTGCCAATTGGGAGAAAGTTTCAGCCACTCCTGTTTCCAACGATAGTCGATATTAAAGGCATTTGATATCGGCGTGCTTACCGTAAAATTAAAACCCACCGTCTCCAGACGGTAATCGGTGTAGCTGGGCCTGAAATCATCGTAATAAACCTCGCCCCTGGCCGGCTTTTTAAATAAATAAAAGCAGGGATCGGAATAACTGACCAGGGAACGGCCCCGGGTCAGTTTGAGGGGAAGCCTGGTCTGAACCGAGACCAGTCCGTTGTATTCAATTCTGCGGCCCAACCCAAAAAGATTGCGATGGGCCCATTGGGTCATTAATCTTACTGCATCACCACTGCCGTAGCCGATGCTGGTCTCGAACAACCGCCGGGGCTTCTCCGCCAGCCGGATATCCACCGCGATCTCATTGGCCAGGGAGTCGATCTCCCCGGGGGAAACGGCAACCGCCCGGAACAGATCGGTTGATTGGAGCAGAAACTGGCTTTTTATCAGCTGGCTCCGGCTGAAAACATCGCCCGGGGAAAGCCGGATGGTGTTCAGGATGTATTTTTCTTGGGTATGGACGTTGCCGTATAAAGAAATACGGGAGATGTGTACCCGGGGCCCCTCCTTGATCTTATAGGTAATGATCGCCTTATGCCCGTTTTGGAATTCCAGATCATGGTCCACCTCGGCATAGATGTACCCGTGGTCGGCATACAACAGCATCAAACCGAAATCATCCTGCCCCAGGTCTTGGTAATTTAACGGCCTTCGGACCTCATTGGCTATGGCCTGGCTCAATACCCCGGCGGAAATTTCCCGGCTCCCGCTAAAATCTATCCGGTCCACATAATACCTGACGCCTTCGGTGATCACCAGTTTTATTCCGGCATCGCCCGACAGGCTGCCGCTGTCGATCATATATTCGATTTCGTTGTCGACAAAGCCGTTCCGCCGATAGAAAGATCTCAGCCGGTAAATACCCTGCTCCAGGCTGTCGCTATCCAGCTTGTCATCCGGGAATTTAAGGTCAGCCACCTTCCCCAGCTGGCGCGAAGAAAAACTGGCATTGCCGTCCATGGTGACCCTGACCTTTTCCGCCGCTGCCAACGATAGCCAAGCCGACAGAAAAGCAAGGACTGTGATTATGCCTGCTCGACGGATTACCATAAGGGAGCCGAGCTCAGCTTTAACACCATCCGGGATTCATTTTCATCCGGGAGGTGGTACCCTCCCAGGGTGATCTTGAACGGCGCGGCATAGGAGAAAATCCACCGGGAAGTTATCTCCGCGCCCAGGCACTGGCGGGAATCGGCATAGCTTAAAGATCGGAAATCATCGGATGCCGCTCCGATGTCCACCAGCAAAGCTCCGCTGACGTTCTTGAGGAAGAAGGGCCAGGTGGAGTATCCCCGCTCCACATATAACAACGGAAAGCGGTATTCGGCCGTCATCAGGGCCTGATATCTCCCATAAATATCCTCGGTTGCTCCCCGGGGTTGCATTTCCGGGAGGTCCTGGTTGACATAGCCCCCCTGGCCCCAGGCGCCGGCCGTTATCTTGGCCATCAGTGCATGGTGGCGGAAAGGCAGCGGCAGGTATTCGGCCCAGGAAAATCCCTGCCAGGCCTGATTCAGGTCGCTCCCCAGATAGTTTCGGTACAACCTAGATTCTAATGATATTTCACGGCCCCTCTCCGGGCTGATGGAAAAGCCAAACTTTTGGGCGTTGCTGAAGCCGAGGTTCATTTGCAGACGCGCCAGATGGCCGGTCCAATAAGGGTTGACCGCAAAGATCTCATCATTCAGTCCGGTGTAATTGGTGTGGTAATAAGCCACCGCGGCGGCCATCGCATGATCGGAACGGGCCACCGGCAGATACAGCTGGAGCGACTGGCTTTGATGCCTTGTATAATAGGCGACCTCTTTGCCTTCCAATGCGACATCCTCGGAAGTCGCATTGTCCGAAAGCCTAAGGTTGTAGTTCAGACTCCGGCCAACATCAGAATAGGCAATATTATAATAGAACCGTTGCGAGTTGAAGCTGGGGATGAACATGGCCGTATAAGATTTGGCCATCAGGTCGTCCGCGCCCATCAGGGCAGCTCCCAAGGCCCCCCCCTTTTCATCAATGGAGGCGGCGGGAAACCAAAAGAACGGCAGCAGGGTTTTGCCAGGCCGGTATTTTGCCGAAGGATAATCGGCGGTATCTGGGGCCGTTTCGGCAAATTCCGCAGTGTCGGCATAGGCGGCATTTTGATAATAGATCGAGTCGGATGTTTTTGTTTTTGCCAGATCATACCCGGTTGAACCGAGGTTCAAGAAATATAAAATATCATCGGAGACTGCCGGATTGAAGGCCCCGCCGATGACATTGGTCCTCCGGGATATGGAGCCGGTCTGAAGGTCATAGTCGAAGATATTCCACACCCCGGAGCGGTCCGAAGCAAAATACAGACTTTGGCCGTCGGCCGACCAGGCCGGGGCCATATCCTGGGCCCTGTCGGCCATCAAGGACCGCCACTCTTTATCAGCGATGTCGTAAAGATAGAGGTCCTGATAGCCCCCATCCTGCCACACCGCCAGGGCGATCTTACCGCCGTCGGGGGACACCGCCGGATGGCTGAATAATTGGTCCTCAGCGAACTCGGTCAGATATCCCACCCGGCTGGTCTGGATATCTATGACTGCCAGGGCATTCTGGTCCAGCTTGGAGGCCACAAAATATAACAACTTATTATCCCGGGAAAAGGCCGGATCCCTGGCCCGCAAACCGTGGGTGATCCTTTTGGTCTTGCGGCCATCCATATCATGGATATAAATATCACCATATAAGTTTTCGCCAAAGCCGGAATACTCCATCTTTCCATAGGCCAGGTATCTTCCGTCGGAGCTGAATTGCATGGAGCCCAGAAAGATTCCCCGGTCGACCGTCCGGAATTTTCCCAATTCGACATCATACAACGTCAGGGCTGATCTCCGATGGCTGTTTTGGTCAATATAAGCCAAATATTTACCGTCGGAAGAGGATATTAGTTCGGATTTGTCAAAGCCGTCGGTTGATATGAGTTTGGCCTCGGTCAGACCGTCTTTTTTTATGGAATCTATCTGCCGGCCGTATTCCCGGTATGATGCATCTTCCCAATCCTGCCACAAAGCCGGAAAGCTTTTACCGAAGACACTCCGGGCCGTTGAATTCTGCATGAACGGCAATACCAGATTGCTGTGCTTTCGCTGATATAGAGCCAGTTTATTTTGCCCGTATCTATGGGACAGATATTCAAAGAACTTTCCGCCATAGATGTAAGCTGCGTCCCGTGGCCAGCAAGGCGAGGCCACCCCGGCCCGGTCCAGGGGCACCCAACCGCCTTCGGCCGCCGCGCTGCGCAGCATCCCCTCGGTCAGGGCCGAGCGGTTGCGGCCGAAAGCGGTGTATCGGGTCTCGGAATAGACCGCCAGCCCCTCGATCTGATTCAAGGGTTGAAAAATATTGGGCAAAAAGATCCTGCCGAATAGCGAATTGAACCCGGCCGGGATGCCGCTCTGCATGTCCATCTGAAGCAGGTGGGTATATTCATGGACCAGCACTTCGTAAAGCCAGTCCCCGAAGTTATTACGATCCCCGACGTTCTGGGCGGGATGGATTATTATGGTCCTTTTGGGAAGAGGTGTGGCATAATCGTTCACGATATCGGTGTGATCGGCCACTATAACATTGGTATGGCCATAGGGCAGCCATTTCAAAAATCCCACCAACGTGACATGAACATCCTCGGCCTTATTGGCCACCTTCTGGGCATACTGCTCCTGGCCTGTCTGGTAGTATACCTTGAAATGGGCTGTCTGCAAAAAGCGCCAATCCCCGTTCAACGGCACTGATCCGGCAAAGACCGGCGCATTCCAATTTACCAGGACAGATATCAGCAATATGGAATATTTGATGGCTCTCAATCCGGCTTTCTTGAATATTTATTGTGACTTCTTTAAAAGTACCTTTTACCACGCTTGCGCGCCACCTCTTTCATCGGTGTAAACTCCGCGCTACAGCGGGCAGGCACGGAAACTCTGAATTTCAGGAAGTGCATTACTAAGAAAATGAAGATTTATTTGATATTATTCCGTGTTTAAAAAAATCTCCGTGATTCAGTGGTTAGTATTGCAGAGGAATCTTACCGATTCAGTTCTTGGGCGATCTTCTCCAGGCCTCCGCTTTTATCGACCTCCAGCCATTCCGCCTGGGGCATGCCGCGGAACCAGGTCAGCTGACGCTTGGCATAGCGCCTGGTATTCTGCTTGATAAGGCCGGCCGCAGTATTGCGGTCCGTTGCCCCGTTGATAAAAGCTATGGCTTCCTTATATCCCACCGTATTAAGCGAGTTGCTATCCGGAGGATATCCCATCCTGAGCACCCTGGCTGTTTCCTCGAACAATCCCTGTGCAACCATCCGGTCCACCCTGATCTCTATCAGGCGGTAGAGCGGATCGCGCTCCCGGTTGAGCACCACCAGCCGATAGTGCCGCTTATCCCTGATCCGCTCCTTCCTCTGCCACTGCGACATTTTTATGCCGGAGAGCCTGAATACCTCGATGGCCCGGATCGTCCGGACGGCATCGTGGGGTTTTATTTTTTGAGCTGATTCTGGATCAAGTTCTTTAAGCATCTCATATAATGCTCCCTTGCCTTTGGCCGCCAGCAGCGAATCCAACTCCCGCCGGATATTCTCATCGGCCCCGGGGATCTGCGACAGGCCCTCGATAAGGGCCTTCAGGTAAAGCCCCGAGCCGCCGGCAATGATGTACCTTTTGCCCTGCTCATCCAGCCGGTCCATTACCGCCCGGGCATCGGCCGCAAAACGGGCGGCGCTGTAGATCTCATCCGGCTCCAGAAAATCCAGCAGGTGATGCTTGATCTTTTGCCTTTCGGACCTGGATGGCTTGGCGGTGCCGATATCAAGATACTTGTATACCTGCCGGGAGTCAGCCGAGATTATCTCGGCACCGATTTTTTCAGCCAGATCCAACGCCACTGGGGTTTTCCCCACGGCGGTCGGCCCGGCGATGACCATCACCGGATTCATATCCGGCCGAATCTCCGCTCCAGGTCGTCCAGGGTAAGGCGGATCACCGCCGGACGGCCGTGCGGGTCCAGGTAGGGAGAACTGGTGGCGAACAGCCGGTCTATCAGCCGGTTCATCTCCTCCTGGGAAAGCGGCTGGCCGGCCTTGACGGCCGCATGGCAGGCAAAGGACATGGCCAGCTTCTCGGCCGGCTCCAACGTGGCGGCCGGGTTCTGGCAGAGGTCGGACAGAATGTTCCTGATCAGCTCCCCTCCCTCCACCCGGTCGCCGGCCGCGGCCGGCAGGCCCTCGATGACGACGGTGTTTCCGCTGAACTGTTTGATGTCAAAACCGAATGAAGCGAAGATGTCCTGAAATTGCTCAAAGGCTATCTTCTGCGAGGGATTCAATTCCACCGAAACCGGGAAGAGAAGCTGCTGGGAGAGCCTTTTCTCCCGGGATTTCAATAGTTCCTCGAACAGCACCCTCTCATGGGCGGCATGCTGGTCCACCATGATGATGCCGTTCTTGATCCCGGCAAAGATATACCGGTTATGGGCCTGCCAGTAGCTGACCAGAGAAAGGTTCCCGGAACGGGGCTCGGCCACGCCGAACAGATCGCCCACCGCCTGCGGCTCCTCCGAACCGTACAATTGGTATACGGCTTTTTTATCCTCCAGGCTCAGAGCCTCTTTGCCGGCATACTGTTGGCTGCTTGATCCAAAGAAGCCGCCGAAACTGCCGGGCGATAAACTATCCGGTCCGCCCTGCTCCTGGAACATAGCCCGGTGAATGGCGGAACGGACGGTGTTGAACACCAGTCCGTCATCCCGGAACCGCACCTCGCGCTTGGCCGGATGGACGTTGATATCCACCTGCCGGGGCGATATCTCCAGAAAGATCACATAGGACGGGTGCCTGCCCAGCAGGCTGGGGCCGTAGCCCCGGTAGATGGCCGAACCCGCCAGCCGATCGGATATCCGCCGGCCGTTCACGAACAGGTACTGGTCCCGGCGCCGGGCCAGCAGCTTGTCGGGGCTCAAGGCAAACCCTTTGACGGCCAGGGGCCTTTGTCCGAAATCCACCGGCAGCATGCTGCGAAAAACCTCGGCGGTCAAAACATCCTCCAGCCGCTGCTCCAAATTTCCCCCCGGGTAATCAAAGCTCTGTTTTCCGTCTATCACCAGCCGAAACGACACTTTCGGATTGGCCAGGGCCTGGCTGACCACCTCATCGGCCACCTTGCGGGCCTCGGTCACCTCGGCTTTGAGGAATTTTCTCCGGGCCGGGACCTTGGCAAACAACTCCTCCACGGTAATGGTGGTGCCCTGGTTTGCGGCGCTGGCCTTTTGATTGACAATGCCTCCGCCGTCGCATTCTATCACCCAGGACGAGGAGCCCCCTTCCGGGCGGGATGACATGGTCAGCCGGGAGACCGAGGCTATGCTGGGCAGGGCCTCGCCCCGGAATCCGTAGCTGGCGATGGACAACAGATCGTCATAGCCGGTGATCTTGCTGGTGGCATGGCGCTCCAGGCTCAAACGCATCTCGGCGGGGTCCATCCCGCTGCCGTCATCGGAGACCCGAATAAGCTGCAGGCCCCCCTGCTTTATCTCCACTTCTATGGCCGAGGCTCCGGCATCCAGGCTGTTCTCCACCAGCTCCTTGACCACCGATGCCGGGCGTTCCACCACCTCCCCGGCGGCGATCTTGTTGATTATGTCTATGGGCAATACTTTTATGGGCATGATATTTTAAGCATCAAGATGATTATCATTGATCTCCTTGAGAAATGGAATCAAGATTTTTAGCCCGCTCATCGGATTTCTGTTTAACCTCCTGGGCCCGGTCTATACCCTGGCGATAAGTGTCTATCGGCATGTTGTCTCCGGAATTGCTCTCGGTCTTCTTGGCACAGCCGGCCAATATCATAAATGCAAATAAAATAATTATAAATCTCATGAATTATCACCTTACGAAATTATTTATCATATAAAAATAAAATATCACCAACTGTTAAATATGTTTGTATTATGCATTGGTATATTTCATTCTTATTAATTTTATCATGAGTGCCTTTTGACGATAAATCATATAATCTATCAATTCTATTTCCCAAATCATTAAGCTGCACCAATAATAACTCACCAGTTTTTGTCCCGCTTATTTTTTGAGAGACATATTCCCACAATCTATTTTTAAAATTTGCATCATCCAATACTCGTTCGTTTCCATCATTACATTTTATTTTGCCCACTACGGATGGGTATACTATATCAGCTAATGTTTTTAACACCCTGCGACAAGATACAGCCGCTTGACTCCATGCTTCAGCATTATTTTCATCAACTCTTTTATATGATTCCCGTAACTGTTCCATAGCATCAGGGGCTATAGAAATTAGTCTAGTATCTACTTGTTGTTGATATTTATCAAAAACATTAGTGTTATACTCCTTTAAAAATAATTGTTTTTCTTTATTGCTTAAATAACTAAATACCCTATGTTCTATACGGTCCAATATTCTTTTATAATCTTGCAACAATTCCCGTTGTTCTTTTATCTGTTCATTTAGTAAAATGTTTTTACCCTGACTTATTAATTCGCTCTGCTTTGATTTTTTTATATGAGAATAATCATCCACATTATTTATTTGTTGTATTAAACTCGTAATATAATTATCTATTAAAACAATCGCTTGTTCGATTTCTTTAACACTCATTGCATTGTAACTACCCGTATCCACCATTTCATTGTTTTTAATCCTCACTTGTTTTCTGCTTTTTTGATACATATAAGCTGTTTGCTTTTGATAGTCTGCAATTTTATCTTTACTAATATATTTAGCAATTCTAATCTTAATTCTTTCTTTTGCATCATTATCTCCATAGGGGACCAATTCATTTTCTAACCACCATTGATTAAAATAATCCTTTTGCATGGAAGAAATGCGAACAGCTTTTCTCACAACAGAAGTCAAACTATAACCCGGCTGGTCCATTTCTTCTATAGTTTGCTGAACCAAATGTAATAAATTTATTTTATCCATATATTTTTATTTTAGGGGTTTCGTTTTCCAACGGCGGTGCACCCAGTACCAGTGGTCGGGATATTTCCGGACATACTTTTCCATGACCGCAGTGACCCAGGCGGTCAGCCTGAGCGTCTCCTGTTCCCTGTCTTTTGCCGGCTCGGCGTAGACCGCGGGCTCGATATAGCCGACATGCCCGCCATCACCCTGCCGGACGATCACCCCGGTCAGCAGCGGGGCTCCGGTCCGGATGGCGAAAACCGCCGGGCCCTTGGCGGTGGAGGCCGGTCGCCCCATAAAGTCCACGAACACCCCGTCCGGCCCGGCATCCTGGTCGATCAGTATGGCCACAAAACGGTTCCGGGCCAGGGCCTTCAGTATGGCCCGGGGGGCGTCCGGTTTGAAGATCACCTCGATATTCTTGGCCCGGCGGAGTTGGTTCATCATCCGGTCGGCCAGGGGATTGTGTTGCTCATACACCACCACCGAGAGGGGGTATCCGTAGGCTGCGATGGATGCAGAATAAAGCTCCCAGTTGCCGAAATGACTGCTGATCAGCAAGGCCCCTTGGCCGCTTTTGATCGCCCGGTCTAAATGCTCCTGCCCGATTAATTTTACTTTGTTTTTTATGTCCCCGCCGGTCAGTTTGGGAAACCTTAAGAATTCCAGCAGGTTCTTTCCCAGATTGCGATACAGGCTCCGGGCGATATCCTTGATCTCGCCGGTTTTTTTTTCGGGAAAGGCCTGGGCCAGGTTATCCAGCGCCACTTTCCGTCGGATCCGGAAAACATCAAAGGCCAGCCCGCCCAATCGGGCGCCGGCCGCTGCCGCGGTCTTTTCGGGCAGGACCCGGGCCATCCAACCCAATGATGCCAGCCAAGCATATTCCAGCCGGTGTTTGGGTCTGATGGTGCTCATCGGACCATCTTCGCTATCAGGCTTCGCCGGGGATGGACCGCCTGCTGGGGGCAGATCTCCTGACAGCACAGGCAATTGATGCAGAGCTTGTAATTGAAAACCGGGGTCGGTTCCCCGGAGGAGATGGCGCTGGTGGGACAGCTTTCTACGCAGGCCCCGCAGTTGACGCATTTGGCGGGATCGATGGCCGGCCGTATCCAGAAAAGTTTGGCCATATGTCGGGCCAAAAAAGACGGGATCAGGGAGTAGGCCCAGGTGGACGGCCATTGGAAATCGTTTCTCACCTCGATCGCATCGCCCAGCCTTTCGATGTTCTCAAGCTGGGTCTCGCCCAGATTTATTTTCCGGGCTAAAAGATTGGTCGGCACCTTCAGGGGATCCATTCCCATCAGATGGGCCGCCAGACAGTCTATGGCCACGCCATCCGCCCCGGCCATGATCATTCCGATAGGCTTGGGATCGCCGGCCGAGGGCCCGTTGCCGTCCATGCCGATGACCGCATCGATTATGTTCAGCTGCGGCCTGGCCAGGGTGTATATATCCAGCAGTAATTTTGAAAATTCCATGGGCAGGGGCGCCTCCCGGTGATACATCGACTTTTTCAGTCCGGGCACCGCGCCATACATGTTCTTGACGGCGCAGGTCAGCAGGGTCAGGCTGTGGGATTTGAGCTTGGGAAGATTGATCATCACCTCGGCATCCAGCACCGGCCTGGCGATATGGTAATTCCGGCCGTTAAGGTTTTTCTTATAGACCCCGGATTTTTCAAAAGCCACCAGCTCCGCCCCCTGCCGCCGGCAGACCTCCTGGAATCCGGTCACTTTCCAGTACTCCTCTATATGCCGGGCCGAACCGATGGGGCTGTCGCCCACCACCGGGACTCCGCCGGCCGATTTGACCAGTTCCAGCACTGCCTCCAGAAACGCCGGATGGGTGGTGACGGCCTTGTCGGGATGGTGATAAGAAAGCAGATTGGGCTTTAACAGCACTTTTTGTCCGGGCTTCACGAAAGCGGAGATGCCCCCCAGAAGATCCAGCGAGCGCTTTACGGCGACCCTGACTTCGTGGGGTTGGTAGGAACTGCATTTTACCAATGAAACCTTCGTCATATCCCTTCCTTTATGAGTTGATCATCCGGAAACAACCCGGTTCCGCCCCAGATCCTTGGCGATATACAAAGCGGCGCCGGCCTTGCCGACCATTTCGTCCACCGATCGGCCATCCTCGGGAAATACCGCCACCCCGATGCTGTGGATGAACATCGAGGCCGGATGCAGCAAAAAATATCCGGCCAAGGCCCCGGCCATGCCGTAGATTGCTGGCAGTTTCATTAAATTGATCTTCATGATCAATGATCTGAAAATGGCATCATATCCTGGCGAACATCTTTCCCGGCAGCTGCCGTATCAAACCCTTCATCTCCAGGGTAAAAAGTATTCTCAGAGTGTCCGAGGAACTGCGCTCTGCCGTTCGGGCTATGACATCTATATGCCGGGGATCATCGGCCAGGCTGGCGAACACCGAACCCTCATCGCCCTCCAGTTCTATTTCAGGACGAGTTTCTTTGGGCGGCATTTTATCGGGACCCGATAGATTCAACTCCTCCAGGATGTCGCTTATGTTGAGGACCATCTTGGCCCCCTGCTTGATCAGCTGGTTGGGCCCCAGGCTGGTGGCCGAGGTTATGGGGCCGGGCACCGCAAAGACCTCCCGGCCCTGTTCGGCCGCCCACCGGACGGTGGAGAACACCCCGCTGTCCTCCCGGGCCTCCACCGCCAGCACCCCCAGCGAGAGCCCGGTGATGATCCGGTTGCGGTTGGGAAAATGGGCCGGCAGCGGTTTTTCGCCGATGGGGTATTCCGAGAGCACCGCCCCGCTCTCCATGATGGAATCCCGGAGCTTTCTGTTTTCGGCCGGGTATGCGATGTCCACCCCGCAGCCCAGCACGGCAATGGTCCGGCCTCCGGCGGCCAGCGCTCCCTGGTGGGCTGCAGAATCGATGCCCCGGGCCATTCCGCTGACCACCGTGATCCCCAACGAAGCCAGTTCCCGGGCCATCCCCGAGGAGGTGTTCTTGCCGTAGGTGGTGGCATTGCGGGAGCCGACTATGGCCACCGCCCTCTGGTCGGAGCTTTTCAGGGAGCCCCGGACGAACAGAATTGGCGGGGCATCGGTGAAATTTTTAAGATTGTCCGGATATTCCGGATCGTCCATGGTCAGGATGTCGGCCCTCAGCTTATCGGCCTTCTCCAACTGCTCCTCGGCATAGCCCGGCACGAATTTAAAGCTTCGGATCTCCTGTATGACCCTGGCATCTATCTTGGGAACCTGGGACAGCGCTGAATCGTCGGAAGCAAACACCTTTCGGGGATGGCCCAAGACCCTGATCAGTTCATTGAACTTGATGGAGCCGACTCCCTTGACCGACTGCAGTCGCAGCCACCAGAGCAATTCCTCATGCGTCTTCATTGCCGATCCTGTCGTTCTGCCTTAATATGGCCTTTAGCTCGCGCCGTAATCCCTGCAGTCTCACGGCCGCATCGGGTTCGTCCCCGGCACCGGGAATGATCGTCTGGGCCGCATCCCGGGGGAGGTTGTCCAAGTGGGACCGAAGGCCCTCCGCAAGGGCGGCGTGGGATTTTGATATCAGATCTACCAGATTGCCGCGCTGTTCGGCGGACATTTTTTCCGCCGCAGAATACAAGATCTCCTTTTCCGCATTCCGGGACAAAACCAGCGCTGCCTTATGGGCGGCCTCGGCCACGCTGCGGTTGGGGTCTTTGATAAGCCCCATGACGGCATTCAAAGCAGCGATGTCCCCGATAAGCTCCAAAGCCTGCAAGGCCGCGGCCCGGGTGTACCAGACGCCGTCCCGCAGCAGCCTGACCAGAGGCTGGACGGCCTGATGCCCGGCCAGGGCCGTTTTTTTGATGGCATATTCCCGCAGGCTCCAGCTTTGGTCCTGGAGGGCCTTGATAAGAAGCGCCACCGCCCCGGCGCTGTTAAGCCCGGCCGCCATGTCCACCGCCGTCATGCGTTTTTTGGCATCCCGGGATTTCAGCAGTTCCACCGCCTCGGTCAGCTGGTGGTCAGTCATCTTTTACCTTGCTCAATGCTTTGGTGATGGCTTTTTTCAGCTGGGAGATGTTCTCCGCCTTGAGAGCCGAAATATAAATGGCCTTTGATCCCTTGGGGGCGGATGGTCTCTTCTTGACCAGGTCCATCTTGTTAAGAACCAGCAATGAAGGCCTTTTGGCGATAGCGGGATTGAATTCGACCAGCTCATCCTTCAGCACCCGGTATTCCTTCCAGGGGTCGGCCACCGAAGCATCGATCACATAGACCAGCAGTTTGGTCCTCTCCACGTGCCTTAAGAAACGGGTGCCCAGCCCCTTGCCCTGGTGGGCCCCTTCGATCAGCCCCGGCATATCGGCCACCGTGCAGGTCTTGAAGCCCTCCAGCTCCATAACCCCCAGATTGGGCGAAAGGGTGGTAAAGGGATAGTTGCCCACCTTGGGCCTGGCCTCCGACAGGCAGGACAGCAGGGTTGATTTTCCGGCATTGGGGAAACCCAGCAAACCAACGTCCGCCAGCAGTTTAAGGTCCAACAGCAAAGTTTTACTTTCGCCTATCTGCCCCTTCTCGGCCACCCGGGGTGTCTGGTTGGTGGAGGTGGCGAACTTGGCGTTGCCCCGGCCGCCGATGCCCCCTTTGGCCACCACTATCCGGCTGGCCGGCTCTATCAGGTCCGCCAGCAGTTCCCCGGTCTCCTTGTCGTAAACCAATGTGCCGGGAGGGACCTGGATGATGCAGTCCGGCCCGTTGGCCCCGTACATTTTTTTGTAGGCCCCGTTCTGCCCGTGCCCGGCCTTGAACCGGTGCTGATATCTGAAATCCCGTAGGGTCACCAGATTGGGATTGACCTCCAGGACCACCGAGCCGCCCTTGCCTCCGTCCCCGCCGTCCGGGCCGCCCTTGGGAACGAATTTCTCCCGGCGGAAACTGATGGCTCCTTTGCCCCCGTTCCCGGCGGTGATCTCCAGTTCTGCTTTGTCTACTAAACTCATTTGTGGTACTTCGCCTTTAAATTATTCAGCACTTCATCCGGCACCAGGGAAGAGATGTCTCCGCCCATGCGGGAGATCTCCTTGATCAGGCCGGAGTTTAAATATACGTACTTCTCCGAGGGCATCACAAAGAAGGTGTCCATCCCGGGGTTCAGCTTGCGGTTCATCAGGGCCAGCTGGAACTCGTATTCAAAATCGGACACCGCCCGCAGGCCCCGGATGATGACCCGGGCCCCCTTGGACCGGGCATAGTCCACCAGCAGCCCGTCGAATGGTTCCACCGACACCCCTTTATATCCGGCGGCGGTCTTTTTGAGCATCTCCACCCTCTCCTCCAGGGAGAACAGGGGGTTTTTATTCCGGCTGGCGGCCACCGCCACGATTATCCGGTCAAAGATCTCCGCCCCGCGCTGGATGATGTCCAGGTGGCCGTTGGTCACCGGGTCGAAAGTCCCCGGGTAAATTGCCAGGTTTCCCATTTCATTCCTCCCCATTATAACGGTAAAAGCTCACCTGGGTCTTGCCGTAGGTTTTGTTCTTCCACCTTTTCAGCCCCCCGAAGCTGGCCGGGGATTTTTCCTTCAGGGAGTGCTGGATGACCAGGGTGCCGTAATCTGCCAGCGTTCTGCTCCGCTCCACGGCATCCAGGATATCCGGCAGGCAGTGATCGGGATAGGGCGGGTCGGCCAGGATCAGATCGAACTGCTCCCCGCAGGTCCTCAAAAATTCCAGAGCGTCGCCGGCATACAGCCTGGCCCGGGGGTATAGCTTGAGGGCTGCCAGGTTGTCTTTTATGGCTCCGGCCGGTCCAGGGTCCTTCTCCACCAGCACTACCGATTCCGCCCCGCGGGACAGGGCCTCGATCCCCAGAGCGCCCGATCCGGCGTAAAGGTCCAGGGCCCGGCGGCAGGCGCCGCCCTGCTGCAGAATGTTGAAGATGGCCGCCCGGGCCATGCTGGAGGTGGGACGGACATCCCAGCCCTCCGGGCAGTTGATGTTCCGGCCCCGGAATTCTCCGGCGATTATCTTCACCGGCATCAGTACTCGCTGCCCAGCACGAAGGATATCCTGGCCTTGTCGGAGATCGAGGACAGGTCCGTCTTCCATGAGAAATCCAGTTTCATCATGAAGGGCGATATTATCATCCTGATCCCGGTCCCCAGGCTCCCGTTAAGGTCCTTCATTTTCAACAGGGCGTTGGGATCGCGCTGGAAGAGCTGAAACTGCCGGCTGTCGGACCAGGCGGCCCCGATGTCGAAGAACATCGCTCCCCGGATGCCGTAGAAAGATATGGGCGGGATGGCCATCTGGATCCGGTCCACGAAGGGCACCCTCAGCTCCAGGTTCATCAGGGCCATCCTGGTGCCGTCCAGCTCGTTGTAATCATAGGCCCTTAAGGTATAGGGCCCGCCCAGTTCGAAATACTGGGCGTCGGATCCCATCGACAGGCCGCCCATCAGGCGCAGGGCGAATTCCGACCTTTTGGTAAGCGGCCAGTACTGCCGGATGTCGGTGAAATAATTGACGAAGTTCAGGTCGCTGCCCAGGCTCCGGCTGCTGGCCTCCACCGCGGCCATGGCCCTCCGGCCCTCCCGGGGGCCGTAGTAGGACCACTGGACATTGTCATGCACCAGGGATACCGCCGGGATGATCACGTTCAGGTTGGCGTCGGGAGACGTGTAATATTGATAATTCTCATAATGGTAAAGCTCCTCATTGTAGTGGCTCCAGCTGCCCATGAAATCGATCCGCTGGTAACGATTGAAGGGATAGGAGAGTATCCCCTGGACCCCGTTGATCTTTTCGATGATGATGTCGTTGTTGGAGGCCAGATAGTAGTTGTGGTACTGGTAGTAGCTGATGCCGTAGTCCCAGCGCCGGGGGCGGTAGAAATAGGTCAGCTGATAATCCGAATTCTGCAGGTTGATGACCATGTCCGACAGCCAGTAGAACTGATGGTTGCCCATCACGTCGCTGACCACGATCTCGGCCTGGCCGCCCAGCCCGCTTAAAGTATTGTAGTTGAAAGATCCCTGGGCCCAGTCCACCGAAAATTTGGTCCGGGCCTGGCCGGGCTTATAGCGGTTGCTGTCGGCCAAAGGCTGTTCGAATTTCCGGGGCTGATACCAGCCGGTGTCGGCCGAGGCCCAGAAGAAAACCTTCTGGCTGTCGATCCCCGGAAGTTTGTCCAGCGGATTCTTGATGGTGAAGATGTTCCATCCGGTCTTGTGATACCCGATGAAGACCAGCTTGCTGCCGTCCCGGGACCATTTGGACTGCAGGCAGCCGGTGATGGCATCGGTAAGCTGCAGGGTGCTGTCCCCGGAGATGGCGAAGATGTTGCTCACCCCCCGGCGGATGGCGGTATAGGCTATCCCCTTGGGCGACCAGCTGGGACGGGAGACCATGGTCTCCTCCGGGGTCAGGCAGCCGATGCTGCCGGAGACCGGATCCATGGAGAACAGGCGGTAGCGGCCGAAATACATGGTGTCCAGGCCGGATTGGTCTTCCCCGGCCGGACGGTCCGAGACGAAAACCAGCTCCCGTCCGTCCGGGGACCACTCCGGCTCCCGGTCGTCGTACTGATCATCGGTCAGCCGCTCCAGGCTGTAGGCCACGTTGTGGCTGTCGGCGATGTCAGCCACATACAGGTCGGACTGGCCGTCCTTTAGTCCGCAGAAGGCGATCTTATCGGAGGCCGGAGACCAGCTGGGATAATAGATCCCGTCCATCGGGAACTCCAGTTTTTTAAGGATCTTGCCGTTGTCAACCCGGACCACGTACAGCTTGTCGCCGGTGGTGGATTTGGCGGCAAAGGCCAGCTTTTTGCCGTCCGGGGACCAGCTCAGGCCTCCCCGGAACCAGGCCAGGTGCATGGCCTCGAACTGGGCGTTCTGCTCGCCCTTGACCAGATGCTTGATGCGGTGGCCGTCGATGCTGGAGATGATGTATATCCCGGCCCGGCCGTCCTGATCGGAGATGTAGGCGATCTTGTCACCCTGGGGCGAAAAACAGGGGGCCAGGTTAAAATAGGAGCCGGTCTTGAAAACGTCATGCTCGGTCAGCTGTTTGGCAAAGTCCGGGACCTCCTTCTTGGCCGCCAGATAGGGCCAGTATTTTTTGTGCATATCCTTGAGCCACAGCTCCGACAGCTTTTCGACGTTGCTGCCCAGAAGTTTTTCGCAGGTGTTGTCCATGCTGCGGCTGGATTTCAGCATGTGGAACATCTCGCCGATCTTCTGCTGTCCGTACCTCTCGACTATGAACTTGATGATGGCCTGGCCCTCTTTGTAGACGAAATAGCTCCCGCCGTATCCCTCCAGCTCCTGGATGGGGATCAGCCGCTGGTTGAGCGCCAGGTCCTTGATTATCATCTCGGTCTCGGGATCCCAGCCCCGCGATTCGTATTCGGCCATCCCCTCCACGAACCACAGGGGCAGCTGCATCAGGCTCTGCTGGGAGAAGATGGATTCCATGGATTTCCCGAAGAACAGGTCGAACATGAAGGCATGGACCAGTTCATGGGTGATCACATGATCCAGGTCGGCATAGGAGCCGGTATAGGGCACCACCACCCGGTTCTTGAGCAAAGTGGTGAAACCACCCGCCCCTTCGTCTATGATATCCTGGGCGATGTTGGTCTGGGCGAAATCATTGTGAGAGGTGTACAACACGATGGGTATCTTATTGTACAGGGTGTGCCCCATGTCCTGGGATATCCTGCGCCCGGCGTTCTCGGCCATCCGAGCCGCCACCTGGGCCAGCTCCCGCCCGCCCTGGTAATAGTAGATCTCGAAATTCTCGGTGGTGATCTTCTCCCAGCGAAAATTCTTGTATTTGACCTTGTTCTTGCCGAAATAGCCGTCCTGGGCCAGGGCCGGAATGGTCAAAAGGACCAGGAGCATTGCCGCGATCATTCGTTTCATGTTGACACCTAAAATAAATTTAACTAACAGCTTACAGGGATATTTGACCCTGTTACCGTTGCCAAAGTTTAACCCTTCAATATTCCGTCCGGAAGATGAAGTCCAGCCAGGCATTGTCGCTTCGGGAATGCCGGTCGATCTCCCCCCTGACCAGGAAGTGCTTTTTTAACTGATACTCCAGCACCAGGCTCTGCCCCCGGCTGCTGCGGGGCAGCCACATCACCAGGCTCAGTCGTTCCTCCCAGAAGCTGCGGTTCATCCTGATGCCCTTGGTGCCCATCGCAGAAATGCCCCACTGTTTGGCCAGCTCCTGGACCTGGTTGAGGCGCCACTCCTCCATCAGCCGGGAGAAGTATTCCTGAAAATACCCGGAGGCGGAGTCGGCCGGCGAGGCCTGCTGGGCCCGGGCCTGACCGGCCCCGATCAGCAGCCAAAGGGCCGCCAGCAGGAAAAGATATGTGATCCTGTTTTTCAATTACTCGCTTTGATAGTGCACCAATGAAACCACCTTATGACCGGCCAGCTTCTCCCGCCCTTTCAGGAAATCCAGCTCCACCACAAAAGCGATGGCGGCCACCTTTCCCTGGAGTTTCTCCACCAATTGTGCCACCGCCATGGCCGTTCCTCCGGTGGCCAGAAGGTCGTCCACGATCAGGACATTCTGTCCCGGCTTGATGGCGTCCTGGTGGATCTCCAGGGCGTCGGTGCCGTATTCCAGCTCATATTCCTGGCGGATGGTCTTGGCCGGCAGTTTTCCGGGCTTGCGGACCAGCAGCAGGCCGGTGCCCAGCTTGTAGGCCAGGGCCGAGCCGAAGGGAAAGCCCCGGGACTCTACCACCGCGATGGCGTCAATCTTGACATCCTTCAACTGCTCCGACAGCTGGTCCACCGCCAGCTTGAAGCCCTCGGCGTCCTTTAGCAGTGTGGTGATGTCCTTGAAGCCGATGCCCTGCTTGGGAAAGTCCGGCACTTCTCTGATGAATTTTTCCAGATTGACTGCCATGTTCTGCTCCTGATGAGTTATATGATACTTTGTTTGATTTTCATAATACTTCGATTGTCATTCCCGAGCAATCGGGAATCCAGGGCACTTTAACCACCAAGGCACAAAGACTTTTCTTGCTTGGCCCGCATCTCCCCTATCAAGGGGAGAGTTTTGACCTCACCCCCGCCAAATGGCCTTTCGTCATTCTGAGCCCAATGCCCTGCCCGGCAAGCCGAAGAATCCTTTCGTCACCCTGAGAAATCTGCCCGCCCAACAGGCCGAACGGGTGACACCTTAAGGATGACGCGCCTCTTACATCATTGCGAAAGGACTTCGCTGCTTTTCTGATGAAGCAATCCACAAAAGTCGTTTGTCATTCCCGAGTAATCGGGAATCCAGGCACTTTAACCACAAAGGGCACAAAAGACACAAAGTTTTTTGTCATTCCCGTGAAGCTTGTCCTCGCGGAGGCGGGGAGCAGGAATCCAGGGGTTGCCCTGCCCGGCCCGCATATCCCCTATCAAGGGGTGAGTAAGAGGGGCGTCTTTGGTTCTGAACTCATCCCCGCCCTTCTCTTGGCAAGAGAAGGGAATTCAAGGGTTGAGTTGGTGGTTTTAGACCTCCCCTCTTTCCCCTCCTTGAGCCTGTACTGAGCCTGTCGAAGTGCAAGGAGGGGATGAAAGGGGTGGTCAATGCGTTATATTAAACCCCCGGTATCTCCCGCCGTATTCTCCCCACTCCACCTTGACCTCCTCCACCACCGCGCCGGACGGCCCTGCCTTGAGCGCCACGATGAATTGTTTCAACTTATCCTCTTCGCCTTCAACCTCGGCCTCCACCGAGCCGTCCGGCAGGTTGCGAACATAACCGGCCAGCCCAAGATGCCTGGCCTGTTGCGATACGTAATACCTGAACCCCACGCCCTGCACCATGCCGGTGATACGGGTTGATAGGCTTTTATTCATCAAACATTAAATGATTTAAAGTTATAGTCTGTTATAAAGAATTGGAATGGTTTCAAAATATACCCGTACTAAAATAATTATTTTTTATATATTCGTTTATACTCATTTATATAAACCTCATAAAACTGCTTAAATTCGTCAGAATCGGATCGTATTATATTTTGATTTTTCTTCCCAAAACCCAAAACAACATATTTGTTATTGTAATAAAACACATAAATTATGCCAGGTTTTCTAATAGCATTGAAATCTTTAGGCAAGGCATCGTCTTTAAAGTATACAAATTTATTAATATTTTTTGATGTAAATATGTATGGCTGCTCTAATGGTTTTAATAAATATGATTTGAATGCATTCCCGTTTGAGTTATTTATATCGTTAAATGAATGGGGAAACGTGTTACCATTGTCGCTATGCCATTTTTCAATTGCTTCTACAAGAATCAATAAATTCTCTTTCACTGCGATAACAGCCGATTCCTCGGTATATTCTTTTATACATCTAGGAAAATTAAAACTAATATAAATTAATAATACACCAAGAACTATGATGATTGGTATTATTGCTTTTTTCATATTTTATTCCCCACCATCTTCAGCGCCATCCTCACCGCCTCCTCCGGGGTCTTCACGTGCTTTATCGGCGCCCGGATCTTCCAGGTGGAAAGCCCGACCACCGGTATCCCGAACCCTGCGGCATAGGCCAGCTCCGACAGTGTCCCGTATTTCCCGCCGATGGCGATCAGCACCTGGGCCGACTGCACCACGATGGAATTCCGGGCGTAGCCCAATCCGGTCACCACTGGAACGGTCAGATATTCGTTTCCATCTTTGGCCGAAGAGCCGGGAAGTATCCCCACCGTCATCCCGCCGGCCTCGACCGCCCCGCGGCAGGCGGCCTCCATCACCCCGCCCATCCCGCCGCATATCAGGATGGCGCCGCTCTGGGCTATCAGCTTGCCTACCGTGTAGGCCGCCTGGGCTAATTTTGCCGAACAGGACGAGGCACCGATCACCCCTATCCGTATCCTACTGTCCATTGGTCTGCCATCCGTATTTCCCGATCAGCGGCACGAACACGCAGCCGCAGACCTGGCTCTTCACCTCTTTGCCCTCGATCTTGTCCACCAGCACCAGCGACTGCACATGGACATCGCCCACCGGGATGGCTATCCGGCCGCCCTCGGCCAGCTGGTCCCAGTAGGCCTTGGGAACCTCCGGGGCCCCGGCGGTGACGATGATCCGGTCGTAGGGCGCATGCTCGGCCCAGCCGATGGTGCCGTCCCCCAGCTTGACGGCTATATCGTGGTATTTAAGATCCTCCAGCAGTTTCCGGGAATTGTGGTACAGCTTCTCCACCCGTTCGATGGTGAAGACCTTGGCCCCCATCTCGGCCAGCACCGCCGCCTGGTAGCCGGAGCCGGTGCCTATCTCCAGCACCTTCTCCCCGCCCTTGATGTTCAGGTTCTGGCTCATCAGGGCCACGATATACGGCTGGGAGATGGTCTGGGCCTGGCCGATGGGCAGGGGATTGTCGTCGTAACCCCGGTATTGCAGGGCTTCCTGCACAAACAGATGCCGGGGCACCTTTTGCATGGCGGCGATCACCCTGGGATCGTTCACCCCCCGGCGGATGATCTGCTGATCCACCATCTGTTTTCGTGAAAGCTCGTAATTCATCTACTGTCCGTAAAAATAATTTATCATTAAAAGTCTTTTCTTCTGCCGACCCGCATCTTATTGACCATCTTGGGCCGTCCCGGCGGCCGGGTTTATTTTGGAATAATTTTTCCTGATGGACATCAATCCATAGGCCCCGGCCAAAAGGGCCGCCAGTCCGCCCACCACCAGGCTCCACCGGGGGCTGGCATGTTCCCCCACCCAGCCGATGATCGGACCGCCTATGGGGGTAGACCCCATAAAGGCCACGGTCCAAATGGCCATCACCCTCCCCCTCATGGCCGGTTGGCACTCCAGCTGCAGGGTGGTATTCCCCAGAGAGGTGAACAGTATCGAAAATATTCCCACCGCCACCAGGGCAATAGCGGCAAAAGATAGACCGGGAGACAAGGAAACGATCAAAATGGCTGTCCCAAAGGCCAGGCTGGCCCAGGCCACCCACACCGGGCGGGATCTTCCCCGGCTGGCTGAAAAAAGCCCGCCCAATACCGCCCCCATTCCCATGGCCGAGGTCAGCATGGCAAAACTGGCGGCGGTACCGTGAAAAGTATATTTGGCCAGAAGCGGCAGGCTTACCTGAAATTCATATGCCAGGGTCCCGACTATCGCCATCATTATCAAAATATCCCTGATCACCGGGGTCTTCCACATGTAGGCAAACCCCTTGAGCAGCTGCCCTTTCATGGCCCGTATCGGAGGAGCGGCGTTAAGCTCACTGTCGCGCATCATAAGCAGGCAGATCAAAACCGCCAGATAGGAGACCGAATTTATGATGAAGCAGGAGGCCAGTCCGACGCCGGCAATAAGCGCTCCGGCCAAAGCCGGCCCTATCACCCGGGCCAGGTTGATGGCGGTGGAGTTAAGGGTCACCGCATTTCGCAACAGCTGGCTGCCGACCATCTCGTGGACAAAGGACTGGCGGGTGGGGTTGTCGATGGCGGCCAGCAGGCCGAAGCCCAGAGCCAGCAGATAGACCATCCACAATTGAACCCGGTTCACCGCCACCAGGATCCCCAGGGTAAGGGCCAGAAGGCTGAAAGCGGTCTGGGTAAAATATAACAGTTTTCTTTTGGGAAACCGGTCGGTCACCACCCCGCCCATCGGCCCCAGCAGCAATACCGGAAGAAACTGAAAAGCCGTCACCAGGCCAAGGGCCGTGCCTGATCCGGTGATCTTTAGCACCAGCCAGGCCTGGCCGATGGACTGCATCCAAGTGCCGCACATCGAAATGCCCTGCCCGATGAAATAAAGGCGATAGTTGCGCACCTGCAGGGACGAAAAGGTGGCCTTGGTAAAATTATTTAGGGCGGCTAACATTATCTATCGTTTCGAACCTTGGCTGTTGTGGTGGTGAATTTATTAAGCCGTCTCGACAGCCAGATCTATTTTGGAATAGGCCTTTTTGGATGATATCAACCCGTAAACCCCGGCAACTATTGCCGCGATCCCGCCTAAGGCCAGGCTCCACCTGGGATCGGCGTGTTCCCCCACCCAGCCGATGACCGGGCCGCCTATGGCATTGGAGCCGATGAAGGTCACCGCCCACAGGGACATCACCCGGCCCCGCATTTCAGGGGTGCATTCCAACTGCAGGGTGGTGTTGCCCAGCGAATTGAAGGCAATGGAAAAGATCCCGACGATCACCATGGCCGTCGCGGCTAAAGCCAAAGTGGGCAAAACAGAAACCGCCAGGATGGCTGTGCCGAAGCCCAGGCTGGCCCAGGCCACCCAAAAGGTCCCGGCCTTCCCCCGGCTGGCGGTGAACAGACCCCCCAGCACCGATCCTATTCCGGTGGCGGAGGTCAACAGGGCCAGGGTCCGGGCATTGCCGTGAAAGGTATATTTGGCTATCAGCGGCAGGCTTACCTGGAACTCATAGGTCAGGGTGCCCACGATGGCCATCATGATCAGGACCTCCCGGATCACCGGGGTCTTCCACATGTAGGCGAACCCCCGGCTCAACTGCCCCTTGAACTGCCGGATGGGCGGGATGGGATGAAGGTCTTTGCTCCGCATCAGGAACAGGCAGATCAGCACCGCCAGAAAGGAAAACGAATTTATGAAGAAACAGGAAGCCATCCCAACGCTGGCGATCAGCACCCCGGCCAGGGCCGGACCTATCACCCGGGCCAGGTTGATCTCCATGGAGTTCAGGGTGACCGCGTTTCGGAGGAATTTGCTGCCTACCATCTCGTGCACAAATGACTGGCGGGTGGGATTGTCTACGGCCACCAGCAGCCCGAAACACAGGGCCAGGCTGTAGACCATCCATAACTGGACCTTGCCGGTGACCACCAGTATCGCCAGTATCAGATCCAGCAGGCAGAAAGCACCCTGGGTGAAATAGAGCAGCTTCCGTTTGGGGAACCGGTCGGTCACCACCCCGCCCAGCGGGCCCAGCAGCAGCACCGGCAGGTACTGAAAGGCCGATACCAGGCCCAGGGCGGTGCCGGATTCGGTCAGCTTGAGCACCAGCCAGGCCTGGCCGATGGTAGACATCCAGGTGCCGCTCAAGGAGATCCCCTGCCCTATGAAGTACAGGCGGTAATTGCGCACCCGCAGGGCGGAAAAAGTTTCGCTGGCGAAATTACTGACTGCCGCTAACATTATCTTCCCGGACGATCTTTGGCCAGAATCGTTTCCCACTTTTTAAGATTGGCCAATGCCCGGTGATTGGTCCAGTCCAGGTGGAACGGCGTGATGGAGACGTAGTTCTGCTCGATGGCCTCGAAATCCGTCCTGGGCTGGCGCTCCCAGTCGGGGTCGGCCCCGTCGATCATGAAATACTGCCGGCCGTCGGGGTGCTTCTGCTCCACTATCACGTCGCGGTAGATCCGCTTGCCCAGCTTGGTGATCTTGACCCCTTTGATCCTGGAGATCGGCAGGCTGGGCACGTTGACGTTGAGCAGGGTGTTCTTGGGCAGGCCATGCTTGAGGGCGGTGGCCGCCACCCGGCGGGCATAATGGGCGGCCGCCTGGAAATTACAGCCGTTCCATGAGGTGCAGGACACGGCGATGGACGGGATGCCCAGCAGGGTGCCCTCGGTGGCCCCGGCCACCGTGCCGGAGTAGGTGACATCGTCGCCCAGGTTGGGGCCGTGGTTGATGCCGGACACCACCAGATCGGGCCTCTCCTTCAGCAGTCCGCGAATGGCCAGCATCACGCAGTCGGTGGGGGTGCCATCCACCGCCACGGTGGTCCGGTTGCGCCACACCACCTCCAGCGGCTTGCGCAGGGAGAAGGAATGGCTGGCCCCGCTCTTCTCGGACAGGGGGGCGAACACCACGGTCCGGGCTATCTTGTTTAAGCTCAGGCGCAAAGCTTTGATGCCCGCGGCGTCAATGCCGTCATCGTTGGTGATCAGGATCAAGGGTTTCTTCTTCATCAGGGTGAATTTATTTATTTTCATTGATAGTTTTATTACATTATCATTAATCGCCATTCCTGCGAAGCTTGTCCTCGCGGAGGCGGGGAGCAGGAATCCAGTCTTTTCATGGATTCCCGCCTGCGCGGGAATGACAGAGCACTTATCCATCTATTTAAAATCAAGTTCAAAGTAACTTTATTGCCATGACCACAAATTTCCAGGTATCGCTCAGATGCCTTATATGGCTGGTGGCAGAGCTTCTGATATCTATCGGAACTTGCCCGATAGTGAATCCCCTCCGCCCGGCCTTGACCAGCAGTTCGGACTCCATCTGATAGCCGTCAGTTTCCAGAACAATTGCTTCCAGCACCTCCCGCCGGATAAGCCGATAGCCGCACTGGCTGTCCTCGATCTTATGACCTGCCAAAAGCGACACCACCACCGTGGTGATGTTGTTGCTTAAGTAACGGGCAAATGACATTCTTCCAAACTCATTCCTGCGGGAACCAACAATAATGTCCCAATGTCCAGCATCCATAATTTCAATCATCGACGGAATATACCTGGGATCATGCTGGCCGTCGGCATCCAGGGTTATCACCGCATCATAGCCCAAAGACAGGGCATGGGCAAACCCGGTCCTCAGTGCCCTGCCCTTTCCGCAGTTGGCGACATGGGCCAGGCTTATGACCGGGGATCTTTCTATAATGGCAGCAGTAGCGTCATCCGAGCCGTCATTGACCACCATGACATCGCATAAATCCACCCATTCAACGGCCTCGGCCAGCAGATCTCCCAGGGTGTCTCCTGCGTTGTAAGCCGGTATTATTACAGACACTTTCATAACATTTTATTATAACTTATTCCTGCCGGTTTGTCTATTGTATTTCAAAGAAAAAAGCACATCAAAAAGATGTGCTTTTTCAATAAATTGCCGGCTCTAAATTGTGAATTTTCCGTCCTGATAGATGATCTGGCCGTCGGCCAGTATCTTGCCGCCCAGCTTCATGTCACACAGCATGTCCCAGTGAATGGCCGACTGGTTGACGCCCAGCGATTCCGGGATGGAGCGTCCGATGGCCAGGTGGACCGTGCCGCCGATCTTCTCGTCGAACAGCATGTTCCTGGTGAATTTGGTGATGTTGTAATTGGTGCCCACTGCGATCTCGCCCACCAAACGGGCGCCGGCATCGGTATCCAGCAGTTTGTTCAGCAGCTCCTCTCCCTTGTCGGCCGTGGCCTTGACCACCTTGCCGTTCTGGAAGGTCAATTGGATGTTCTCCACCTCCCGGCCGGAATAGATGCCCGGAAAGCTGAACCGGATATGCCCGTTGACCGAATCCTCCACCGGCCCGGTGAACACCTCGCCGTCCGGAAAATTGACCTGCCCGCAGCAGTTGACCCACTTGCGCCCGGCGATGGTCATCTTCAGGTCGGTGTCCTGGGATATTATCTGCAGTTCCTTTTTGGCGTCCAGGTGATCGCAGATCTTTTTCTGTTCCCGCTCGATCTCCCGCCATTTGGCCACCGGGTCGTCCAGGTTCAAATAACAGGAGTTATAGACAAAGTCCTCATATTCGGACAAGGACATGCTGGCCTCCTGGGCATTGGACTGGCCCGGGAACATGGTCCCGCACCACCGCAGCTCGTTCTGGGCCATCCGCTCGAAGAATAGCTTGAATATCTCGGCGTTGCCCTGGCTGGCGACCTTGAGCCGGTCGGGATCGACGTTGCTCATCATCCTGGTGTTGACGCTGCCCATCAGGGTCAGCAGGGCGTCGGCGGTCTTGATGGCCACTTTGTCGCTTTCGTGGATGAAGGTCAGCTGCTGGTCGCTGCCCTGCTTCATCATGATCTCCGATAATTCGGAATTTAATATCTTGACCTGGGGATGGGCCCCCAGCTCCAGCGCCAGGCGATAGCATTCCTTGATCAGGGGCAGGGTGAAATGCTCGCCCTGGATGATCAGCTTGTCGCCTTTCTTCAGGGCCAGCGAATATCTCATCAGCACCTCGGCGTGCCTTTTAACTCTGGGATCCATAGATATCTCCTTCAATTACGATATTGCACTCTGGATATTGTTATTATTTTCCCAGTGACCTCACTCAGAGCGATGTCCTGATGGGCAGCACCACGGTGGTGATCCCCTCCCACTGTAGCCGGCGCTGGATGGCGTAGGCCGTCTCGTTGTGCAACACCCGCTGGAAAAGGCTCTCCTTGTGGAAGATCAGCTTCCCGGTGAAAACCGTGGTCCGGTAATACTCACTGGCCAGCTGCTGGCAGAGCAGGCTGGCCGTCTCCACGGCTTCGGTGCCCACCTCCATCCGGTAATCGGAGGGCAGCCCGAACCGCCGGGCCAGGTCGACATATTTCCTCAAAGATTCCTCGGTGGATTCCCTGAGGGCATCGATCGCCTCGGCCCCCTTGAAGGAACCGGTATCGACTATCGCCGCCGAAGCAAAAATATAATTATGATAGAACCGGGGGAAATTCCTGATGGTGTTCAAAAGAAGGTGAACTCCATAACCGTTGTAACCGTCAACCAGAATGACAGCGGTGGTTTTTTTCTTATCTGGCGGATCCATATTGGGCGTGCCTTCGGTGGGGATCTCCAGCAGCAGCTCGTCCAGCTTGCGCACCCCCCGGCGGACGGTGTCGTAATGATTACGGATGCGGTAGCAGGCCACCACTATCACAAAAGTGATCACCAAGGTGATCCAGCCGCCCTCGGCAAATTTTTCGTACACGGCAATTATCAATATGGTCAGGCACAGTATCAAACCGGTGGCAAAGACAGCCGCCTGGCGCTTCCAGTGCGGCATGTGGCGGCGGTTAACTATCATATAACGGGTCATCCCTAATTGGGATAGCGAGAAGTCCAGAAAGACATTGATGGAATACATTATAACCAGCACCGAAATGTCTCCGCCGGTGTAAAAGAGCAGACCCAGAGAGGCCGTTCCCATCATGATGACCCCGTTGTTCATGGTCAGCCGCTCCGAAAGCGAGGCAAAGCGGTGGGGGAGCCAGGAATCCACCGCCATGCTGGACATCACCCGGGGGCCGTCGATGAAGCCGGTCTGGGCGGCCACGAACAGCAGCGCTCCCTCGGAAAGTATGGTCACCAGCGCCAGAAGGTTGCCCAGGGGCCAGTGCCCGAAGAGCATGCCGGCCACCACGGCATTGAGGGTGCGCCCCGGCACCGGATGAACATTCAGCAACATGTAGCACAGGAACAGCCCGCCGGCCACAAAGGCCAGCGAAGTGGCCATCAGGAACATGGTTCTTTTTCCAGTCTGGACCCTGGGCTCGCGCATCACCAGCAGTCCGTTGGACACCGCCTCGATGCCGGTATAGGTTCCGGCCCCTAGGGAATAGGCCCGGACGAATATCGCCATGATCCCCATCAACCCCATGGCCTTCATATCGGCCTGGACATTGGCGGACAGGTTGCTGACAATGGGGCCGAAATCAAACAGATGGCTGGAGATGCCGTAGCCGATCATCACCAGGTGGGTGATCAAGAACACCCCGAATATCGGGGCCAGCATGATCACCGATTCCTTGACGCCCCGCAGGTTCAGGATCACCAGGGCCAGGATCAGCACCACGCAGAACGGGATCTTGTAAACATGGTAAGACATCGGCAGAAAGCTGAACAGGGCGGCACTGCAGGCGGCGATGGAGACGGTTATGGTCAGGACGTAATCCACCAGCAGGGCGCTTCCGGAGACCACCCCCACCCTACTGCCCAGGGTACTGGTGGTCACTATATATCCGCCGCCGCCGTGGGGGAAGTGTTCGATGATCTTGGAATATGAATAGGAGATTATGAAAACGGTCAGGGCCGTGGCCAGGGCCAGAAAAATAGCCAGGTAGGTGTGGCTGCCCAGGGCCCGGAAGGCCTCCTCCGGTCCGTAGGACGATGAGGACAGGCCGTCGGCCCCCAGCCCGATCCAGGCCAGCAGGGCCACCAGGGATATCTTGTGGAAGATGCGGGGATCCTCCACATTTTTAGGCCCGCCGATCAGCACCTTGTTGAGTTTTTTCCATAGATTGGATAGGAATTCCGACTCGGTAAAAGCCATCCTTCTCCTGTTATTATGACTGCTGGTAAAAATGGCAAAAGCCTTAGTTACCTAAGATTTTTGCCATCATCGCAATTTTAGCCCTGATCCATCAAAATGGTCGGGGTGAGTGGATTCGAACCACCGGCCCCTTGACCCCCAGTCAAGTGCGCTAACCGGACTGCGCTACACCCCGACAACCGGTTAATTATACGGTAAAAACATTCCTAAAGCAAGCAGAAAATGAACCGGCTAGAGCGATTTTAACATTACCCTCAAATCCTCAATTATCTGCCCCAGCTGGGACCTCTCCCGGAACTGGTTGAACGGGATCTCCATCTGGTCGGGGTCCTGCTCCCGGATCTCGGCCAGCCTGGTCCTGGCCCCGGCGATGGTGAAGCCGTCCTCATAAAGCAGCTTCTTGATCATCAGCACCATTTTGATGTCGTCCAGCTGATACTGGCGCCTCCCGCCCCGGCTCAAGCGGGGCCGGAGCTGGGGGAATTCGCTCTCCCAGAACCTCAGGACATAGGGCTTCAGGGATGTCATTTCGCCCACCTCACGGATATTGTGATAAACCTTGGTGCCCGGCAACCGTTTTAAGGCCTTTGTTTTTTCTTTGTTTTTTTGGGCTACCGGCTCAATCATCTGGGGCCTCCATAAAGGCGATCATCTTACCTTTTAATTTTCCCTCCCGGCGGTAGGAATGGAACATATCGGGGTGGCACTTGGTGCAAAAATCGCTGACGTAGATATTGCAGGGTTTCATCCCGGACGATAACAATTGGTCGCGGTTGGCGCTTCGCAGATCCAACAGCCATTTGCCGTTATTCTCGGGGCTGGCATGTTCCGGAGGGAATCTTCCGGCCACATCGCAGCCCACCTGGTAGCAACCGGCTTCGATGCCGGGGCCGATGGCGGCCACCAGTTCCCTGGGGCTAAGTCCATACTCGTCGCAGAAAACATCAACCGCTTTGGCGGCAAAGTTAGCGGCCGTTCCCCTCCACCCGGCATGCACCAGGGCCAGGCAGCGTCTGTCCGAAGATGCCAGGTATACCGGCAGGCAGTCGGCGGTGTGAATGGTAAGCACCACATCGCTGCGGTCGGTCATCAGGCCGTCGGCCTTGATCCGGTCGGGATAGAATTTATCGAACCTGGAGTCCACCCGGCAGATGTCGCAGCCGTGGACCTGGCTGGTGACCACCGTTTTGCGCCGGGCCGACAGGGAGCGGTAGACCCCGGCCTGGTCAATATCCCGCCCTTGGGTTTTGATCACCAGGCCGTGATTGATTCCGAATTCGTTGAGGAAATTTAATTCCAGCACATCGCAGCCGTATCTTTGGGTCACCTGCCAGTATCTCACCATAGTTCCGCCTTGGCATCCCGCCCCATCAGATCTTTTAAGGCCTCGGCTGGATCCTTATCCTCGAACAGCACCCTATACATCTGCTGGGTGATGGGCATCTCTATGCCGTGCTTTTGGGCCAGCCGGTGGGCGGCTTTAGTGGTCTCCACCCCCTCGGCCACCATTGACATCTGCTTAAGAATATCGCCCAGTTTGCGTCCCTGCCCTATCTGCTGGCCCACCGAGCGGTTGCGGCTCTGCTGGCTGAAGCAGGTGGTGATCAGGTCCCCCATTCCGGACAAGCCGGCAAAGGTATCCGGCCTGGCCCCCAGCGCCACCCCCAGCCGGGTGATCTCAGCCAAGCCGCGGGTCAGCAATGCCCCCTTGGTGTTGGCCCCCAGGCCCAGTCCGTCAATTATCCCGCCGGCGATGGCAATGATGTTCTTAAGAGAGCCCCCCAACTCCAGCCCGATGATGTCATCCCCGGTATACACCCTAAAATAGTGCGACCTCAGCATCTCCTGTACTTCCTTGGCATCCTCCGGGAACTTAGCGGCCACCACCGTGGTGCTGGGAACATGCCGGGCGATCTCGGGCGCTATATTCGGCCCGGATAGCACCGCCAGCCGGGAAGCTTTTTGCCCCAGTTCCTGCTCCAGCACCTGGGAACAGCGCATCAGGCTGGATACCTCTATCCCCTTGATGGCACTTACCAGCAGCCGCTCTTCCCCCAGAAGCAGCGCGGAATTCCGGCAGACGGAACGCAGCACTTTGGAGGGCAACACCCAGAAGACCGTCTGGTTATCAGATAAGGTTTTTCCCATATCGGAATCGACCGATATGTTGTCCGGCAGGGGGATGCCCGGCAGAAACTCTTTGTTCTCCCTCTCCTGCTGGATCTTCCTGGCCGCCTCGGCCCGAAACTCCCAGAGGCGGACAGCATATCCTTTCTCGGCCAGCATCACCGCCAGGGTGGTGCCCCAGTTGCCGGCTCCCAGGACCGCGGCCCTCTTTTTTTTGTTCCGTCCCGTCATTTATTGTCCGATGGCAATTTATCTTTTTTGAAACGGAACTTATTTTCCGTTCCGTTGAGCAGCCGGATGATGTTTTTCTTATGGGTCAGCATTATCAATATCGTGATCAACCACCCCAGGGCCACGATGGGAACCAGGGGATTTTGGTTCTGCACGATTCTGATCACCGCGGCCGACATGGGAAAGATCAGGGAGGCAATTATGGATCCCAGCGAAACATAACCGAAGGCCGATAATGCGGCGATGAAGGCGGCCAAAGCGATCAAGGTGGCCGCCGGCTCCAGGGCCAGAAGGACTCCGGAGGCGGTGGCCACCCCTTTCCCGCCCTTGAATCTGAGATAAGGGGTGAACACATGCCCCAGAATGGCCGCCAGCCCCACTGCGATATAGAACCATTGGCCGGGAATGCTGGCGCTGGGCCAGACCATCTTTGATATCAGCACCGGGGTAAAGCCCTTGAGGGCATCCAGAAGATACACCGCCAGCCCCGGCCCCTTCCCCACCACCCGGAAGACATTTGTGGCTCCCAGGTTCCGGCTGCCGTGCTCCCGGATATCGATCTTCTTGAAAACCTTCCCGGCCAGAAAACCGAAAGGGACGCCCCCGGCCAGATAGGCCGATACGATATAACATATTTTTATCAGCACTTGATCATCAACCTTCATCTTGCGGTTGTCATATTAGGTCAGTCTTCCCCCTTGGAGGAATGGTATCTCGGCCGGCCGCCGTAATCCACATAGTTTCGTTCGCTCCAGTCGGCCGGCGGCTTGGAACGCTTGAACATCAGCCGGATGGGCGTCCCTTTTAATCCCAGGCCCTCATGAAGCTGCTTGTGGAGGTACTTCTGGTAATTGGGCGCCACCAGCTCCGGCTCGGAGGCCTTGATCAGGAAGCGGGGCGGGGCCACGTCGGTCTGGGTTATGGAGTACAGGTCTATCCTCTTGCCCTTGATGCTGGGCGGCCGGTTCTTCTCCACCGCCTGGTCGAAGGCCCGGGCCAGGGCCTCCGGCTCGACATTTTTCCGCCACAGATAGAAGACCGAGATCACGGTCTGCAGCAGCTGAGGCATCCCCTGCTCCTCGGTGGCCGAGGTAAAAACGAACTCGGCAAAATTTAAAAAAGGCATCTGCTCCTTAAGCCAGCCCAGATAATTGGCCTTGTTGGGGTCCTTCTGGAGGTCCCATTTGTTTATCACAACCATCACCGCCTTGTTGGAGTGTTCCAGCATCGAAGCCAGGGTCAGGTCCAGATGGGACAGCCCTTCGGAGCTGTCCAGCACCAGCACCCCCACGTCGGCCCGTTCCAGGCTTTTTTCGGTCCTGAGGGTGGTGTAGAACTCCAGGGAATCCTTGACCCGGCTTTTCCTTCGCAATCCGGCGGTGTCGATCAGCATGTATTTCTGGTTGCGCCACTCGAAGATGGTGTCCACCGAATCCCGGGTGGTGCCGGGCACCGAGTCCACGATCACCCTCTCCTCCCCGGTGATGGCGTTGATCAGGGAAGATTTGCCCACGTTGGGTTTTCCCAGCACCGCAACTTTAATGGTGGACGGGTCCAGGGGAGCGACCCTGTTTCTGGGCAGCATCTCCACCACCTTGTCCAGCATGTCGCCGATGGCCCGGCCCGGTCCGGCCGCTATCAGCAGCGGCTCCCCCAGGCCCAGCTTCATGAATTCGTAGGAATCGCCCTCGTGCTTCTGGTCGTCCACCTTGTTGACCAGCAGCAGATACGGCTTGCCGAATTGGCGGATCAGCTTGGCCACATGGTAATCGATATCGGTGATCCCGGTCTGGCGGTCCACCACCATCAGCAGCACATCGGCCTCCTCCAGGGCTATCTCCACCTGATGTTTAATGGACTTCTCCATCCGGTCCTCGGTGTTGGGCACCAGTCCGCCGGTATCGATCAGGTAGAACTCCCGGCCGTTCCAGTCTGCCAGGGCGTAGTTGCGGTCCCGGGTGACGCCGGGCCGGTCGTCCACGATGGCCAGCTTGCGTTTGAGGATCCGGTTGAACAGGGTGGATTTGCCCACGTTGGGGCGGCCGATGATGGCCACGGTTGGGTTAGACATGTTTCCTCTTTCTAAAAGATCCCCAGGCGGCCGAAACGGCCAATGCCGAAAGGACCGTGCCGGCAATGATTGCGCCCCAGATGCCCATCAGCACCAGGGCAGTTACGATGCCTGCGGCTATCAACACCCCCAGGCCGATGAAAAGCAGCGCTGGCCAGAATTTTATACCAAACAGGAAGGCCGCCACCGCCCCGGTCCAGGCTCCGGTGACCGGCAGTGGCACCGCCACGAACAGCATCAGCCCCACCATTTCGTATTTTTTAACCAGATCGCTCCGGCTCCTGGTGCGGGAGAACAACCATTCAAAGAACCGGTCGAACAGGGGAACTTTTCTCAGCCAGCCGGACACCGGCCCCAAAAAAAGCAATATCGGGACCACCGGGATCAGATTGCCGACCACCGAAAAAGCCACCGCCGGAACGATCGGAATGCCCAGCAGCTGATAGGCCACCGGAATGGCCCCCCTCAGCTCAAAGATCGGCAGCATGGCAATGATCATGGTCACCAGCCAGCCCGGCAGCCCCCAGGAATTGATCTGCTGCACCAAGGCTTCTTTGCCGGCCCAGCAGACAGAACAGCCGGATACCAGGAGCGCCGTGGTGGCTAAAAAATGCCTGAACAGCCTGTTTGGTGTCATCAGATGTCAGATCCTTCCCGTGATCCGGCCGTAGAGCGTCCCCATATATTCATGCCAGCCGGCCTCGGCTTTGCGGAAGCCGCCGTAGCCGGGAAACAATCGGCTGGGGTTGAACTGCAATTCTTTTTTATACAGAAAGTCGGTGGGCGCCGCAATACAGGCCACCCCGGACCTCCTGAACAGCGCCATGGACCGCGGCAGGTGGACCGCCGAGGTGACCAGAAAGACGCTGTCGGCCCCCACCAGTCCTTTGATCAGCCGGGCCTGCTCCTCGGTATCGCGGGATAATATCTCGGTCATCATCTCCCCCCGCGGCACCCCCAGGGCCAGGGCCAGCTGGGCCATGCCCTGGCCCTCCGGGACCGGGTTGAAGACCGGCCCGCCGGAGAACAGCAGCCTGGAGCCCTTCAGAAGGCGGTGGATCCTGATGCCCTCGATAGTCCGCACCGCCGAGCTGTTGCTCAGCTGCGAGGTGACGGGCAGCCGGGGATCGCTGTTCATACCCCCGCCCAGCACCACCACCCATTTGACGCCGGCGTGGGTTTCGATGCCGACCGGCGCGGGATATCTGTTCTCCAGGTCGCTCAACATCATGTCGCCGATTATGCCGTACCCCAGCAGCAGCAGGGATAAAAAAGATACCGCGGCAACGATCCAACCAGCCCTCTTCTTTTTCAGCGGCCATATCAGCAGAATGCCCGCAGCCAGAAGCAGCATCGCCACCGGCAACGGCATTATGATGCCGCTGATTATTTTTTTAAATATGAACATCCGGCCTTCATTTGAGATTTCCGTTCAGGCTCTTACGCCAGTGCCGGTTCCAGAGGATCGCCAGGAGGCAGGAGATCCCTCCGTAGGCGAACCCCGCCAGCAGGTCGGCCACATAATGGTAGCCGCCGTAAACGGTGGATAATAAAAGCAACAGCGTTATGATGATGAACAATGGAGCCCAAAGCCTGGCGTAACGCCACATGAAAACGCAGATGGCCACCGAGGCGGCGGCATGGCCCGACGGGAAAGCCCCTCCCCGGTGGGCCGTTTTGCCTATAAAGATCCCGACCTGCTCGGTGACCCATCCCCCGCTCAGCGGAAGGCCATGATAATAGATGAAACGGGGGCTGTGGGCCGGCAGCAGAATGAACAGGAGATACGTTCCGTACAATGCGGTGAGGATTATCATCTGCAGGTTCTCGAACTGCCACCTGCCCTTTTTCAGATAGAGGATCAGACAGCTGAAGAATATCAGGCCGAAGAACAAACAATAGGAGGCCTGCATCAGGTCGCTGAACCAGGGGCTTCCCAGACTCCGGAGAAACAACGTCGGGTCGCCCCCCAGCAGGGCCAGATCGGCCCGGTGCAGCAGGCCGTCGATGGTCCAGGGAAACAGGGCGTGGACGAAATACTTGGTCCCGCTGTAAACCCAGGGCAATGACAGTATGGGGTACCATTCCGAGATAAAATTCAGCCCGGGCCGGTCAAAACGATGGTTGATCACCCGGAGCAATATCATGGCGGCAGTGGAAAATAAATACTTCCAGAAAGCGATCCGCCAATCGCCGATGTTCTCCCTGAAGATCAGCGTCAACAGGGTCATCAGCAGGTGAAAACCCACCATCAGCCAATCCACCGGCCGGAATATTTTATATCCCAACTTAATCATAAATTAAGTTCAGATTGCCTTGATCAATGCCTCCAGACCGACCACCACCTTGACCGGTTTGAGCCTTCTCCCGAGTTCCCCCAGGCTCAGATCATCGATGAATTTTCCCTGGCGGTTCAACAGGTTCTCCGGCAGGACCATCAGATCGCAGCCTCTGCCTTCAGCTTTCAGGGAGGAAAGAATATCCCTGCCGGACAGCAGCCCGCTGACGGTGACCGATTCTCCGAACAACCGGTTTTTCACCAATATAACCGAACAGTCGAGACCGCCGATCCTGTTGAGCCTGGCTGCCACCGGCTTCAACACCCTGGCTCCGGAGGTGCCGGATATGAAAATAACCTTTTTTCTCCGTTTAAGCCTCTCAGGGAGATCGGACGACAGGGCACGAAAGCTATTCCAAAAATCCCTGACCATCCCCACCCCGTTGTCCAGCTGAGGATAATCATCATACCAAAATGAAGCCGGAAAGTCAAGTCCGGCATTAAGATAGAACTCGTCAGCAAAGTAAAGGATTGTTCTTTTGAACCTTTGCCTTAGCTGTTTCTGCAATCCCTGATACTCCTCGATCAGTGCTTGGGAATATTCCCGGTTGATGGCCCGTAGGGGAAAAAGTTTTTGCCGGTGTTTGGTCAGGCCCACCGGAACCACCGCAATGCTTTTTACTCCGGGGTATAGCTTCAACAGGTCGGACAGGGTTTTTTTCAAATGCCGCCCGTCATTGATGCCCGGACACAGCACGATCTGGGTATGCATTTCGATCCCCCCGGCGATCAGGCCTTTCATGACCTTTAAAATTTCATCCCCCGCCCGGCTTCCCAGCATCTTCCGCCTTAACTTGACATCGGTGGCATGGACCGAAATATAAAGGGGACTCAGGCGCTGCTGCTTGATCCGGTCCAGGTCGGAACGGCTGATATTGCTCAGGGTGATGTAATTTCCGTATAGAAATGACAGACGGAAATCCTCATCCTTGAAATACAGGGCCGGCCGCATCCCCTGCGGCATCTGGTCCACAAAGCAGAAGATGCATTTGTTGCCGCAGGAATGAAATTTCGGCTCCTCCAGAACGACACCCAGCTGGTCATCATAGTTCTTTTCTATCGGCGAGCGGTTCATTTTGCCCGAACTGTTTTTATAGACCACCTCCAGCAGTTCGTCGCTCTGGTGAAAACGGAGATCGATGTTGTCGCTTATCTTATGGCCGTTGATGGAAAGCAGGTCAAACATCGGCCGAAGGCCTGCTTTATGCCCCAAGCTTTTATTTCGTACTGATGTAATTCTCATAAAACATAATAATGGGGAGATTTTCATCTCCCCAAACAATCGAATATAGGTTAATGTTCTGGATTACTTTTCTGCTTTCAGGATCTTAACTTTATCTTTCAGCGCTAACTTATTACCGACCTGCTGCTTAGTTGTCCGGCAGAGAGCCGAGTTTAACATCACCTTGGTCACGGATAATTCGGCCTTGTCCACCTGCTCCACGTCCAGGATCTCCCCGGTATCCGGATTGCGGATCTCCCTCTGGCCGAAGACCAGCAGCCGGTCGCCCGCCTTAAGCCCGGATTTTGATCCGATGTCGACATAGATCTCACCGGTGGTCTCGATCCGCACGATCTTGCCGTCACCGGCTGAGACGGATCTGACCCCGCTGGCGTTATCCACGGCCACCTGCTGGTTCTCCGACGGCAGGGCCCCGCGGAAGGCATTCCTCAGCTGGGCCGTGTCCTCGATATACAGCCGGTTGCCGGGTTCGATGACCTGGGCCTTATTGTAGGCCAGTTCGGCCTTCTCCACCTCACCCATGGCCTCATAGGCCACCCCCAGGTTGTGCCACAAGGCCGGGTCCTTCTGGTTCACGGCCGACAGCTTTTCCCAGATCTCGGCCGCCCGTCTCCACTCGCCCTGTTTGGCGTAGGCGGCGCCCATCTGGTTGGGATCGGCCTTGGATTTGAGCAGCCTTTTGGCCACCACGATGTAATGGGGCGAGATGTCCTTGACAAAAGCCTCGGTGACCGAGTTCAGCAGCCCGCTTAATATCTGCTCGTCTCCCGGGATGTTGTCCTTGTAGCTGCGCTGGGAGCTGGAGCTCTGGGTCTTGCTGACCGCCACCTTGCCGGAGGCGATGTCCACCATCCGGTAGTTGATGGAGACCGTTCCGCTCTTGCTGGTGCGCTCCTCGGGAACCAGCACCGTCTTCATGATCTCCTCTTTTACCTTGTACTTCTTCTTGGTGAAAGGATTGGTCTTCTCCACCTCCTGGTAACGTCCGGTGCCGGTCTTCCGCTCCACCATCTCGGTGCGGCGGTTGGTCTCCACGTTGTAGGAGATGATCTCGCCGGTGATGATGGCGTCCACCCCCAGGATGGCGCCCAACTCCTTGATGGTGCCGGGATCCACCGCGCCGGTCATGTTGAAGGCATGCTCCTTCATCACCGACTGGATCTTGCCCCGCTCCATGATCTGGTAGAAGCCCTGGGTGTTGAGCTGGGATACCAGCACGTTGCCCACCGCCGGGCCCAGGCTGCGGTGGGTGGGGTCGTCGAAGTCCACCACCGCCAGCCGGGTGACCGGCGGTATCTGCAGGTTAGCCCTCTCCAGCCTTTTGAGCCTGACCGTGGAAGGTCCGCAGGTGACCAGGATCAAGGCAGCAATGGCTATTGGTGAAAATAATTTCAGCCGGTTCATCATAAAATCCCTGAAGAGTTGATAAGGGTTAATCCCGGTTTATCCCCAGCTTCTTATCCCGCTCCTGGTTCCATTTTACCCAGTCGTCCTGGCTGTCGATGATGGGATTGAAGTTGACGATGTCGTAGCTCCCGTCGGGGTGGATGGTGATCTCCATCTGGGCCTTGACGATCTGCACCCACTGCTCCAGGGTCACCTCGCTGGGCCCGGCTATCTGGGTCGGCCCCTCGATCTCGCCCTGCTTCCCGCCGGCCTTGGCCTTCTTCTGCTCCATGAACTTGACCAGGGGCTTGTTGTCCACCGCCACCTCGCCGCTGTAGACGGCGATCTTGGTGGTCTGATCGTCGGAGACGGCCATCCGGTAGACGGTGCCGCGCACCGCCGCCACCGCGGTGGGCGATTCCAGCTGGAACTTGGTCTTCTTGCTCATCTTGTTGACATTGGCCCACACCTTGCCGCTCCAGACCTTGGCGGTGGCCGTCTGGGCCCCGCTCTTCTCCTTTTTGGCGTCGATGATGTCCAGCTTGGAGTTTCCGTCTATCCGGATGATGCTGCCGTCGGCGAAGCCGATCTCGGCCCGGGAATCCTCCTGGGTCTTCACCTTCTGGCCGGAGAGCAGGGACTGGTTGAACAGGGCCTTGCTCCAGGCATCTTTCATTGGTTTCTGGACCTCAACCTGTCCGGTATAGAAGGTGATCTTGGCGATGGACGAGGTCTTGGCCATCAGCTGGCCTGACACCATGCCCATCACCACCAGGGCGGTGATCAGAAAAAGCCAGATGATGCCGTTGGAACTGCTTTTAATATGTTTCATAATATCCTCCTAAAAATAGAGCCTTGATTATGTCGGGGAAATTATTTCTCCCTGACCATGTCGCCCGTTTTGAACCCGGAGCCTGAAATGACTTTTGCCGTAGCATACTTGTCCTTGGCCTCCACCACCTCTATGGTGCCGACCTGCTTCTCCTCGCTGCCCAGGGAAAGCCCGGTATCGGGGTCGATGATCTCCTCGCCCTGCGAGAACACGTTGAAAATGTCTCCGGCCTTGACCCCGCCCTCTGCCCCGGGCTTCAGCATCATGGTCTTGTCGGCGTTGAGCTTGAGGATCTTGCCGCTCCAGGGCAGCTTGTTCATGGCCGAAGTTATCATGTCCACCACTTTATTGACCACCTTGCGGGTGGCCTTGCCGGACAGGGTCTGGTCAAAGCGGGAATCGTTGGAAAAGGCAAAATCGTCGGTGCCCACGTCCAGCCCCTTTTTGCTCTCCTCCTCGGCAAAACCGTCGGCCGCCACGATCTCGCCGGTGGTGGTGTTGACCAGCCGGATATCCATCCCCACCCGGGCGGTCTTGGTCTCCACCCCCACTTTATTCAGGCCGAACATCCCCTTGGAGACCTTGCTCCCCACCGACCCGCCCACCGAGGATTCCTTCTGGCCGAATTCATTGACGCTGCCCAGCACTATCAGCTCCACCCCCAGAAGCTTGCCGACCTGGGCCGCGCTCTGGGGGGTGACCGCGCCGCTCAGGCCCAATTTCTGCTCCTTCATCACCTGCTCCAGCTGCTGGCGCTCGATGACCATGAAACTGCCGGATTTCACCAGGGCGGTGGTCAGCATGTCGGCCATTCCGGTGCCAATGTGCCAGCCGCCGTGACCGGTCTTATTCTCGAAATCCACCACCGCCACCCTTTTTTTGAGTCCGCCGGATTTCTCCGCCAGGGCCGGGCCGGATGCCAGCGCGCAGGCCAGGGCGATGAAGGTGAAGATCGCTGTGATTCTTTTCATGTACCATTCTCCTTTATTGTTTTCGGGCCACCAGTTTCAGGTTGATCTTGTTGGCGGTGCGGCTGATTATCCTGACCCGGAAATTGGGAAAGGTCTTGTAAAGCAGTTCCGAGGTCAGCTGGCCGCTGTTGAACTTGGTATCCACCTCTATCAATCCGGTGCTGCCGGCCATCTCCCGTTCGGATACCCCCTTGATGCCCCGGATCTCGTACTTCAGGATGTTGACCAGGTCGGTGTACATCTGATAATCGGTGATCCCGGTGACGTTGAGGGTGACGGTGTTGGAGCCCCGGGTGAACTTCTTGACGATCTCGTCGGCCAGGTAATCGGCCAGCTTGTTGGCGGCCATCTCGATGGCCTTGGTGCCGCCGGCCACCTCGTCTATATGGATGGTCTTGTCGCTCTGGCTCTTGGAGACCAGCACCCGGCCGTCGTCGGTGTTGATGGCCTTGACCGAGACGGTGGCCTGCATGGACTTCATGCCGCCCAGCATGTCGCTGACCCCGGAGGCCTCCTTGGCAAAGGATTTGCCGGTGATGATCACCTCGGCCCCGGCCCGGTCTCCGATGAAGGCAGCCGCGGCAGCGTCCCCCTGCATGGCCGCCAGGGCCTTGTCCTTGCGCATGTTGCGCTCGTTGGCCTCCTGGTCCACGAACTCGAAGCCCTTGTTGCGCATATTCTCCATGATGGCGTTCTCGGCCACATTCAGGTTGACATCCAGCCCGCTGTACTGGTGCTGGCCGATGTTCTGCTCGGTGATCAGGACCATCAGCCGGGGATTGCCGGCCCCCCGCAGGATGTCGCCGATGTCATCCTTGATGGCCCCGGCCCGGACCTGGGCCTTGACCTTGACGTTATAGGTCATCCCGTTGTCGGCCTCGCCCTCGCTGAGCACCGAGTAGGCCTTGACATAGCCCTTGGCCTTGGAGTAGATGTTGTCCTCCATCACCATGGCGTTCTCCACCACCGTGCTGGAGCTGATCACCGCGCCGGTCACCTGCTCCACCGCATTGCGCAGGGCGTCCTGGATGGCCACATCCCGGGCCATGGCCTTGTCGTTATTCAGTATTGACGCCGTGCCGTCGGTGGTGATCTCCCTCAGTTCATCCTGGGCATATGACAGGGAGAAGGCCATGGCAACAGCGGCCATGAACAATAGTAGCTTCCTCATCATGCGCTAAAACCTCCCAATGGATTTATGTCTGGCATAAATTACGGGGAGAAGCAGGTTTGGTCCCCTTTTGCCTTCTCCCCATAATCATTTGGTTATCCGGAAATTACTTGACTACGATGATCACCTTGCAGTTGTCATAGATATCGGTGTTGTCGGCGATCAGGGCCGCCTTCTCCACGTCGCCGTCGGAGATCACCAGGTCGGCCTTGTTGAGGCCCGAGGAGCGGACGGCCATGATGATCAGCGGGTTGGTGCCCACCTTCTCAACATTGCGGCGGGCCTCCTCCACGCTCTTGGCATAGATGGCCACGCCGTTCTTGACGGCCGCCTCGCGGGGAACGAACTCCTGGCCGTAGATGCCCTCGCCGGCCTCATCCAGCACGTTGGGGACCATGGCCGGAACGGCGTCGGTCCCGGAGGCGTCGATGATCAGCCCGGTGTAGGTCTCCGGCTCCTGGGAGTTGAAATCGGAAGGCAGGTTGGCAAAGGTGGGGGTCTTGCCGCCCATGGTCTCGGGATACAGGGCGTCGCCCACCTTCTGGTTGAGCAGCATCTCCATGTCGATCTCCACCGAGCCGTCGGACATGTAGCGGGGCTTGGAGGTGAAGCGGAAGTTCCGGACGATGCCCTCCACCCGGGTCTTGATGATGTCCGAGCTCATCATGGCGTTCTCCACCGTGGTCTCGGAGGTCAGCAGCACGCCGTTGAGGGTCTCCATCATGTTGCGCATGGCGTCCAGCTGGGCGGCCCGCAGGGCGTTCTTGCGCTGGGCCGAGGGTGGCAGTTTGGGGTTGATGGCCCCGATGCCGGTGGACTTGACGGCCTGGGTGGTCCAATCCACCATTCCGGCGCCCTGCACCTGCTGTTCCACCTGGGCCAGGGACAGCCCGGCCAGGGCTATAAGAGCTACTGCGATTATGGTTGCCTTCTTGAACATTTCTGTCTCCTTTTAAAAATTCTTAAGCCGTCGTGGGAAAATATTAGAAGTGAATGATGGCCGAGGCCATGATGTTGTGGGAAGCTTCGTCAGACTTTATGGCAAAACCGCCAAATTCGGCATCAACATGATTGGCCATGGTAAATTCGTAGGCCAGGTCCAGCATCAATTTACCCATCACCAGGCCGAAACCGCCGGTGAAAACCTTGCCCACCACCTGGGTGGTATCTGTCCCGTCGCCGTACATGCCGGTGTAGACCCGGGGATCGGTTCTAAAGCCCAACCGGACAGGGAAAACGGAATTGGTGCCGGACATGATATATTCCAAGCCCACCCGGAACTGGTTGCAGTCCTTGTACCCGATCTCGTCGGTTTCGCCTTCAACGGTCACTTCACTGCTGGAATAGGGACGGCGCTCGAAATCTGCAGCAAAGGTCAGCTTGTCGGTTGGCTTAAGGGCCAGGCCAAAACCGAACATGAACGGCATCGTGATCTCAATATCCGGGGAGGTTTCAGAATAATTGCCGGTGACACCGCCGTAGCTCCAATTCTCTTCCTCTGAATATTTTTCGGTCATGGTAAATGGTAAGCGGAACATAGCGCCTACGTTCACCTTATTGAAAGTACCCAGAAAACCGGCATTCATATTGAACCCGGACAGATCGGATTCCATTGTGTATTCATACGAATCGGATGGGTAATCAGGATAGGTCTCGTTGTACTCGGTCTTATAGCCGTTGATCAGGATGTTGCCGGCCATGCCGACCATCACCTGGGGGGTCACCTGCAGGGCCAGGGCCGGAGAGATGGCGTCCAGGCCTCCGGTGGTCTTTTCCTCGTAGTCATAGGGAACCCAGCTTACGCCGTCCCAATATTCATCATCGCCTTTTCTCACATAGCCCATGTCTATCATTCTCTGGTAGGCTATGGCAAAAACCAGGTTTTTGTCGGCCATTTTGGTGGGCAAAACAAAGCTGGCAAAGGCCGGGGCGATATGGCTTACTGTCTCGTCCCAGCTGTCATTTAATTCCGGGTAAGCATCCACAGTAAACTCATAGGAAAATTTCTTCATATTGAACAGACCCACCATCGATGCCTCCGGCTTGTCCAGCTGGGCCAGGCCGGCCGGGTTCCAGCCCACTGCCGTGGCGTCGTCGGCCACGCCGATGAAGGCCCCGCCCATGCCGCGGGCCCGGGCGCCGGTCCCCATGATATTGAAATCGATGTCCTGGGCAATGGCTGGGACTATGGCCATAGTTATTAGAACTACTGTGGCAGCTACCTTTTTGAACATTTTTGTCTCCTTATTAGAAAAGTTTTTAAATAGTCAGCACTATTTTTTAGAAGTGGAATATGCATGAAGCAAGTATGTTGTGCGATACTTCTTTGGTTTCTTCGGTGTAAACAGAGTTGTCCAGATAATTTTCCGCGTAGGTGGTGGTGGTCATGCCCATTTCGTATGCCAGGTCGAACCATAGCTTGCCCATCTTCATGCCGAAACCACCGGTGAAAGCTGCGCCGGAAACAGCCGCACTGTCAGCCGACCAGCCGGTGGTGGTCTGGTTCCAAGTAACTTCGGGGTCTAATTGTGGATTGGTTTTAAAGCCCAGCCTTACCGGGAATATGGCGTTTTGCCCTATGAACAGATATTCCAAGCCGACCCTGAACTGATTAGTGCTCATCCAGCCGGCATTGTAAGTGGTATCATACTCAACGCCCAGAATTTCGTAATAGTAAGTATATTCGGTGCCGCTGTATCCCCGATGTTCAAAATCAAAGGCCAAAGTCAGATTTTCGGTGGGTCTTAAGGCAAGGCCGGTGCCGATCATCATTGGCATGGTCCATTCTCTTTGGGGATCAAGCAATTTTTCCCCATCGGTGCCGGACCCGCTTATATATGACCATTCCTCTGACCATTTGCCGGTCCGGGACATGGTAAAGGGAAAGCGGAAGGAAGCGCCGATGCTTAAATTTTTGTTCAAAGTAGCCAGAGCCCCGGCATTCATACTGAAACCGGAGAAGTCCATCGACTCCTCATAATTGTAATAATAAGCGCTGTTGTCATATACCCTATCCTGGGTAAGGGTAGCCCCGTTGACCAAGATATTAGCCGCCAAACCGACCGATAATTGGGGAACGATCTGAATCGCAATGGCCGGAGTTATGGCATCTATGCCTCCGGTAAACTTATCTTCCTGCTCCCAGTGGCCCGAAGCACTGGTTCCAGTGTCGCTTTCCACCGATCCGAAGTCAACCATCCGCTGATAGGCCACTGCAAAGGTCAAATTTCTCTCAGCCATCTTAACGGGCAATACCAGACTGAAGAAATTCAGAGCGATATGTTTGGCTGAATTTTCATCATCACCACTATAGTTCCAAGTTGGATCAGTGCCGTCGTTATAATCCCAGGTGTTGGTAAATTTGGTCATATTGAATAAACCCACCGCCGAGGCTTCGGGTTTGTCCAATTGAGCCAGGCCGGCCGGGTTCCAGGATACGGCCGTGGCGTCATCGGCCACGCCGATAAAGGCCCCGCCCATGCCCTTGGCTCGGGCGCCCGCTCCGGATATATTCAGATCCAAAGCGTAGGCATTTGCAAACAGAAAACCGAATGCAAATAAAACCAAACCCAATTTGCGCATTGTGAGTTCCTCCAGATTAATATTTGATTAAAATTAAATTACCAAGTTTTCAAATTAATCGGCATTAACAAGAACGCACCCCACCTCCCTTCTTAATTATGAATTACGAATTATAAATTTAAAATTATTTTTTAGACACTGGATTCCCGTCTGCACGGGAATGACAATATAGCCGAAATGCGCCTATGGTGTGGAATGACATATTGTGCCAGCCTGACGAAGACGTACACCTTGATCCCGGTTTTGGAAATCATGTAAATCCTGTCGAAGAATACCCTTCAAAGGGGTGAGGTCTACTTGGCCACCACCTTGTTGCCCACGGTAAAGGTCTGGCCCGGTTCCTTCTCCACCACCTGGGCATCTGACATCTTGGCCTGGACCTCGGTCAGCAGCAGCTCGCCCATCTTGGTGACCTGTTTCCCCAGGACCTCCCCGGTCACCGGGTGGGTGATGGCGTCGCCCTCCTTGTAGACCACCATCTTCATGCCCTTGCGCATCCCCTTGGCCGAGCCCACATCCAGCACGATGGTCGGCACGTCGGCCCTGATGACATAACCCTCCACCAGCGGAACGTCGTTGTAGACCTGAATGGAGATGTCGGTGGCCATGTTCTTGACGTCCTGCAGGGAGTTCTTGGGGCTGTAAGCGTCCTTGGCGGTGATGATCACCCCGGATTCGGTGTCTATCAGCCGGGCATCCATGCCCACCCCGGTTGCGGTGGAGGAGATGGAGCCGATCAGAATGGCGTCCACCCCGATCATCTTGCCCACCTTGACCGCCCGGTCGGGGTCTATGGCCCCGGTCATGCCCAGCTTCTGCTCGTTCATCACCTTGTCGATCTGGGACCGCTCTATGATCTTGAATCTTTTCAGGCTGTACAGCGAGGTGATCATCTTGTCCTGGACGGTGCTGGAGATGGTGGCATCCCCCCCCTTGTTCTCGAAGGGCAGAACCGCTATGGAGAGCCGGGATCCCACCTGGGTGACCCGGGTGGGGTCGTAGGTCAGGGCCCCCACCGGCAGGGTGCCGGCATCGCTGGATCTGCTGGCGGTCTTCTCGGCCTCCAGCCGGGCCAGGCGCTCCCTTTCCGCGGCGATCCGCTTTTCTTCCATGGCCACCTTCTTGGAGGTGGACTCATCGGCCTCCTTCTTCTGCCGTTCCAGGGCGGCGGCCTGCTCGGCCAGCCGTTTCTTCTCCCGCTCTATCTGCTCCCTCTCCCGGGCCAGGCGCTTTTCCTCATCCCGGTCGACGTAGGGGGTAAGCGAGGCGGCCGACGGGGCATCCCCTCTGGAGAGCTTGTCCAGATATTCCCGGGCCCGTTTGGAGGGGGAAAAGGCCATGGATAGCTCCAGGGATTTCTTGGCATTGGCCGCGTCGCCCAGGTTGTAATAACAGATACCCATCTCCCGGTGGGGGAAATAGTCCATGAAATGCATCCCGTACATCCGGAACTGGGGTTTATCTTTGAATTCCAAAGAAGCGGCGCTGCGGAACTCGTCAATGGCACGGTCCCAGCTGCCCAGCTTCATGTATTTCTGACCGTCCTCGTAGTAGTTATACCACTTGCCGCCGGCATATGTTGTAGCAGGCAGGATCAGGGCCACAATCAGTAACAAAACAAGCTTCCTGAGATTGAGCATACTTTTACTCCTTCTTTTTGAAAATGTTCTCATAATTGGGGGCCAAAGTCAAGATTTTTTTATAATAAATTTATTTTTTAACCCTATGGTCCGGCCTGAAATATAAAATACTATTTGTCGGGCGGCGGGTCGATGGGATAACGGCCGTCCAAGCAGGCATAACAGTAGTTCTCCGGCTCCTTCAGGCATGATTTCAGGCCCTCCAGGGACAGGTAACAAAGGGTATCCGCCCCCACGAACTCTTTTATCTGCTCCTCCGACTGGGATGAGGCTATCAATTCGTGCCTTCGGGGGGTATCCACCCCGTAAAAGCAGGGATGTTTTATGGGCGGCGAGGCTATCCGGAAGTGGATCTCCTCCGCCCCGGCCTCCCGGATGAACTTCATCAGTTTCCTGGAGGTGGTGCCCCGGACGATGGAATCATCCACCACCCCCACCTTCTTGCCCCGGATCAGGCTCTTGACCGGGTTGAACTTGAGCTTGACGGCGAAATCCCGGATGGCCTGGGAGGAGCCGATGAAGGTCCGGCCGATGTAATGGCTGCGGATCAGGGCCAGCTTGAAGGGGATCCCCGCCTGGTCGGCATAGCCCAGGGCGGCATTATTGGAGGAGTCCGGCACCGGCATCACGAATTCCGACAGCACCCGGCTCTCCTGGGCCAGTTTCTGGCCGAACATGAACCGTTTCTGGGCCACGCTCTCGCCGTAGACCACGCTGTCCGGGCGGGAAAAATATATGTGCTCGAACACGCAGTGTTTGTAGCTGGGCATCTTTTTAAGCCTCCGGCTCTCGGTGCCGCCGGGTTTGACGATGAACAGCTCTCCCGGCTCGATGTCCCGCTGGTAGCTGCCCCCCATGGTCTCGATGGCGCAGCTCTCCGAGGCGAATACCATTCCTTCGCCTGATTTCCCCAGGGAAAGCGGCCGGATGCCCAGGGGGTCCCGGAAGACGTACATATCACCCCGGAACAGTAAAATGGCCGAATAGCTGCCCTGGACATTGTCCATCATCATCTCTATGGCCCGGGCGACATCCCCGCTCTGTTCGTAATAGCAGGCGATCGAGGCCACGATCACCTCGGCATCGTTGGAGCCATAGGGGGTGAATCCCTGGGATTTAAGGTAGCGGGTCTGCTCCAGCATGTTGGTGACGTCGCCGTTGGAGACGATCACCATCCGGCCGTCCCTGGTGTCGGCATGATGGGGCTGGGCGTTGACCAGGGAGCTGTCCCCGGCGGTGGGGTACCGGGTATGGCCGATGGCCACCCGGCCCGGCAGGGCGGCCAGCACCTCGGGCTTGAAGATGTCGAACACCAGCCCCTTGTCCTTGTGGATCCTCACCTCCCGGCCGTCCCAGACCGCCATCCCGGCGTTGTCCTGCCCCCGGTGCTGCAGGGCAAAAATTCCCAGGTACAGCATCTCGGAAGCCTTGTCGAAATTATAGACCCCGCAAACTCCGCACATATTCAAAAATCCTTAAGTAAATTCCCCACTAAATGCACAAAAATAGGCTCGGGGGATTTGTGTTCCGGCGGGTATATTAAATTTTGAAATTTATTATACCATAAACCGGCCTATATTTTAAGATAAAAACAACAAAGTTCCGAATTTTATATCGGAACTTTTAGTTGATTGGCAAAGGTCAATCGTACTGATGCACAAACAGCCCGCTTCTCAGCTTCGGCTCGAACCAGGTGCTCTTGGGCGGCATCACCTGACCGGAATCGGCCACACTGATCAGCTGTCTGATGTTCACCGGGTGCAGGGAGAAGGCCACCGCATATTTGCCGGAATCCACTAATTTGACCAGCTCCCTGGTCCCCCGGATCCCGCCCACGAAGTTGATCCGCTGGTCGGTGCGGGGATTATCTATGCCCAGGACAGGATGAAGCAAATTGTCCTGAAGGATCGAGGCATCCAGCCGTTTTACCGGATCCTTGTCATCATAGCTGCCGTCCTTGGCGGCCAGCAGATGCCACTTGCCGTCCAGGTACATGGAAAATTTCAAATTGGCTCCCGGCACATCCGGGGCCTTCTCGCTTACGGTGAACTTCCGGCCGAGCTTCTCAAGGAACTCGTCCTTGGAATTGCCGTTCAGGTCCTTGACCACCCGGTTGTAGGCCATGATGTTCATCTGGTTGTCGGGGAAGATCACTGTCAAAAAGAAGTTGTACTCCTCGTTCCCTGTGTGCTTGGGATTCTTGGCCTTACGCTCCTTCCACAACCGCCAGGCGGCGGCGCTGCGATGGTGGCCGTCGGCCACGTACATGTATTTCATCTTGGCAAATTCGGATCTCAGGGCCTCGATGACCTGGTCGTCATCGCAGACCCACAGGGTGTGCTTGACTCCGTCGTCCGAGGTGAAATCGTATTCCGGGGTCTGCTTGATCCAGTCATTGATCATTGAGTCTATGGTCGGCACCGCCGGATAGGTGAAGAACACCGGCTCGGTGTTGGCATTGATGGTGCCGATGTGCCGGGTGCGGTCATCCTCCTTGTCCGGCCGGGTGTGCTCGTGCTTCTTGATCACATCCTTATCATAGTCTTCGGCCGAGGCCACCGCCACCAGGCCGATCTGCTGGTGGCCGCCCATGATCTGCTTGTAGATGTAGAAGCAGGGCTTTTGCTCCTGGAACAGCCAGCCGTTGGTCTTGAATTTTTCAAAATTGATCTTCCCCTGGCCGTAGACCTGGTCGGCATGCTCGTCGGTCCTGGGGTCCAGATCTATCTCCGGGCGGCTGATGTGGAGGTAGCTCTTGTCGTTGCCCTGGGCCAGCTCCCGGGCCTCATCGCTGTTGACCACGTCGTAGGGCGGCGCGGCGATGTCCCTGGCGAACTCCTTTTTGGGGCGGACCGCCTTGAACGGTAGAACGATTGCCATGTGTGCTCCTGATGTTTATATTTTAAACTATTGTTTGATCAAATGAAGGTTAATTCTATTACATTTTCGCCCAAATTTCAACCTATAAAAAGACCCTTCCCGCATCGGGAAGGGTCTGGGTTTAGGCCATGGTAGATTATCGGTGCAAATGAAGCGGGCATGCAGCGCAATCAAGAATAGCTGCTATTATCCCAGCAGTGGGTGCAAAGGTCCTCTTTGGGAAGCCCGATGGCGTTGACCAGGTCATCCATCCTCTGGTATTTCAGGGTGCTCAGCTTTAAACGCTGCCGTATTTTCTCCGTCATGGCGGCATTTCTTTCCGAGCCATTCAATGCATATTCAGCGAGGTGTTTGTCATCGGCCCCCTCCAGTTCCTTAATCGCCCTTCTGCCGGCCAGATCCAGGATGGAATGGGATGTGGAGAAATTCAGGAAATCGCACGAGAAAAGCAAGGTCGGGCAGGCCACTCTCATATGCACTTCCCGGGCCCCGAAATCATAAATAACCTGAACGTTGTCCTGCAGCTGGGTCCCCCTGACTATGGAGTCCTCGCAGAAGGCAATGCTTTTATCCCTGATGATCTGCTGATTGGGGATCAGCTTCATCTTGGCCACCAGGTTCCTGGTGGCCTGGTTCTGGGGCATAAAACTCCTGGGCCAGGTCGGGGTGTATTTTACCAAGGGGCGCATATAGGGGATCTGTTTCCCGTTGGAATATCCTATGGCATAGCCCACCCCGGAATCAGGGATGCCGGCAACGTAATCGATTTTTGCGTCATCATCCCGGGCCAGAAAGGCGCCGCATTTGTATCGGCACTGTTCAACGTTGATCCCCTGGTAGTTCGAGCTGGGGTAGCCGTAATACACCCAGAGGAACGAGCAGATCTGCATTTTATCGCCCGGCTTCGCCTTTTGGGCACAGCCGTCTGCCGTTATCAAAACAATTTCCCCGGGGCCCAGGTCCCTTTCGATGCTGTATCCCAGATTATGAAAGGAGCTGGATTCCGAAGCCGCGGCCCAGGCCCCGTCCTTTCTGCCCAATACGACCGGGGTCCTGCCCAATCTGTCCCGGGCGGCATAGATGCCCTGGCCGGTCAGCAGCAGAACCGAACATGAACCCTTGATCAGGGATTGCAGGTTGACCAGCCCTTCTTCAAAAGTTTTTCCCTCGGATATCAGCATGGCCGCCAGCTCCGTAGGGCTGGTTCCCTTGCCGCCTGTTTCGGAGAAATGCTGGTGGCTTTTAAAGGCCCGGTCTTCCAGCTCGGTTAAATTGCTCATTTTCCCGACCGTGACGATGCCGAATTCCCCCAGGTGTGATTTTATTATCAGCGGCTGGGCGTCGAAATCGCTGATGATTCCGATGCCGCTGTTGCCGCTGAATCTACCCAGTTCCGGTTCGAATTTCGCCCTGAAATAATCGGCCTCTATGTTGTGGATTTTCCTGGTAAAACCCCCGGGAGTGAGGACCGCCATCCCTCCTCTTTTGGTGCCCAGATGGGAATGGTAATCCGTGCCGTAAAAAAGATCCCGGACACAATCGGCCTTTGAAATATTTCCGAAAAATCCGCCCATTATCCGCCTGCTTTGATAAGATTACCTATTATATGATCAGGGTATATATTAGACAATTATCGCCCAAAAAGCAATAAAAAAGACAGGACCCGATTGGCCCTGTCTTGACCTTTCCCAAATCCCTCCCCTCGGGGGAGGGTTGGGTGGATTATTTGTTCACCTGGAAGGTCCTATCGCCCTGCTCCAAAAACTTGACGATCTGGTTGGCGGCCGCCAGCCCGGCGTTGATGTTGGCCTCCGAGGTCTCGGCCCCCATCTTCTTCTTGGTGGCGTGATAGCGGTTGCCCAGCTTCTCTGCGATCTCGGCGTGGCAGTCCGGTGCGATGTCGGTGGCGTATTTCAGGTCCTCCCGCTCGGCCATGGCCTTCTTCAGGCCCTCCTCGTCGATCACTTCCTTGCGGGCGGTGTTGATCAGGGCCGCACCCTTCTTCATCTTGGCCAGCAGATCATAATTGATGGACTTTTTGGTCTGGTCGTTGGCCGGTATGTGCAGGGAGACATAATCGCACTGGGAATAGAGGTCCTCCATCTTATCAAAGACCTTGACCCCCTCGGCCTCCATCTTGGCCTTTTCCACGAAGGGATCGAAGGCGCAGATCTCCATGCCAAAGCCCTTGGCGATGCCGGCCACCAGCCTGCCCACGTTGCCATAGGCGTGGATGCCCAGCTTTTTGCCCCTCAGCTCCGAGCCGTTGCCCTCGGTGAATTTGTTGCGGGCCAGGAAGACCATCATTCCCAGGGCCAGTTCGGCCACCGCGTTGGAGTTCTGCCCCGGGGTGTTCATGGCGCAGATCCCCTTGGCGCTGGCCGCCGCCAGATCGATGTTGTCGTAGCCGGCCCCGGCCCGGACGATGACCTTCAGGTTCTTGCCGGCCTCGATCACCGCGGCATCGGCCTTGTCCGAGCGGATGATCATGGCGTCCACGTCGGCCGCGGCCTTGAGCAGGTCGGCCTTGTCGGTGTATTTTTCCAGCTTGACCAGCTCGTAGCCGGCCTGGGCGAATATCTTGGAGATACCTTCCACCGCCGCCTTGGCGAAGGGCTTTTCGGTGGCCAATAATACCTTCTTGGACATGGTTGCCTCCTGAATGTTTATGATAATATTTTGATTATATGTTTGGCCAGGTTCTGATCAATCTCGGAATGCCGGGGAATGGGCTGTTTCTTGCCCGTTCAGGGGTTCAGGTAAAGATCATGCCTACCGCCGCTCCGTTGTAGTTCACAACCGGCTTTATGAAGCACCCTTATAAGGTCCTTCCGTTTCATATCGTAAGGGCAAGTTCCTTCACCTTATGCTCGGCCGGAATGTCGTCCAGAACCATCACCTGGTAGGCATCCCGCATGTTGGCTTCTAACTCTTTCAGGGTCAAACCCTGGGTCATGATCTCCGGATACTCCATTAGTTTGCCTACCCAGAATTTCTTGCTTTTCCAATACACCATGTTAAGTTTTGTCTTCACATTATTTTCCTTTTGATAAAAACTTGATTTATATTAGCAAAAGGGCCGTTAAAAGTCAATCATAAACCGCCCCGCTTTTGCGGGGCGGTTTATGAACAGATTCCAGCCTTAGTTATCGGATAGAATCAGCGTTGATCAGCGTCCAATATCAGATCACTAGGAATTTGCCTTTTCAAACTTCTTGATGAACTCCACCAGCTTCTCCACCCCCTCCAGCGGCATGGCGTTGTAGATGCTGGCCCGCATCCCGCCGGTCTTGCGGTGCCCGCTGAGGGTGGTCAGTCCCTCCTTGGCGGCCTCGGCCAGGAACTTCTTGTCCAATTCCTCGGACGGGGTCCGGAAGGGGATATTCATCAGGGAGCGGTCCTCCTTCTTCTGGACATGGCACTTGAAAAGCTTGGAATTGTCTAGAACCTCATAAAGCAGGCCGGCTTTCTGATTGTTGATCTTCTCCATGGCCGCCACACCGCCCAGGGCCAGCACATGCTCGCACACCAGCTTGACCATGTAGACCGCAAAGCAGGGCGGGGTGTTGTACATCGAGGCGCCGTCCACGTGGGTCTTGTACTTCAGCATGGTGGGGGTCTCGGGCTTGGAGAAGTCGATCATGTCGTCCCGGATGATGACCACGGTCACCCCGGCCGGACCCATGTTCTTCTGGGCCCCGGCATAGACCAGGGCGAACTGGCTGATGTCCACCACCTTTGACAGGATGTCCGAGGACATGTCCACCACCAGCGGGACGCCCTTGGTGTCGGGGTATTTCTTCCAGGAGGTTCCGAAGATGGTGTTGTTGGTGGTCATATGGAAATAGTCGGCGTCGGGGCGGAACTCCTTGGGATCGAGTTCCGGCAGGTGGTTGAACACCTCCGGCTCGGAGCTGGCCACCACCTTGATGTCGCCGTAGCGCTTGGCCTCGGCGATGGCCTTGCTGGCCCATTCCCCGGTGTTGACATAGTCGGCCTTGTTGGATTTCTTCAGCAGGTTCAGGGGGATCATGGCGAACTGGGTGGAGGCCCCGCCCTGCAGGAACAGCACCTTGTAATTGGCCGGAATGTTCATCAGATCTCGTATCGCCTTCTCGGCGCCGTCGATTATGGACTGGTAGACCTTGGAGCGATGGCTCATTTCCATTACCGACATTCCCGAGCCCTGGTAGTCCAGCATTTCCTCGGCGGCTTTCTTCAGCACCGCCTCGGGCAGCATTCCCGGACCGGCCGAAAAGTTGTAGACCCTCTTTGCCATTTCCATCTCCTTAAATATATATTGTTAATGTAAACTGATCGCAACGAATGCAGGCCGATATAACCCCTTATCAGTTTGCATCCCTTTGATCCGACCCCGCCCTTCCCTCCCCGATGCGGAGAGTGATCGAGAGAGAGGTCTGGCCCGCCAGACGAAGCCTGCATAATATTTATGCTTTTACGGCGTAGTCTGGTGGAGCTGAAGGGATTCTGCGCCTGCGGCGCATCCGCCGTCGCCCAACCCCATAGCATTACTGCCCTCCTGCGGCGGACTATTGTCTGCCTTTGGAGTATATATGCTGCCGGCGGAGAACCCTGCTAACTACGTTAGCCCCGGGTTCTCTTTTAAACATGGTGGAGCTGAAGGGATTCGAACCCTCTACCTACGCGATGCGAACGCGCCGCTCTACCAAACTGAGCTACAGCCCCACGCCAAGAAATACTGCTATCCAGCAACTAAGTTCTAACAACTGAACGTAATGATATCAAACTTGCGGCCAATTATCAATATATTTTATACGGTTGGAAATACCTTTATTGCCAGGTGATCACCCACCGCCATTCACCGGGATCCGATTCATCAAGCTCCACCCTGGTGTTCTGGGCCTTGACCAGCTCCGACAGCCCCAGGATATAGCCCCTCAAAACCTGCCTCATCTCCTTGGGCAGTTCGGAAAAGTCGGACACCTTGAAGGTGATCCGGTTCTGGCCCTGGGCCTCCTCCACCGAGGCCTTCCCGGAGTCGTGGTAGGTCTTCCACAGCCGGGAGGCCTGCTTGAGCATGAAGGGAATGGTGACGAGTTTCAGGAAGATGCTGTAGATCCCTGTCATGTTGTTCTTGGCCATCCCCCGGCCCACTTCCTCCAGTACATTTGCCTTCTCGGCAAAAAGGATGTTGCCCGCCGCCCGGTAGATGTTGGTGGCCGATTCCTCGGAGATCCAGTTAATGGGCATGGCGGCCCGGTAGTTCTTGTAATCCTCCGGTGAAAGGGCTTTGGCCACCTGCTGTTCGGCCTCCGCCCCCTGGTACTCGATCAGTTCGCGCAGCCAGACGATCCCGGTTCCCTTGGTCTTTGGCATGTTTCACCTCATCTCACTGATTTATCTTCCAACCGCAAGGCGTCGGTGAATTTTTTCAGGCTCCGGGAGACCAAGGCGGCCTCACCCCCAAAGCCGATCCTGATCCTGCCGGCGTCGCCGAAGAATTTTCCCGGCACCACATAGACCTGGTATCTCCTGGCCAGCAGGTCTGTCAGTTTGCCGGCATTCCTGTAACCGGCAATTTTTGGGAACCATATGCAGCCCTGTTCCGGAATGTCGTTTGATATCAGGCCTTCTTTTATCAGCGGTCCGGCCGCCTTGACCAGCTCCTTCCGGTTGCGGGCCACGATGTCCTGAGACCGGGATAAGTATGTGTCGAGATATTCAAACACCACCGCCGACATGGACTCCAGATAGCGCGAGCCGTTGCCATCGGACAGCACGAAGTACGGAGAGATGCGATCGATGGTCTTCTTATCGGCCAGGATCCAGCCGCATTCCAGGTGGCTCAGCCCGTAGACCTTGGACAGGCTGCCGGTGGAGAGGTAGACCTGATCAATGGTGCAGGCCGGCTGGTCAGGCACGAAGTCGCGGAAGACCTCGTCCATCAGGATCCGGGTCTTTCTGTTCTTCCGTCTCACCGCCCGGGCTATCTTCGCCAGTTCCTTTTTGCATAGATGCGCCCCGCTGGGGTTGTGCAGGTTGGTCAGGACTACCAAACTGGTCTTTTTATCGATCAGGCCGGCCAGTTCATCGGGATCCACCCCGTAGTGCGGAGGCCGGCGCTTCAGCCATTTGACCTTTGCGCCCAACAGCTCGGCAGTCTGCCACATCGGCTGGTAGGCCGGGGTCTCGCAGATGACGGTGTCGCCGGGCTTGACCTGGGAGATTATGGCCAGATAGGTGGCGTTGGTGCAGCCGTTGGTCAGCAGGATATTGGCGGGCTTGACCCCGTAGCGGGCTGCTATCAGCTGTTTGAGCACCGGGTGCCCCCAGTCGTTGTTGTATGATTGCAGCCGCCGCAGCTCGTCCCAGTTCTGCTTGATGTGATTCTCCAGCATGTCCAGCGGTTCATAGACGTTGCTGGACAACAGATGAAAGCAGTCCCTGCGGTCCTGCAGGGCGATGTCGAGGGCCTTGAACCAGGAAAGATAATTTTTATCCATAGTGTAAAGTATTTCTTTGAAACCCTTTGCGATCTTCGTGTCTTTGCGGTAAAAATTAATCGGCCAAAGCTTTTTCTGTCCGGTCGGCTGGCTTGGTCAGGTCCGCTGGGCCCTGAAGGACTCGCCCTGCTTCCGCAGCAGGTCCAGGTGCCTTTGCTCCCAGTCGGCCAGCTTGGCGAAGAACTCGGACAGGGCCTTGTCCTGGCTCTCGGCGGAGAGCTTGCGGTAAAGTGCTATGGCCTCCCCCTCGGCCAGGGCGAATTTTTCCACTGCCGCCGCCACGGGTTCCGGATGGCTGGAAAGTTCTTTCATGCTCTTGCCGTAGATCGGGCCGTCTTTGTTGACTGGATACTCGGTGGCCGTCAGATCCGGAGGATCGAAACTCCCGTTCTTGATGTAATAGCTATCCACCAGGGTCTGAAGGAACTGCCCATGCTTCTCTTCGTCCTCCGAAAATTTCCCCAGGATCTTTTTGGCCTGGGGATCGTTGGTCTGCCTGGCCGCTTCGCTGTAGAACAGGGCGGCCTTTTCCTCCATACGTATCGCCAGCTTAACAGCTGTCAACTCGTCCATTTCGTCCTCCCAATAGATGGTTTATTTACTTCCTGGACAGGGCCTTCTCTATCCTATCCGCCGCCTCGGCCAGGTTCTCGATGGTGTTGGCGTAGGAGAAGCGGACGTAGCCCTCGCCCTCGGCCCCGAAGTTGGCCCCGGCCAGGGCGCAGATCCCGCAGTCGTTCAACAGAAAGTCGGTGAACTTGCGGGAGTCCATCCCGGTCTGCTTGATGTTGACGAAGATGTAGAAGGCCCCGGCCGGCTTGCGGCAGGACAGTTTTGGTATCCGGTTGATGCGGTCGACGATGAAATCCCGGCGCTTCTTGAACTCGGTCATCATGGCGGTTACCTCGTCCTGCGGGCCTTTGAGGGCCTCGATGCAGGCGATCTGGCTGAAGGTGGCGGTGCAGGAGTTGATGTTGGTCATCAGCTGGGCCATGTGCCCCACCAGCTCCACCGGCATCAGGCCGTAGCCCACCCGCCAGCCGGTCATGGCGTAGGTCTTGGAATAGCCGTTGAGTATGATGGTCAGGTCCTTCATGCCCGGAAACTGGGCGATGCTCTCGAACTGGCCTTCGTAGATCATCCGGTCGTAGATCTCGTCGGCCAGCACCGGAATATTATTGTTGACCGCAATATCGGCCACCGCCTTCAGGTCGTCCCGGGTCAGTATCCCGCCGGTGGGGTTGTGGGGCGAGTTGATGATGATCAGCTTGGTCTTCTTGGTGATCTTGGATTTAAGCTCATTGACGTCCAGCCGGAAATCGTTGGATTCCCTCAGCGGCAGCGGCACCGGCACCCCGCCGTTGAACTTGACCATGGACTGGTAGATGGGAAAGCCGGGATCCGGCACCAGGCACTCGTCGCCCTCTTCCAGCAGGGCGGTGATGGCGAAGGACATGATGGGCTTGGCCCCCGGGGTCACCACCACGTTCTCCGGCCCGTATTGGACACCGATCTGCTGGGAGTAATACTGGGCGATGGCCTGACGGTGCTCGGGCAGGCCGGCCGACGGCCCGTAGTGGGTCTGGCCGGCATCCAGGGCCTTCTTGGCGGCCTCCTTGATGTTCCTGGGGGTGTCAAAATCCGGCTCGCCGATCTCCAGGTGGATGATCTTCTTGCCCTCGGCCTCCAGTTTCTTGGCCTTGGCCATCATCTCGAAGGCGGTCTCGACCTTCAGTTTCTCCATCTTGGCTGCAAACTTCATATATCTCTCCGTTATTATTTTCCCCACTTTTTTTGCCCACGCTTGCGCGCCAAAGCGCTTCAGCGCGCAGGCACGAAATACACGAAAACCAAAATAAATATATTTTCGTGTTATTTAGTGTACTTTAGTGGGTAAGGTTTATAATTTCCCCAGGATGGCCAGGATGCCCATCACTATGAACAGCCCCCCGGCGATGTAATGCAGGATGTTCTGCGGGATGACCTTGATGATGGCCTGCCCGAACAGCGCCCCGATCAGGGTCACGCATATCAATGCCAGGCTGCCGCCCAGGAACACCGACAGCCAGCTTTTGGATTCGGCGCTCATGGTGATGACAGCCAGTTGGGTCTTGTCGCCCAGCTCGGCCAGGAACAGGGTCAGGAAAGCCGCTCCGAATATCTTCCAGTTCATAAGTAACCTCTTTGTTTTATCCACAGATGTTCGCAGAGTGGCACAGATTCTATTTAGTCAGGATAAGACGTTTATAATCTAGCCGTGGTTTGCCAAAATTTAGCAATAAAGACTTCTTGAGGCCGGTGGCTTTTAGATAATTTATTACCTGTGCTTCTTCGGTGCCGCTCATAGTTGACAATGCCTTCACTTCAGTTATAATTGATCCAAAACAAATGAAATCCGCACGATAGAATGCATCCATTTTCTGGCCCTTGTAAAATATCTGAATGGTGCATTCACGTTGAAAAGGGATATCAAGCCTTTTCATTTCAATGGCCAAAGCTTCCTGATAAACCGGTTCTAAAAACCCCTGCCCCAGTTCTTTGTGAACATTCATTGCGGCACCAATTATTGCATAGGTCTCTAAATCCCTTTTATCAGTATCCCTTCTTTTATATCTATCTGCGTTCATCTGCGTAATCTGCGGATTGGATCTTTCCTGATCAAGTTTTATTCCGGTAATGATATTACATAACTAAAAACTATTCAACCTTATTTTTCTTATTCCTGCCGCCTATGGCGATCACCTTATCCCGCCCCCGGTTCAATATGAATTTACCTCCCAAGGGATCGGCGGGAACATACCTCAGATATCCGCCCGACACCAGTTGCTGCAGCCCGCCCGGCCATTCGCCTTTTTGCGCATGGTAGGCCGAGATGACCCCGTTGAGCTTCTCGATGATCAGCTGCCGGTCGATCTCATCTATATACATCTTGGCTATTTCTTTTTCGGTCTGGTTCCGGCTCTTGTTGTAGATCTCCATCCACAGTTCCCGGGAGGTGTTGATATCTCCGCCTTTTTTCATAGCGAAGGCGGCGAAACGCCCGGCCATCTCCGGGGCGCCGGATAGGCGGGAGGAGATGGTGAACCACCGGCCGGCCTCCCGGTAATCGCCCAAAAAAATGTAATTGATGAACCCTTTGGTAAAAGGTATCGACCATTCCTCCGGGTTCAAAGATATCCCTTTATCCAATAACTTTAACGCTCCGGCCGGATCGCGGGCATCGCTTACCAATAACAGCGCCCCGAAGTTGTAGGCCTTTGTGAATTGCGGCGCCAGGTAGGTCAGCAGATCGAACATATGCCCCAGGTACTTGTATTCCCGGTCGCTCAGAGAATGCTGGCCGTAATACTGGATCATCTGCAGCCAGATCCCGTCGGCCGCCAGGTTGGTGAAACCGAAGGCGGCGGCCCTGGTGAAGCGGGCCGAGGGGAAATACAGCAGCTCCCCCTGCTGGCCATCGGCGGCCTTCATCCGGTCAAGGCTGTTCTGGCTGGTGAATACCAAAAGCCCCGATGCCAGCAGCAGCATCCATAATATGGTCTGGGAAAGATATGTCCTGGGCAGGGATCTCATTTGAAATCCTTTTTTTCAAAGGCCATTACGGTTATCAGCATGACGGAAAGTATGTAGGCCAGGCTGTAGCTTATCCCCCACCATATCTGGGGCCAGATTATCTGCTGGTCGTAGATGATCCGGTTCTTGACATCCAGGTTTCCCAGGTTGGGCAGCAGGTAATATACCGCCTTCACGGCCAGGCTGACGGAGGGAATGCTCAGCCTCTGGGCCAGCTCCAAAATATCCCGGCTGAGGGTCCCGGCCAGGTAAAGGCAGAAGGTGAAAACCGCCCCCAGGATGGGCGAGGCCAGGCTGGAGAAGAACAAGGCCACGGCGTTGATGATGGATATTTTGATGAAGATAAGAAATATCGGGACCATGAATACCGCCAGTTTGTCCTGCCGCATCATCAGCAGGCCGGCATAGAAAATGACCGTCATCAGGCCCACCATCACGGCGGACAGCATCTCCATCCCCAGGTATTTTCCGGCCAGGAACTGGGAACGGGACAAGGGTTTTGATACCAGCACATAGATGGTGCGTTTCTCGATCTCCTTGTATACCAGGGTGGTCCCGACAATAATGGCCACCATCATTCCCATCACCTCTATGCCGGCCAGGCCCAGGTCCTTGAGGATCCGCCCCTGCTCCCCCAGGGCCAGGGGGGTCAGGGCGGTCAGGCCCAGCAGTATCAGCAGGCCGTAGGCGATCATCACATAAAGGGTGTTGGCCCGGATGCCCTCGGTGAAGGTATTCCTGGCGATGGCGAATATCTTAGGCATCTTTGCTTACCTCCCTGGCAAAATATTCCTCCAGGCTTTCCTTGAGCGGGTTCAGGGAGACCACCTGCCCCCCGGAAGCCAGGACCTCCCGAACCGCATTGTTCGCGGGAGACATCTCCGGAAAGGTCAGAATATGTTCATCGCCGTTCTGATTTGAAGTGCTTGCCGGTTTTTTAATTTTATTCAGACCTTCGGCCGTCAGGCCGCGGCAGATCAGTTCGACCGATCTCAGCTTGGCATCCAGCAGTTCGTCCAGCCTGCCGACCCTGAGCACTTTCCCCTTATTGATGATGGCCACCCGGTCGCAGATGGTCTCGGCATCGGGCAGGATATGGGAACTGAAGAACACCGTGGTCCCTTTTTCCTTAAGCCCGGCAATGATGTCCTTGAATTCCTTGCGTCCCATCGGGTCCAGGCCGGTCAGCGGTTCGTCCAGCACCACCAGTTTCGGGTCGTTGATCAGGGCCTGGGCCAGGCCGATCCGCTGCAGCATGCCTTTGGAGTACTTCCTCAGCTGGCGGTCGGCCGCCTCCTCCATCTTGACCAGGGCCAGCAGTCGGTTGGTTTTTGCCCTGAGGTCATTTTTGGGGATCGCAAAAAGACGGCCGCAGAAGTTCAGGAATTCCCGCCCGGTAAGATGATCGTAAAAATACGGCGTCTCCGGGAGATAGCCGACCTGCTGTTTGACCGCTGTATCCCGGGGGCCTCTCCCCAGGATCCTTATCTGCCCGGAGGTGGGGCCGATGATACCCATCAGCGATTTTATGGTGGTGGTCTTGCCGGCCCCGTTGGGCCCCAGAAATCCGAAGATCTCCCCGGAATGGACCTCCAGGTCCAGACCCTGGAGTATCATCTGTTTCTTAGACCAGAAGTGCGGCTGGATCACCTTGGTAAGATCTTTGATCTGTATCACTGTTTCCATATCCGTCCCCTATTTGCTTCCTGATAATGAATTATAAACCTTAAGATCCTCCCTGGCCGAAACGGTGTCGCCCAATTTAAGAAGCGCCTGGCTGCGGTAATAATAGACCCGGGGGTTATGCTGGTTGACGGAAATATAGCGGTCCAGGTCGCTTAGGGCCGGGGCATTGTGATCCTCTGACAGGAACAGGAGTCCCCGGTTGAGATAGCCGTTGATAAAATCGCTGTCCGCTGCCAGGCACCGGTTGTAATCCTTCAGGGCATTTGTCCGATCTCCCATGCGAAAATAGGCCAGGCCGCGGTTGCACAAGGCGTTGGCATCGTTGGCGTCTATTTTCAGGGCCTGGCTATAATACTCTATCGCCGCGGGGTATTCTCCGGTGTCGTTGTAGGTATTGCCCAGATTGATGAGGGCTGATATATATTCCGGTTTCAGTCGGATGGCTTTTACAAAATCACGCCTGGCAGGATCATATTTCCGGCCGACAGCATATATCAAACCCCGGTTATAGTAGGCCTGGGCATAGGCGGAGTCTGATTCGATCGCTCTCTGGTAGTCCGCCAAAGCCCGGTCATACCGGCCCAGCTTCATAAAGGCATTGCCCCGATTGAGGTGCGGCCGGGCCTTGTCGGGCGATTTGGTGACGGTGTCGTGCCACAACAGCAGATCGTCCCGCCAGACCTGGTTGCGGGCATAGGCCGAGGCCCCCAGGCCGATGATCAGGGCCGCCCAGATGATGACAGACATCCCCGGCTTGATCCTGTCCTTGAAATGATAGAAGACCCCGGCCAGAATGAGGCAATAGCCCGCCAGGGGCAGGTACATCCGGTGCTCGAAGATCACATCCCGGATGGGGATGATGCCCGACTCCACGCTCAGGGCCAGAAAGAAC